>CAZIRN010000008.1:0-30535 GCA_964541495.1 uncultured Rikenella sp. | reverse complement strand
TAAAAGTACAATTTAAATTTGTACTTTTAGTCTAGTTTTATAGGGGGTTAGACCACATTTTCATATTCACAGAGGAAATTTTGAGCAAAATCAGGAGAAAGACTTTTACCTGCATTATCAATCACATCCTTACATAGACTAGCAACTTCTGTCAATTTTGCATTGTTAATATTTACAACATTATTCTTTTCATCCTGTTCATAAGCAGAAAACAATAAAGTTTTTGCTAAATAAGCTTTAGCAGCAAATTGAGTTGGTCTACCAACCTGCGATTGAGTTGGTGGAAGGTTGGTGGATGCAAATCGGAAATCTTCTATTAATTTATCCCATAATTGCTGGTTAGAAAGCTCATCATTACTTATCTTGTCATACTGATCAATTGGTGTATCTTCATCTATGTATGGAAAGAACTTAAAGTTTAGTTTCATATACATATAGACATGTGCTCTAAGAAATCTTAGTTCAGCAATACGTTGATTCTTAAGAGGATAATCTGCTTCTGTAAAATTCTTTATTCTTCTAAGCGCATCATGAATACGACCGACTGCAACATAATGAACCCACCATAAAGCATCAAGGTCACTTGAAGTAGTAGGCTGCATATATGTGAAAGTCTCCCATAGATTCCTTTCTGCATTATCATTCGTCCCAGAACCGCCTTTATATGCTTCTCCACCTCTCACGGAACCTTCTTCGTAAGGCATTCCCATTTGTTTATTAAAATGGTTCTGACCAACAAACGAATAGGCAGCATTTATTAACTTTTCTACCTTATCTGGGGTATTCAGGTCTGAATCAGAAATTACACCTTGTGGTTTCTGATCAAGCTGTTTTTCACAAGATAAAGTTAGTATTAAAATAAGTATAATACTTAATATTTTAAAATTTTTCATAATAGTTAAATTTTATTGTTAAAAAGTAATATTTAAGTTCATTGTTATTGAAAAAGGTAAAGGATAACTGTTACCTGGAGTCTCTGGATCAAGCCCAGTATATGCATTATCTCCCCAAGTCTTCATTAGTTTTAAGACATTATCACCTCTAAGGGATACTCTAGCATATTTCAATTTAATGTTATTTAATATATTTTCAGGAATTGAATAACCAATTTCCACATTTCTTACTTTTAAATAAGAACCACTCTCAACGTAATAGGTTGAAAACCTTCCCTCATCATTGTAATTATTAACGCACATAGCTGGTATCGTAGACTTTTTATTGGTTGGAGTCCATGCATTCAATAATCTTGTGCCATAATTTTCACCAACTGTTCCCAACGAATATATATCAGTCCACTTTTTCCAGCTACTAACATCAAGGTCTTTACCCATAATCCCATTAAAAAACATCAAGAAGTCAAAATTTTTCCATCTCAAACCTACATTTATACCAAACTCAAGATCTGGATCCTGGACTCCTATCCATGTTCGATCTTTATCATTAATTTTTCCATCATTGTTTAGGTCTTTATACTTGATTCTTCCAGGAGCTGCCCCTATTTGGGTCGGAGCATTGATTACTTCTTCTTCTGATTGAAAAAGACCATCAGCTACATAACCATATAATGAATTTCTAGGGCGTCCAATTATATTTTGATCTTCCCCGTTGCCAGCAAAATTATTAATTACAACATCAGGAACCTTAACTACAGTTTGCTTATTGTGAGAAAAAACTCCACTAACATCTAAACCAACTTTATTAATTTGTCCTTTATAGTTAATAGATAGTTCAAAACCTTTGTTGTCAATATCCGCGCCATTAAGCCAACGAGCTGCTCCTTCTCCCAAGGTCGCAACATATCCTGGCTTCATTAAAATATCTGTAGTCTTTTTTATATAATAATCAAATGATCCACTTAATTTGTAATTGAAAAATCCGAAATCGAGACCAAAGTTATGTTGTGTAGTCGTTTCCCATTTGAGATTTGGATTAGCTAGCTGAATGCGAATATATCCTGCAGGAAGGTTTCCGCCTGTTCCATTAAAATCGTATGCTGTACCCCAGTTCCAATCCCAAACTGTACCCACATCATAAAGAGACTTATACATTTGGTAACTTGCATAATTATCAATTCTAGAGTTACCATTTTGTCCCCATCCATATCTTAACTTTAGATTAGAAGCAAATGATAATATTTCTTTTAAATAAGGTTCATTTGTTAAAACCCATCCAATAGAAAACGCCGGAAAAGTTGCCCATCTATTTTCTCTACCAAATACTGAAGATGCATCCCTTCGTAAAGTAACTGAGGCTAAATATCTATCTGCATAATTATAATTTATCTTTCCAAAAAGTGACAGCATAAAATTATTACTACTATTACCTCCATTATCTTTCTCTTCTTCACCAACATCTAGTTGCATATAATCAGTAGTTTCGAGAGCAAAAACTCTTCTACTACCCCAAAAATAAGTATATTTATTTGAGTTTGTTTCTTCTCCTATCATTATATCAAAGTTGCTGCCTCCTGCATCAAATACATATTGTAATACGTTGTTATTATTCAAGCTATAGTTATAATTTGATGTCTGGTATAGTTTATTTCTATCTTCACTAAGAAATCCTGATTTATAGGTAAGGTCAGTAGTTTTACGCCAGTACCCTGTAAAATCCAAACCAACAGATGAACGTAATGAAAGTCCTTTCAAGAGATCAATATTAAGATAAACATTCCCAAATATTCTTAAATTGTCATCATGATTCTGAAGATTATCTACAATAAGTCTAACTGGATTCTGGCGGTCACTCATTCCACCAACCGGGCCTCCCCAACCCTTACCATCAACAGTATGCACAGGTACAATTGACATTAGTGACTTACAACTTCCGAGATTTCCATCTCCAATATTAGTGCTCTGTCGCCATTTTGAAACTTCAAGATTTTCACCTATTTTTACTTTTCCCTCAAGCCAGGAATAATCACTATTAAGCCTACCACTTAGACGATTAAAAAAACTTCCTTTAATTGTCCCTTGATTATCATAATAATCAGCCGAAAAAACAGAATGTGCTTTATCATTCCCTGAAGATAAAGTCAAATTGTATTGTTGCACTTGCCCTGTTCTAAGAATTTCTTTCTGCCAGTCTGTATCAGCTGCTTTCATTGTTTTCTCAGGGTCAATATATTCTTTCCATGAAACATCATCAAGAACCAAATTTCCACTTGCATCTTTATGATAAGTATAAATATAAAGCTGGCCAATTCCAATAAGGTTCGGATCTGCATTTGGATTATCATTCATTATAGCCCAAAACTGTGCAATTCCACGCTCCTTTGTATTCATAAGATCATAAGGCTTTGCACTACTTACAAGGGTATAAGATGCTTTAAAGTCAATTGAAGTCCCAAGCTTAGCTTTGCGTGTTGTTATAATAATAACGCCATTCGCTGCACGTGACCCAAAAATTGAAGCAGAAGAGGCATCCTTCAGTACTTGGATAGATTCAATATCAAGCGTGGAAAGTTCCCCCATAGATCTAGTTGTAGGAATGCCATCAACTATATAAAGTGGATCATTATTATTCAGAGTACCTTCTCCTCGTATCCTTATTGTAGAATTTGGTGTTGGTGATCCATTATAAGTCACTAACATTCCTGGAACTTTGCTCTGTATTGCACGCATAGCGCTTCCAGATGTACTTGAAGCAATGCGATCTACACCAATAACAGAAACAGAACCTGTTAAGTCGGCTTTTCTTTGAGTTGAATAACCAGTTACAACGACTTCATTCAATTCCAATACTTCAGTTTCTAGGTTAATTGTAAGAAAATTTGTATTTGTTACCTTTATTTCCTGCTTACTCATTCCTACGAATGAAACAACTAGTGTTGAGCCTATTGGAACCGAAATCGTAAATTCTCCATTTAAATCTGTAAGTGTCCCGACATTAGTTCCCTTCAGAATAACTGAAGCACCCGGGATTGCTTCATTTGTGGAGGCATCCAATACTTTGCCTTTAATTTCCAAATTTTGACCTTGTACAAAATAAGGGAAACAAAAAGCAATTAAAAGTCCTAATAATATTCTTAGGACTTTTTGATGTGAACTGCAAGTCTTTCTCATATTCAATTAGTTTAAGTTAAATTGTTAATGATTGAATTAATTTAATTTTCTTTTTTACATTTGATTTACATTATATAATTTAATAGCTTCTAAGTTATACAAATAAATTTACTTTGCAAATTTATTATTAATTTTTTTTATATTTTTGAATCAAAATTGAACAATAATTTTAAAAAATAATATGAAGCGATTTATAATATTTTTACTTCTTGTTGTATTAGTCTTTAATTGTAAGCATTTAAATAATAATAGGTCTTTTGCAACAAATAGAAATATTGCATATTTCAATATTAATACTTCGGGTAAAGCTGAACCAGTTGCAATGCTTTATAATAATGGATTATACCATATATACTATTCAATTCCTGTAAAAAAGCGAGTAGATAATGGAAATATCATTCTGCATTCTGTAAGTGATAATTTGATTACTTGGACAAAGGGTGAAGTTGTTAATATGAATAAAGGTAATAGTTATCATGGATGTATTATTACTGATGTAGCAAATGTTACAGGGTTAGGAAGTATTGAAAATCCTGTTATGATAGGCATATTTATTTCTTCAATTGAAACTTTTTCTGCAACAGAAAAGAGTATTAAAAAAGTTCCTATTCTTACATGGAGCATAGATAATGGCAAAACTTGGAATATTTCAAATAAGGTTACTAATTTCCCCACCCCTTTAATTGAAAATCCACAGGACCCCAGCATTGTACAATATAGACCTACAAGACTATGGATAATGAGTCTAATTGTTGCAAATAAAATTTATTTTTATTCTTCAACAAACCTTTATTATTGGAACTATGAAAGTTCATTTGATCCAGATTTTTATTCCGAGGAACTAATTTGGGAAAAGGCTTCGCTTGTTTCACTTAGTGATGAGATACATTGGGGAATTTTACTTGATTTCAAATCAACATCTTCTGGAGAACAATCAGAAGGGACAATTTATTATACTGGAACATTTAATGGACATACTTTTACTAAACAATCTCAAATGCCTTATCTGCTTGACTATGGAAATAATATATCAAATAGTCTCATTTGTGAATTACCAGATGAAAGAAAACTGGATCTTATATGGATGAATACTGTGTCAAAAAGATATTTAAGAAAAAATAGAATAATGATTTCATCATTTGCTATTCCCCGTCAGCTAAGCATAGATTTTGATGGACAAAATTTGGTTTTAAACCAATCGCCAGTCATGGAACTTGAACAATTTCATTGCAAAGAAACAGAAATTATAAGGTCTGTAATTTCAGACAATTTTATTAGTATACCTATTTATTATATAACTACACCAGTAGAAATAATACTAAGTTTTAACACAATAGAAATTAATAGATGGAATTTTCCATCACAATTTGGAATTCGTTTTTGGAACAAAAAGGATGAGTATATGACTTTTGGATATGATACATCTTTTAGGTTCTATTTCATTGACAAATCTGGATTAATATCATCTTCCTTAGACCACACAAATAGCCTACTTAAAATCCCTTTCAATCATTCTGATTCAACAATTGACTTTCATATTGTTTTAACAAACAATACTGCAGAGTTTTATGCTGAAAAGGGTAAACTAGTACTCACTGAAAATTATTGGACTGAAAATCCTTTCAATAAAATTTCATTTTATGTGGTTGACGGGAAAATTGAACTTAAAGCAGGTAGGATAAATGAATTATTATTCAAATAGGGGAAATATCTCGTATTATACATTTGTAGAGTTTGTTGTAGTAACCCCTAGTGGTTAGTTTGGTTAATGCCAATATTTTTATATCATAAATAACTTATTAAACTACCCACCTCTGTATAATTACTAAATAACTTACTTCCAACAATAGCATTAAGGCATGCCCCAAAAGCTGCCTCCTCCCTATGTACAGGAATAGATAGCTTACAATTGAATTTTTTCTCTAAAATTTTACAAAGAAGGTTGTTGCGTCTTATTGCATTTCCCGATCCAACAGTAATGGAATTGCGTTTCTTTATCTGATCAGGCATTTGATTATAAAATCTTAGTAATTCATTACATATGCCTTCAAAAAATCCAACAATTAAATTTCTGACTGAAAGATTATTACTAGAAATATTTTGGATCGAGCCTCGTTCTTTAGGGTTATTTCTTGATCCTTCAAATAATGTTTTAACGTAAAGACGATTTTCTTCTGGAAAGCTAGAAAGGTTTATTGAGTTTGCTATTGAAAAAAATATATCAGTTTTTAAGCCACACCCACAGAAAGTTTGCAACGTATCTTCAAAAAGTCCCTTTAAAATATTTAATGAGTTGCCGCCGCAAAGTGATGCACCTACAAGAATGAATCCACCTCCTGGGAAAGGTCTAATATCTAGTTCTAGATTATCAACTTTAATAAATTCTTCGTAAAAAGCAGAAATCTGCCCTGACGTTCCGATATTTATTAATATTGATTTTTTTAAATCACTAATCGAACCAAGAAAGCTTGCTTGGTTGTCACCAATCGCAGTAAAAACTGGTATGGAGCCTCTAAAATATCCGATCTTTTCATCTGCCCTCGATATTTCTGGAAGAATGGATGGGTTTATTCCACATCTTATTAATTTCTCATCATCAAATTTCAGATTTGCAATATCAAAAAAACCTAGACTTGCTAAATTAGTAGAATCACTTATAGGAATTTTGTTTTCTGAAAGCTTCATCGAAACAAAGTCCATTATCGTACAGATTTTCTTTGCCTTTTCAGGAACCAAGTTGTTTTTAATATTGTAAAAATGTGTGACTATCCCGTAGCCACTTGCCATCATATATTTAGTTTTACTTGAAAGAAAACTTGCATAAGTTTGTCCATCATGATAAATTAGATTGCCTCGTCCATCCTGCCAAGTATACAAAGGACTTAAAGGTTCGCCATTATCATCAACATATAAAATCCCGTGCATTTGACCAGTAATCCCTATCCCAATTATATCTTGAAATTTACTTGTAAATTCAGAAAGGATTTGCTCAACTAATTCATAAATTCTTTGTGGATTCTGTATTTTTTCCCAATTATTAAATGTTGTAATTGTTGAATCATTTAATCTGTTAGCATAAGCAATTTGATTTCGGTCAATGTCATAAGCAACCCCACATATCTTACTCGTTCCCAAATCTATTCCAATTATATGCATACGTGTGTCTCCTTTAATTTTTTGTTATGTAATATGTTATGTATTTCAAAAAACATAAAAAATATGCAACTTAGATACAAGTTACTATTATAAACGTTTAAGAATTCTTAATTAGCGTATTATTAGCAAATATTTTTCGAATCTTTAAGGATATACTAAATGTCAAGTAAATTTACTTGATTCACGAATAATTATTTTTCCTTCAAAATTGTAAGTACACGCAGCCATCTGAGGATTCAACAATTTGTTTAATCCTACATTAAAACAACACATAGCGATCTCGCAAAGTGGTTGTCTATAAGTTGTAAGTGGAATCTGTAAATTCTTTGCATATTTCATATCATCAAATCCAGCAATTAACAAATCTTTCGATATTTTAAAACCAATTCTATTTATAGTAGTCATCAGCATTGCGGCTGTCGAATCATTTGCACAAAGCACACCGGTTTTTTTATTAAAAATTTTAATTTTTTTAACTAATTGAATATCTGAAGGCTCACCACAAATGGCATTATCAGGATTGAAATTGATTCCAGAATCAAAACATGCAGTTCTACAGCCTAATAGGCGAAGGTTTACACTAAATGCTGAATCTTTTCTATAAAAAAAATATATATTCTCACAGCCAGATTTTATAAGATGGTCTGTCATTAGATAACCTGCACGGAAATTGTCAATCCCAATTATGTCATACTTGCTCCTTTTTGGAAAAGGAAAAATATCCCTGTCAATCAGAATTAAAGGTATAGATTCTTCATCCAGCATCTTACAAATTTTTTCATTTAAAAAATTTGATCTAGATGTTCTCTCCAAAGGAGAGAAAATGACAAGATCGACTTTATTGTCAATATAATGTTGAATATTTTTCATAATTAAATCCTGTCTCATTTCAGCATTATTTGCAATAGTCCCTTCCCATAAACAAGTTATGTCCTTTTGTTTTGAAAGTTCAAGTATGTGATCACTAATTTCGCTGAATATTTCAGATTCACCAGATCCAGGTAAGAGCAATCCGAAAATATATTTTTTTTTGTCTTTATTAAAGACTACTGTTGTACCAAATCCTATTTTTTTCTTTACCAAGCCCTCATTTTGTAATGAATTATATACTTTTGCAATAGTAGGCCGAGAAATATTAAATTTCTTTGCGAGTTCTTCTTCTGTTGGTAGTATTGCACCGAAAGGTATATCTCCATTTAGAATGTTATTACGAAATTGGATAATAATTTGATCTATAATATTCTTTATGGCCATAAGTAGTTTAAATTATTTTTTACATTTATATAATATTTTTCATTGAAGCGCTTAAATGTAAACAATTTTTCAATTTCCAAATAATGAATATTAAAAATTTTATTCAGAGTTATCCATTATTTATTGCAGATAATTCTAAATATTAATATTTTTGTGCAATATGAATTACAATATTTTTAAACCAAGTGAAAAACTTATAAGGATATTTCCATAATATATATTTAATTCCACTTCTATGAAATTCAGCGTTCTTGAAGAAATAATTCAATCCATTAAAAATGTGCGGATTGCCATTGTTGGCGACTTCTGCCTTGATGCATACTGGTTTATCAATGAATCGAAAAGTGAAATATCTGTCGAAACCGGCCTGCCTACCAGGCCTGTCGAAAAACAGGCATATTCTCCCGGCGGTGCAGGAAATGTTGCAAACAATCTTGCCGCAATGGAAGTAAAAGAAATACTCTCATTCGGTGTTGTCGGAACCGATCCTTTCGGTTTCGAGTTGAAGAGAATACTCGATGAAAAAGGCATAAATACACAAAACATTATTGCTCAGGAAAAAAACTGGGCTACACATGTTTATATAAAACCACATATAGAAGATAAGGAACAAAACCGAATAGACTTCGGCAACTTTAACAGGCTCTCCCCCAAAACAGCCGACAGGTTGATAGAGAACCTTATTAAATCTATGGATAATATCGACCTTATAATTCTTAATCAGCAGGTTTATTCAGGCATCAATACCGAATATTTCAGAGAGAAATTAACCGAGGTTATCAAAAAATTTCCGGAAAAGATTTTTATTGCTGATAGTCGTCAATACAGCGATTCATATCATGGAGCTTACAGAAAGATGAATGATGTCGAAGCCCTGCGGCTGTGCGGATACAAAAAGGGAACAGATGAACCTGTCTCTGTTTCTGAAGTGAAGAA
Source organism: uncultured Rikenella sp. (assembly GCA_964541495.1). Lineage (GTDB taxonomy): Bacteria > Bacteroidota > Bacteroidia > Bacteroidales > VadinHA17 > LD21. The sequence continues at coordinate 21,125 of CAZIRN010000008.1, read as the reverse complement.
TGCAGCGAAAATACTTTACGGAAAATACGGCAAGCCGGTTTTCATTACCTGCGGAAGCAAAGGTTCGGTTGTTATTGATGAAAAAGGTATTTACGAAATTCCAGGTCTGCTCATCCTTTCGAAAATTGATCCTGTAGGTGCAGGCGATAGCTACCTTGCAGGTGTGGCTTCCGCCCTGGCAGCACGATACCCTGTAAATATTGCGGCGGAACTGGGGAATTACGTGGCAGGTGTTACAATTCAGAAACTTTTTCAGACAGGAACAGCATCTCCCGAAGAAATCTTAAATATAGCCAAAGATCCTGATTTCATATATAATCCGGATCTGGCTGAAAATATAAGGATGGCAAAATATTATCAGGAATCTGAAATTGAGATAATCAATCCTCTACCAAAAAATAATAAAATTAAATATGCAATATTCGATAACGACGGAACAATATCAACCCTGAGAGAGGGATGGGAACTCATTATGGCGCCGATGATGGAAAAGGCAATTCTCGGCGACAAGTACTTTAGTGCGGATGAATCGCTTTATAACAAGGTGAAAAAACGGGTCAGGGAGTTTATTGACCAGACTACGGGCATTCAGACACTTGCCCAGATGAAAATGCTCCTCTCAATTATCAGGGAATTCGGGGTTATTTCTGAAGATAAAATTCTCGATGAATTCAAATACAAAGAAATATATAACCGCGAGCTGATCAAAATGGTGAAGAAACGCGAAGAAAAACTCAAAAAAGGAGAGCTTGCGGTTGAAGATTTAACCATAAAAAACAGTTTATCGTTTTTGAAAATATTGTATGACAAAGGCATAAAACTTTATCTTACATCAGGTACTGATGTGCAGGATGTTATCAACGAAGCTGAGGTACTTGGCTATGCATATCTGTTTGAGGGACGTATTTTCGGTGCAGTCGGAGATTTAAACAAGGAAGCCAAAAAGATTGTGCTTGACCGTATTCTTGATATGATTGGAGAAAAAGAAGCAGGGATGATTTTAACATTTGGGGATGGTCCGGTTGAAATAAGGGAAACACATAAGCGAGGCGGTATAACTGTTGGAGTGGCAAGCAACGAATTGAGGCGCTTCGGACTTAATGAGGTAAAACGCACACGTCTTATTAAGGCAGGTGCTGATTTTCTTATACCTGATTTTACTCAGGCTGAACAATTGCTTAAACTTTTAAATATTAGTTAAATGGGCTATCAGGAATTTGACAGAAGAAAACTTTTGATTAAAAAATTGTCGGAACGGAAGAATAAGCTTTCGATTGAAAAATGCCATATCGAACCTTCGTGTAAACCAACAGGATTAAATAAAGAAACTAAAGAGTTCATATATAAGACAGCCTGCAAAATCAGAGAAGCCAGGGATAAAGAAAAACCTGTAATTATTGCTTTCGGAGCCCATTTAATAAAAAATGGGCTTGCTCCTGTGATGATTGAACTGATGAAAAACGATTGGGTCACACATCTGGCCGGAAACGGAGCCGGAAGTATTCACGACTGGGAATTCGCGTATTTAGGTGAAACAAGTGAAGACGTCCGCGAGAATGTCGGAAAAGGGCAATTCGGCATCTGGGATGAGACTGGAAAATATATAAATCTTGCACTCATTACAGGTGCATATCTTGGACTGGGATATGGTGAAGCGGTTGGCAGGATGATTCTGAATGATGGACTCGAAATTCCTGAACCTGACCGCCTTGAAGACGAAGCACGAAAACTAATTGCTTCAGATTGCAATAAAGCTGCTGCGGCTATTGATCTTCTCGGAGTTATAAGAAGGGAAAATCTTAATCCGGGATTCATTAAAATTCCTCACCGATGGAAAAAATATTCTGTACAATGTGCAGCTTACGAATTGAATATTCCATTTACCATTCATCCTATGTTCGGCCACGATATAATTTACACTCACCCTTTCAATCATGGAGGCGCGTTGGGCCGGACAGCATTAACAGACTTCTTGCGTTACGTGTACAGCGTAAGTAATATTGATGAGGGAGTTTACCTCTCGATAGGTTCGGCAATCATGTCGCCGATGATTTTTGAAAAAGCACTCTCAATGGCACAAAACATTGCTATTCAACAAAATAATCACATTGATAATCATTTTATTGTTGTTGTGGATCTGGTTGAAAGCAACTGGAACTGGAAAGAAAATGGTGAACCGCCGGTATCAGATCCGGCATATTACATGAGATATAACAAAACTTTTTCGAGAATGGGAGGTGAAATGCATTATATTACAGCAGATAACATGGATTTTTTACTCGAGTTATTTCACAATCTTAAGCAGTAAGCCTTTTATTCCTTTACTGTTAATAACCTTCCAGTGCTAAAACATTATTTACGTGATATACCCTGAATATTCTTTATCCATTCGACAACCTTTTTCGAGTAGAAATTGAGGTTTTCACATTCAATATCACCTTCCTGTTTAATAATCACCGCTTTATAATCATCGTTAGTTTCGGAATACTGGAAACAATAATAAATATGAGACCCAATGTTGGTACTCTTTAATCTCGGAGAGGAGATTTTGCTTGCTGAAATATTATCAATGAAATTAACATATTTCTGCAGTTCTTTTTTGGGTATCTGTCTGCCGGTATGAACACAAAATAATAGATTTTCCTCTACTTCAGAACTGCTAAGCACATTATCATTTCCAGGAAAATTCCATTTTTCCGGATTGTTGTAAGCCAGTATATTTCCTTCATTGTCAATAATAATACCGTAATGTTGAAATTTATTGTTATAATTAATGTAATCGTACTGGAAAAAAATTTTTTGTCCTTCGCTGACAATATAACCTTTTTTGCATCCGAAGAGCACTGATGCAAAAATCATTATGACAATATATATTCTTTGAGCTTTCATTTCCGGCTTTCAATTTACAAAAATTAAGCCATTTTTATAATTTTATAATTACTGATTGAAATAAAATAAATTTCATTATTTGGATTTTTTTTCGTAAATTAAAAAAATTGTTTTTGCATCTCTTTGATGGAGAAATTTAAATGCTATACTGCACGGAAGCAGTTGTTTGTAAGGAGAAAGTAGTTGATTTTGTTGGACTACTGAATAGGAAATTTTTAGGTAATTTTAATAAACCTGATCTATGAAAAAGATTTTTGATTATTTCGACCAGCGTTACAGGGAGTCTGTCATAAACAGGCCCACAACGCAAGACGGTCCTGTAATTACAATATCAAGGCAGACCGGGTGTGACGGCCGCGAAGTAGCCGCAACTATCGTTGATAATCTCAACCGGAAATATTCAACCACAAAATGGAAATGGGTGGATAAGGATATAATATATAAGATTGCCGATGAGATCAATGCCGATCCGAGCCGTATCGAAAATTTCTATAAAGGCCTTGAACTATCTGATATTTCTGAAATGATAATGGCTTTTTCGGGAAATTTTGTCAGTGACTTAAGAGTAAAGAAAGCCATCAAAGATGTTGTTCTTTCAATGTGCAAGGAAGGATATATTGTATTTGTCGGAAGAGCCAGTGTTGCAATAGCTAAAGATATCCCCACCGCCCTTCATATACGGCTTGTTGCTCCTTTCTACTGGAGAGTAGAGAACGTTATGAAAAAAAAGAATATGGATATCGAAACTGCAGAAGAATATGTTGTTGATACTGACGAGAAAAGATTTAATCTCATCCAGACTTTTCTCGATAAGAAGCTGACAACTATAGATTATCTTTTTGACGGAATTTTAAATCGTAGCTCTTTTTCGATACAGGAGATAGCTGATTTAATTACTTTTATGTATGAAAAAAAAGTTGAAAAGATGCTGGTTCACCATTAGATTTAATTATCCGGCCATTTTTTAAAGTTTTAATATGTTCTGAAAGTCTTTTGGCAAGACTTTATATGTATTTATCCCGATTGGTTATGGGATGCTTCGTAAAACTTATTCCTAATATCAGCTTTTGCAACTGCAGGGCATGTTAACCATACGACTTCAGTTGCAAAATAGTTAAATTTGTAATCAAAACTATTCTTTAAATGGTAAAGAGCCTTGAAACAGGAGGGCTTGAGGTTAAGTTGTGGACCGATGATGTGGAACATGGAGCTTACAGACAGATTTTGAATCTGGCAATGCATCCTTATGCAAGGCAACATATTGCTATAATGCCTGACTGTCATGAGGGCTTCGGTATGCCTATCGGAGGTGTTCTTGCAACCGACGGAGTGATAATACCAAATGCTGTCGGAGTTGACATCGGCTGCGGCATGTCGGCTGTAAAAACCAGCCTTGCTGACATAAATAAAAACGACCTTAGAAAAATAATGGAAAGGATAAGGGGGATTATCCCTCTCGGATTTAAACATCATAAAAGGTCACAGGGCGACAACAGGATGCCTGACCCTGATAAGCTTGGTTTCGATCCCTTCGAACTGCCCGTTGTTTCGAGAGAATATGACAGTGCTTTGTGTCAGGTCGGAACTCTTGGCGGCGGAAACCATTTTATTGAAATTCAGAAAGGCGATGATAATTCTATATGGATAATGGTGCATTCCGGAAGCAGGAATATTGGTAAACAAGTCGCCGATTACTACAACAGAAGGGCAATAGACATAAACAGGGAAAAAGGAGAAGATTATGGGCCAAAGACCGAATTGGCTTGGCTGCCGCTTGATTCCCTAACAGGACAGAATTACTTCAAAGAGATGCAATACTGCATTGATTTTGCCATGTGCAACCGTTATCTTATGATGGAGAGGATAATTGAAATCTTTGACGATATTTACGGAACGAAATTTTCATACGGGGAAATAATCAATATTGCCCATAACTATGCTGCAATTGAAAACCATTTCGGCAAAGAGCTTGTGATCCACAGAAAAGGCGCCACAAAAGCTTCTAAGGGACTTACAGGCATTATACCTGGTTCGCAGGGCACGCGTAGTTTTATTGTAAAAGGAAAAGGTAATCCGGAAAGTTTTGAAAGCTGTTCTCATGGTGCCGGCCGGGTGATGGGAAGAAACCAGGCAATAAGGACGTTAAACCTTGAAGAGGAAATACGAAGGCTTGAGAAGCTTGATATACTTCATTCCATTCGCACACGTAACGACCTCGAGGAGGCACCTTCCGCATATAAGAATATAGATATTGTTATGGCTCAACAGTCCGACCTGGTTGAAATAGTAACCGGATTATCACCGCTGGCGGTCATAAAGGGATGATATATTCTACTTGTAACGTGAAAAATTCATTTATAATTTAATGTTAAACGAAATCATTTATTTTTTAATCCCTTATTTTGAATTATAAACAATTTTAAATACTTTCAGGCAGGTTATATTAAGTAAAAAATATGAAGTTTAAATTTAATAATCTATTTAATAATCTATGAAGCAAAAATATGCAATAGGTGCTGATATAGGCGGAAGCCATATCACCTGTGCCGCTGTTGACCTTTTATCAGGTAAGGTACTGAAAAACACTCTTTCGGAACGCCGTGTAAATAATCAGGCACAGGCTTATGAAATAATAAATACATGGTCTGAATGTCTTTCCGATGTGATACGCCATGTCGGATTTGATGATTTAAGAGGCATCGGCTTCGCTATGCCTGGCCCTTTCGATTACGTCAATGGCATAAGTTATATAAAAGGTGTATCGAAATATGAAAAACTTTATGGATTTAATATAGCCGATGCTATTGTAAGCAGCATCGGAGCACCTGATTATTTCAAAATTAGATTTATTAATGATGCATCGGCTTTTGCTGTGGGAGAGGCATGGGCAGGCATGGCGAAAAATTATAATAAATCAATGTGCATAACACTTGGTACCGGTCTTGGCTCGGCATTTATCAAAGACGGTATTCCTGTTGTTGATGGTCCTGATGTACCCCGCATAGGATGCGTTTATCATCTTCCTTATGGTGAAAGCATTGCTGACGACTATTTTTCGACACGTTGGTTTTTGAAAAACTATAAAGAACTTACTGGTAAGGAAATAGAAGGCGTCAAAGAACTGGCCGAGCTGGCTGAAAAAGATCCGGCAGTGAAAAATTTGTTTCTGAAGTTTGGTAACGACCTCGCAGGTTTCCTTGCTCCATGGCTCAAAAAATTCGGTGCCGAAGTTCTAGTAATTGGGGGCAATATAGCAAACGCCTTTAATCTTTTCGAAAGTGTTTTTACAGAAAGACTGAAAAAAGAAGGATGGAATGGAGCGGTTAAAATCTCCGAACTTAAAGAAGATGCAGCTCTTCTGGGTAGTGCCTACCTTTTCAACGACCATTTCTGGAAAGCCGTTCAACATGCTCTACCGCTTATGTAACTTGATAAACCTGTTAAATATATTTTAAATCACTTTTCTATGAAGATTACAAGTACAAGACGAAGTTTTTTGAAAAAGACCGGTGCTGCAGTGCTTGCTTTTACTATTGTTCCACGCCGAGTGCTGGGTGGCAAAGGATATACTCCTCCAAGTGATCAGCTTACAAAGGGAATAATAGGAGTAGGAGGCATGGGCAAAGGCCATTTCAACTATGAGGGCACAAGGCTTCTCGCTGTATGCGACGTTGACAGAAAACACCTTGAAGAGGCGGTCGCACTTGCTAAAGGGAATGTCGCGGCTTATCACGACTTCAGGGAACTTCTCGCCCGACCCGATATTGACGTGGTGCATATTGCCACTCCACCTCATTGGCATGGAATAATATCGAAAATGGCCGCTGAAGCAGGAAAAGATATCTGGTGTGAAAAACCCATGACCCGTACAATAGGTGAAGGTATTAAAGTAGTTGAAGCTGTAAATAAATATAGCAGGATGTTCAGGCTAAATACATGGTTCAGGTTCAAAGACCAGTTTTACGGCATGGGAACTACTGTGAAACCAATCAAAAAGGTTGTGGAAAGCGGCGTTCTTGGCTGGCCTCTCAAGGTAACTGTAAGCGGAATAACAGGATTCGACTGGAAATTCTACTGGTCGGGCTTATATAATCTGAAGCCTGAACCTGTTCCGCCCGAACTCGATTATGACTTCTGGCTTGGACCGGCACCATGGAAACCATATAACCCTGAACGTGTTCATTCCAAATTTAGGGGCTATTGGGATTATGACGGCGGAGGCCTCGGCGATATGGGTCAGCATTATCTCGACCCTGTCCAATACTTACTTGGGAAAGATGATACTTCACCGATATATATCGAAATAGATGCTCCCCAACAACACTGGGACGCTGTCGGCTCATGGAGAAGAATTACATATACTTACTCCGACGGTTGTAAAATCATTCTCGACGGAGAAAACCGCGATAAAGACGCCGCATATATAGAAGGACCTTACGGAAAAATTTATCGTGGCTTTAAGTCTGACATACCTGATTTTGAGAAACTTGTTAATAGTCTGCCCGATCCTCAACCACAAATAACTTCTTTTACAGAATCGGTTCTCTCAAGAAAAAAATTCGCTCTTAACGAGGTGAACGGCCACAGGTCGTGTACATTGATCAACCTCGGTGTTATTGCACTAAGACTTGGACGTAATTTAAAATATGACCCTGACCGTCAGATATTTATTGATGATGAAGGCGCCAACAGGCTTATCAATCAGCCTATGCGCCAACCGTGGACTATTTAATTTTTAAAAAGGAAAAGAAATGAGATATATAAAAAAGAGTGTGTTGATTATGCTTCTTATCCCGATGGCTTTTTCTATTTACGCCCAGGATTTAAGAACTCTCGAGACAAAAGTTGCGGATCTTCTTGCGCTTATGCCTGCGAAAGACCCTTCAACAACTGAAAAGCTCATGAACGATATGCTTGCACTTGGAGATACCGGGTTGAAACTTATATGCAATAAGATTGTACCTCCCGGAACCGGAGATGATGTGCAGCCTAGATTTGCTGTCGAAAGTTTTTCGCGCTTCCTGTCTGGAAAAGGGAAAGATAATGAAAAAGCAGCATGGGAAAAAATATGTATCAGCTATGTAAAATCGGCAAAAGACAATAACGTTAAGTATTTTTTTCTTAAGCAATTACAAACTATGGGCGGCATAGCTTCTGCTGAAGCGGCAAAAGAACTTCTTAAAGACGGAAGCCTCTGTTCCCCGGCTATAGGAGTTATCGTTTCTGCAGGCGGTGAGAATGCTGAAAGAATCCTTTCTGAAGCTCTTGAAGATACAACTTTCCCATGCGCCGCACAGGCAATGAATGAAGTGGCCGCGCTTAAATCAGACCTTGCATTGCCTCAGTTTATCTTATGGTCGCAGTCGAAAGAATTAACCGTTAGAGCTGCAGCATTAAAAGCCCTGGCTCAAAGCGGAAGCCCTGAAGCACTCAAAATACTTCAAAAAGCAGCAAAAGAAGTGAAATATAGCTGGGAATATTCCGGTGCTACATCGGCGTACCTCACCTATGCTGATAGAATTGCAGAAAAAGGCGATATTAAGGGTATGACAAAGATATGTAATACTATAATTTCGAATTGTAATCAGAAAACTAATATACAGTTTAAAGCTGGTGCTCTTGAGACAATAGTGAAATACAAAGGCAAAGACGCAATGCCCTATCTTATCGAAGCCGCCCGTCATACCGACAAAAGTTATAGGAATACTGCAATGAGGCTTGCATCAAAACTTCCCGGGGAAGAGATTACATCAAAATGGATGGAATTTTTCTATAAAGCTCCAGATTATTCAAAGCCTGAAATTATAGCTATGCTTACCGAAAGAAAGAATATAAAAGCTTTGCCTCTTATCACATCTTCGCTCGACAATCCAATTTTTGAAGTGAGGAAAGAAGCGGTGAATGCTATTGTTGTATTTAAAGGTAAGGAAGCTATTAAGGATATAACTTCATATATGATGAAGCATACTGAAGAAAATGACCAGGAGATAGCGAAGAATGCGCTGATGACTATTACCGGAAGCAAGGATTTGCCGATTTTACTTCCTGTCCTTAAAGAAGGGCCTCCACAGGCTAAGAAAACAGTAATCGAAATACTGGCATGGAGTAAACAAAGCGATTATTTTCAGACTGTGCTTCCATATATTTTTTCAGATGTGGAATATTTAATAACCGCAGCATATAAGGCTTTACCTGAACTCGTATCGCCTTCCGACCAGGAAATAATAATTGAGCTAATATCACAAAACAGCAACCCTGTTTATATTGCCGACCTTCAGATTGCACTTTCAAATGCCGCTAACAAAATTAGCGATCCTGAAAAGAGGTCGGATGCTATACTTCAGTCGCCTCTGATCAAAGCCAACAAGGAGAAGTTAATTCCTGTTCTGGCCAACATTGGTGGCAGGAAAGCACTTGAATATGTTCTCAATGAATTTGAAAACGGATCCCCTGAATTAAGAGATATCTGTTTCAAAGCAATTACCTCATGGAAAGATTATTCTGCTGCCTCGGCTCTTTTTGAAATATGCGCTTCAGGAAACAAGACATTTGAGGGTCCGGCCTTCAATGCCTATGTGAGAATTGTAAGGTCTGCGCCAGTAACTGATGAACAGAGGTTATTGCTTTACAGAAAAATCATGCCTTATGCAAACTCTGCCGAGAGAAAGAATATGATAATTGCAGAGATGGGGAAGATAAGGACTTATCAGGCACTGTTTTTCGTTGCTCGTTATCTTGACGATCCGGAAACGAGTGCCACAGCCGCCCGTGCAGCCATGTATATTGCATTGCCTACGGCCGATTCAAAAACAGGTATGTACGGAACCAACGTGCGAGAAATTCTAGGAAAAGTGATTACAAAGCTGAGCGGACCTGAAGTTGATTATGAACGTGAATTAATACGTAAGTACCTCGACTCGATGCCTCCCGATGAAGGATTTGTTTCAATGTTCAATGGGAAAGACCTTACAGGCTGGCAGGGACTTGTCGGCAATCCTATTACAAGAGCTAAGATGTCTCCGGCTGAGCTGGCAAAGCGACAGGCTGAAGCAAATAAAAAAATGCTTGAAAACTGGAGCGTGAAAGATGGCTGTATATGGTTTAACGGTTCGGGAGATAATCTCTGTTCTGTAAAGGAATACGGCGATTTTGAACTTCTTGTTGACTGGAGAATCACAAAGAAAGGTGATAGCGGTATTTATCTGAGAGGATGTCCCCAAGTTCAGATATGGGACACATCGAGAGTGGAAGTTGGTGCCCAGGTAGGTTCAGGTGGTCTGTATAATAATCAAAAAAATCCGTCAAAACCTCTTACAGTTGCCGATAACCCTGTGGGTGAGTGGAATACATTCAGGATTATTATGATAGGCGAAAAAGTATCAGTTTGGCTGAACGGCATCCTGGTAGTTGATGATGTAGTAATGGAAAACTACTGGGATCGTTCAATCCCTATTTTCCCAAAAGGTCCGATCGAATTACAGGCTCACGGTACAGACCTGGGTTTCAGAGATATTTATATCAGGGAAATAAATGAGAAATTATATAATCTTACGCCTGAAGAACGTGCTGAGGGATTTGTGTCGCTTTTTAATGGCAGAAACCTCGACGGCTGGATAGGAGATAAAGTGTCGTATGTGGTTGAGGATGGAAATATTGTAATCAAACCCGGAGAGGAAGGAGGAGGAAATCTTTATACTGAAAAAGAATATTCGGATTTTATTTTCAGATTTGAATTCCAGCTTACTCCGGCTGCTAACAATGGACTTGGTATAAGGGCTCCTTTAACCGGCGATGCAGCTTATGTAGGTATGGAACTGCAAATACTCGACGACTCTGCTCCTGTATATGCTAACCTCGAACCTTATCAATACCATGGATCGGTTTATGGAGTCATTCCGGCAAAGAGAGGTTACCTGAAACCTGTTGGAGAATGGAATTACGAGGAAGTGTATGCAAGGGGAACTTCAATAAAAGTGATACTGAACGGAACCGTTATTGTTGACGGCGATATTGCAGAGGCGATAGAAAAAGGAACAATGGACAAAAGAGACCATCCCGGACTGAAAAACAAATCGGGACATATTGGATTCCTTGGGCATGGATCTGTAGTGAGGTTCAGGAATATAAGAATAAAAGAACTGAATTGATGAAATCTCTTTTTTTGATTTTTTTAACGGTTTTTATTATCCAGTGTACGTCAAGCCACCCTGTACAACCTTACGGTCCTTTGCCTGCAGAGCGTCAGATTAAATGGCATGAGCTTGGCTATTATATGTTCATTCATTTTTCGATGAACACTTTCACCGATAAGGAGTGGGGATATGGCGATGAATCACCTTCTCTTTTCAATCCCTCCGAGCTCGATTGCCGCCAATGGGCAAAAGTAGCCAGGGATGCCGGCATGAAGGGAATCATAATTACTGCAAAACATCACGACGGCTTCTGCTTGTGGCCATCGCAATATACCGGACATTCGGTAAAGAATTCTCCCTGGCGAAACGGAAACGGTGACCTGTTGAGAGAGCTCCGACAGGCATGTGATGAGTATGGATTAAAGCTTGGAATTTATCTTTCTCCATGGGATCGCAACAGTTCCGTTTACGGAACCCCTGAATATTTAACATATTACCGCAACCAGTTACGTGAGTTGCTTACAAATTACGGCGATATATTCGAGGTATGGTTCGACGGGGCAAACGGCGGAACAGGTTATTACGGAGGAGCAAGAGAAACACGAAGAATAGATAACCGGACATATTACGATTGGCCTAATACTATCAATATAGTAAGAGAACTTCAGCCCGGAGCCGTAATATTCAGCGATGCAGGCCCGGATATAAGATGGGTTGGAAATGAGAGAGGCATAGGAAGCCTTACAAACTGGTGCCTTCTTAAAAAAGATGAAATGTATCCGGGCGGTCCTTTCGCAGAAATACTTGGACAGGGGCATGAGGACGGCAACTACTGGGTGCCGGCAGAAGCCGATGTATCGATACGGCCAGGATGGTTCTGGCATGCAAGGGAAGATTCTCTGGTGAAATCGCCACAAAAACTTCTGGACATATTTTACACTTCGATCGGAAGAAACTGTAACCTTATTCTCAACGTTCCACCCGACAATCGCGGCCTTATTCATGAAAATGACGTAAACTCGCTCCTGGAATTCAAAAAGTTGCTCGACCTCGAATTTTCCAATGAAATGGCAAAAGGAAAAAAGATAACCGCATCAGATACACGTGGGAGAAAATTTGTGGCTTCCCATATAAACGACGGTGACCCGGAAACATACTGGGCTCCACACGATAATGTCACAAGTGCGGAACTGACTATTGACCTTGGCTGCGAAACCGAAGTAAACAGAATATTGATTCAGGAATATATTCCCCTCGGACAGCGAATCAAAAAATTTTCCGTACTTGCATGGACTGGTAACGGGTGGAACAAAGTAATAGAAGGAACAACTGTAGGCTACAAGATTATCCGGAAATTTCCTGTTATCAGAACATCCATAATACAACTGAAGATCGAAGAATCAAAAGCCTGTCCGGTTATTTCGAATATTGAACTTTACAGGGCTCCTGAAGAATGATATTTCCAGGTCATTTTGATATCCTATTATTCAAAAAAGTTAAGAGATTAATTTTTCGCTGAACGTGGTAAATTATTACAGGTTACTTATGATTTATTTATTCATATACATTCCGGCGATTTTGAGAGCACCAGCAATTTTTTCTGTGAGACCCTGCCAGTCTTTTTTCTGAATAATTTCTTTTGTTATAAGGTTAGATCCCATGCCAACGCATGTAACACCAGCCTCAAACCATTCACGAAGGTTCTCAGTTGTGGGTTCCACTCCTCCTGTAGGCATTATGCTTGTCCATGGACATGGTCCTTTAACTGCTTTCACGAAATCGGGCCCGCCGATTGCAGAACCAGGGAATATTTTTACAATTTCGGCACCAAGTTCCTCGGCCTGACTTATTTCTGAAAGAGATCCGCAACCGGGCACCCAAAGAATTTTTCGACGATTGCATATCTTTGCCATCTCCTGGTTAAGAAGAGGTGAAACAATGAAATTGGCACCTGACTGTATATAGATTGCTGCTGTTGCAGGGTCAACTACTGTACCGGCTCCAATTATCATTTCAGGTATTTCCTTTGCAGCCCATTTGTTCAATTCGATGAACAACTCATTTGCAAAGTCACCTCTGTTGGTGAATTCAAAGACTCTGATGCCTCCGTCGTATGAAGCCTTAATAACAGACCTGCACACTTCAGCATCTTTATTGTAAAATACCGGGACTATCCCTGTTTCCCGCATTTTCAGGACAACATTAATTCTTGAAAACCGTGCCATGAAATTTCATTTTTATCTCGTAAATGTATCTATAATTAATCCAAGTACAAAAAATTAATATTCATAAAAAATAATTCTGAAAAAATATTCAATGTATTTAATATTTATATTTTTACCGACAGTAATTTTTCAGGATGGCACTGAATTATATCTGGATAGCATTTTTTCTTATCGGTTTCCTTTTTGCTTTGGGGCAACTAATCTTCGAAGGCCGTATAGACATCTTCAATGAGCTTGTAAATGCGGCTTTTTCAAATGCAAAGACAGGATTCGAAATATCGCTCGGACTTACCGGCGTTCTCACCCTCTGGATGGGCATTATGAAGGTTGGAGAAAAAGGAGGAGTGATTGACATTCTTTCCAGACTTACCTCTCCTCTTTTTTCGAGACTATTCCCCAGTCTGCCTGCCGGCCATCCTGCTTACGGTTCGATGGTATTGAACATCGCGGCTAACATGATGGGCCTCGATAATGCCGCAACACCTGTCGGACTCAAGGCAATGAAGGAGATGCAGGAAGTAAACCTCAAAAAAGATACTGCTTCCGATGCACAGATAATGTTCATGGTACTTAACGCTTCAGGACTTACCATCATCCCTGTTACTATTATTGTTTATCGGTTTCAACTCGGCGCAGCAAATCCTGCCGACGTCTTCATCCCGATACTGATATCAACTTTTGCTTCTACATTGACTGGACTGATAAGCGTGGCGGCTGTTCAGAAAATAAACCTCCTCGACAGGGTTGTTCTAACATATCTCGGAGCAATAACGGCAATAATCGCCGGCATAATAATTTATTTCAGCACTATTTCGAAGGAAAAGATAACCTCGGTTTCCACATTCGCAGCAAATTTTACTCTTATAATAATTGTTATACTGTTTATCGTTCTTGCAATGATTCGAAAAGCAAATGTTTACGAGGCATTTATCGAAGGAGCTAAAGAAGGATTTGGCATTGCTGTCAAAATCATACCGTTTCTTATAGCAATACTTGTTGCTGTAGGTATTTTCAGGGCTTCAGGAGCTATGGATTTGATGATTTCAGGAATAGCATCATTCTTTAGCTGGATTGGAGTAGATACCGAATTCACAAAAGCTCTTCCGGTAGCTTTAATGAAGCCTCTTAGTGGAAGCGGTGCAAGAGGATTGATGGTTGATGCCATGACTACATACGGCGCCGATTCATTCGTAGGCAGACTCGCCTGTACTATGCAGGGCTCAACCGATACAACATTCTATATCATTGCAGTTTATTTCGGCGCGGTAAGTATTAAGAATACCCGCCATGCTGTGGGATGCAGCCTTTTAGCCGATCTTGCCGGAATCGTCACCGCAATATTTGTGTCATATTTATTTTTTGGATAAAATCTTATATTATTTTATTCTATACTTTTGTGGTATGATTTTCAATGGACGGCTATTTATAGTACAGGTCTTTGTATTAATAACCCTGATTAATACAGAACTTGTTTATTTCCAGCCAGTAAGAGAGTATTTTTCGGAAAAAAAAGAACATTTTCCTGATAATCATACTGTTGCAACATGTGACTTTATTCTGCTTAATAATATTAATACTGAGCGCAGTAATAAAAATTACGTACCGAAAACAGAGATATTTTTTCCGAAAATATACCTCTGGAGAAGCACACATAAAATTGCCTTTTCAGATAAAGACCTCGACATCAGCATCAGAAACGTTAAACTGATTTTCTATACAGTAAAACTTTTCAGTCCTCCCGATATAAGCTTCCCTTTTGATTACTTCTGGTAATCAATCCTTTACTATAAACCATTCTATATTGACCTGCATTTTTAATCTCATTAGGGGTTAATTCCCCGCAGCTTGCTGCGGAATTGAGTCCAGAGCTTGCTCTGGGGTTCATACCATTTGATTTGATTAATTGCAGAAATTAAGTCTGGTCTATTCCGGACTCTTTATTCGGAAGCAGACCGGATAATCATTTCAAACACTTAATCATTACTAATTCAGGATACTTTATAATATTAATATGGTTTTATAATTTTTATGACTTTATTATTCTTATAAATATCATTTAATCAAATTATAATTTAAAAAATTTATTATGGATACAGCTAATTTAATTATAGGTATACTTATACTATCTTTCTTCATTGTGCCAGTATTACTTCTATCACAGTCGGGAAAAAACAAAAAGAAAAAATTATTAAAAGACCTCGAAACAGAAGCTTCGATAAAAGGCATAAAACTCACTGAATCGGATTGCTGGAATGAATCGGCACTTGGATTCGATTCCTCGTCAGGTACGGTAGTTTTTGTTGATGAGAGCAAGTCGGAGAAGGAGACATACGTTTTTAAACTGGCCGATGTGAAATCCTTCAGGACTATTCCGCCTATGAATTCGAAACTGGGGGATATTGCCAATTTGAAAAAAGAAAACAGACTTGCTCTTGAGTTTTCTTTCAAAAAACAGGGTAAGTCCGACGTTATCATTAATTTTTACATTTCCGGTTTTGGAAAGATGACGGAACATGAGCAGAAGCTTTTCCGGAAATGGAGCGTATTATTCAGGGATGCCCTTCAGAAGGCTATTTAATACAAAGATACCACTTATCGCTTTCCTTTTCATGTCTGAGAATGAATTCTTTTCTTTCAATAGTTAATACTTTGAAATAATCGGCAGTAGGAAATTCAGGATTTAATTCACCCTGATACCAGCGATCAGTTATATCTTTGATTTCATATTTGTTGTCTTCATATATGAATATTTCAGGATATTCATCTGCCTTGTAGCCTGAGTGGCATTCCACATTTATGGGTATTAATTTCATTACTCTTTAAAGTTACATAATTTTAATTTAACGAGCAGCTTTATATACTGATATGATTATATATTATTCTGTTTCTTTTACACTGAACCATTCCTCCTCCATTTTTTACTTCTGATTTAATGCTGTTCATCCATCTAAAATGCAGTTGGTCAAATTTTTTTGTATTGAATCATACTATTATATAACTTTACTATATTATTCTTTTAATCTCATTAGGGGTTAATTCCCCGCAGCTTGCTGCGGAATTGAGTCCAGAGCTTGCTCTGGGGTTCATACCATTTGATTGTTTTTATATGCTGCTTTTAATAATCATGCATTTCAAATTATTAACCTTTATAAAAGATTGACAATGAAACGAATAATTTTTCTTTTGTTTTTACTTGTGCCATTCGTTTATGTGAATGCACAGATAAAAGTTGACGTTAAAGGTAAGATAACTCGGGAAGCCGACAGGAGGGCAAACAAACGCACGGATAAGGCAATAAATAAAGCTTTTGACAAAGTAGATGAAGAAATTGACTCAGCTATAAAAAAGGATGACAAAGAAAAAAAAAGCAGAGAGTAAAGACGCTCAGAAAGTTGAAAACAAAGGGGAATCTCAGAAATTGCCTTCAACCGGTGTTGATAGTTCTTCAAAGGTCAATCGCCAGCCGGTTCTCTTGTGGGCTAAATACGATTTCGTGCCGGGCGAAAAAATTTTCTTTTAGGATAATCAGGAGAATGAGCAGAATGGCGAATTCCCTTCGCGCTGGGACCTGGCAAGCGGCGGAGGTGTTGAAAATGCAGTCTTCGATAACCAGAAAGTGATATACTTCCGTGAAGATGGTGCATTCATAGTTCCTTATGTTCAGAACCCGCAGAATGATTATCTCCCTGATCAATTTACCATAGAATTCGATGCCTGGTTTGAAAAGGGTGATTATGCTAAATACTGGGTGGAATTATACGATTCTAAGAATCAGGAACGCGGCTGCAAATAGTAAAAACCAAAAATAATAGTAGAAAAGAGAATAATCTTTAAACGAAATAAGACTCTGATTAATATTTAAGCTAAATGACCACCACTTTAGCTCCTCTTATCTTTCTTTCTTTCAGTTCGGTAAGAGCTATATTTGCTTCTTCGAGCCTGTATTCCTGAACTTCCGGAATAACAGGTATTTCAGAAGCAATTTTGAGAAACTCCTCAACATCACTTCTGGTAACATTTGCAACACTCTTTATTTCTTTTTCCATCCAGAGGCAGTCGGGATAATCTATATTCAATAAATAATCCTTATCAGCCTCTTCTTTTCTTATCGCATTTATAACAAGCCTGCCTGCCGGTTTAAGATTTTTCAAAGCTTCGACTACAGGCTTCCACACAGGGGTCGTATCAATAATTGAATCGAGGAGTTCAGGAGCCTTATCGGTCGTATCGCCTGCCCATGATGCGCCCAGATCGAGAGCAAAAGAGCGTTCGCTTTCATTCCGCGCAAAAACAAATATATCTGTATCGGGGTATTTATATTTGATAATTTTAAGTACGATATGACCTGAAGCGCCGAACCCTGTGAGGCCGATGTTCTGACCGTTCTTAAGTGCTGTAAGTTTTACCGACCTGTAACCTACTGCTCCGGCGCATAACAGAGGTGCTGCCTGGACGTCAGTAAAGTTGTCGGGAATTATATATGTAAAAGCTGCAGGGACTGTCATGTATTCGGCATATCCTCCGTTTGCATCTCTTCCTGTAGCTCGGAACTCAGGACATAAATTTTCCAGACCTGCGAGGCAATAATCACATTTTCCGCAGGATGAGAATATCCATGCAACGCCTACTCTGTCACCAGGCTTACGATTATTTACTTTTCTCCCCGAAGCAACAACCCTGCCTATTACCTGATGACCTGGAATGACCGGCAGTTCGGGAGGCGGTGTCCTTCCTTCGATTTCATCGAGTTCGGTGTGACAAACGCCGCATGCGGTGACTTTTATCAGCACTTCATTATCAGACGGCCTGGGTTCTGGCAGGTCCGATAGTACAAGAGGCTCTATGTTCAGGGAAATATCTGTCAGGGATTTTAAGATCATTGCTTTCATAAGGATAGGGGTTGTATGCTAAAATAAAATTTTACTATTTTAAACATCTGCAACAAGCACATAAATTTGCTCTTATATTTTTGATGGACTTAGCTTTCATGAAATTAAAAATATTAATAGAAAAACTAAAAAATTATTGATTAGATGGTTAGATCTTCCCATTTAATATTTAACATAATTTTAACACTCCTGATGCAACATGATACCTAACTTTACGTCTATTTGATAATAAATTATAATTCTGTTTCCAACCGGCAGATTTCATAATCAGGTTTTAGTTTGACATGAGGGTAAAGGGCGCCGCCAGGCGCCTTCCTCTTTTATCGGAATACCTTGCCGAAGTTTCCCTGAAGGCCTACTGAAAAGAGAAAAGGCTGGTATTTAAATTTAATATCTTTAGTCATTGGAGCTGAAAAACCGACCTTTCCAACGATTTTTAAATAGTCCCATCCAAGTTTCAATGTTGCTACAGGTTCCAACATCAGGCCTGATGTTCCTACATCTTCCTGTTTTATATTGACCAAGGCAAGTCTGGTCGAGACTCCAAAATCTATAGCTTTTGAAGTTACTCCGACTGTAGGCTGAACAAAATATCTCACAATATCTACTTGTGAGGTGGAGATCCACAAGTCGTTTTCATATAGTGCGGATATTTTCCCAAATCCTGCTCCACCGAAAGTTTCAAATTTGAATCTTTCTCCGAAGGCTGTATAATAACCTGCTCCAAATTCAAAGAATTTATGTTTATGGTAGTTGTCAGTAGAATCACTTGTTGAATTCCTGAAGCTTGCATTGACCATTACTCCTAAATGGTTCGTTGGTGCCCATGCAATCTGAGGATCAAAGCCTGAAACGCCAGCATGTATAGCAGCCTGCACTTCATTTTTGTTAGTCAGCATAGGAGCATTCAGAACATTTGGGACATAAACAGGTGCACATGAGCTAATTATCAATATTACAATTGTATACAATAAAAATAGCAATAGATGAGCCTTCATTAAATAAAATTTTATTTTTACAATTTGATCTTTTGTATGCAATTTACAAAAAATTAGCCAATAATTATGTCGGAAGAATAAATTTTCATGGCAAACAGATGAAAATTTTTCGCCTTTTTGCTATATGATTTATGAATCAATACGTCAGATAAAAAGGTTATATTATTATATTTTCGGAATAATTTAACGACAGTGAGTATTAATGATCAATAAGTTAACTTACCCTGAATCTTAATTGTTCAAGTACTTTTATCACATTCTCATAACTGTTTTCAAGCTTTACTGTGTAAGCCGGGGATTCCCGTCGCAAAGGGTATTCATCTCTGAGTTTATCAAAATCTGAAGGTGCTAATCTGAATCTTTTATCATCTTCAGAAATATTATAAGTATGTGATACTGCTTCATTCACTATTTCTATTTCACTTTTGTCCTTTGCATTGATAGTTATCAGTGGTCTGAGTGGTAAAGGAATATCATCGGGGAACCAGTTTATAATTGGAAGGTTAAAGAATTTTGCCAGTGCGTTGACAATCATAGCGGTGCCGTTTGCCTTACCGTCGGCCGAGTAGCCAGCGATATGTGGAGTTGCGATGAATGCACGGCTCATTAATTCTATATCAATGTCAGGTTCATGTTCCCACACGTCGAATACAGCACCTGCGAGTTTGCCGGAATGGAGAGCTGCTTTCATGGCATCAGTATCTGCAACTTCGCCCCTTGAGGTATTTATAAACCATACACCATTTTTCATTTTTTCGAGTATATTATCATTTATTATATGGTAAGTTGCATCTTCGCCTTTGAAAGTGAGCGGCACATGCATTGTAATAATGTCAGATTCAGTGATGACGATATCGAAATCCGAAAATCCTTCTTTCCCCTCCCTCCTTTCACGTGGAGGGTCATTAAGAAGGACGTTCATTCCCATAAGTCTTGCGAATTTCCCGACCTTTGTTCCCACATTGCCAACTCCTATTATTCCGATTGTCTTGTCCTTCAGGTTGAATAAACATTCGCAGGTGATCTTTAAAAGAGCTGCCATCATATATTGCTGAACGGAAAAAGAATTGCAGCCAGGGGCGTTAGTCCATCTGATACTGTTTTTCTCGCAGAAGATTGTGTCTATATGATCAAAGCCTATTGTAGCTGAACCAATAAATTTTACTGATGTCCCTTCAAGAAGGTCTGAAGTGCATTTTGTACGTGTACGGATAAGCAACGCATCTGCTTTTTTTATTTTTTCCCTTGTTATTTTGATCCCTGGAAGGTATTCAATATGCGCATAAGGTTCAAGTGCACCTTTGAGAAAAGGTATATTGATGTCGGCAACTACGTGTAACAATTCACCGAAAATTAATTGAATCTGAAAATAAAAGTAAGCAGCATCCCTGAATTTATAAAATTAATAGTATGCTTTGACTACTCAATTATTTAAAGTGAAATAATAATAATTGAAATTTTATTATTTCACAGAAAACCTGTAAACAGTTCTTGATTTGAATTTTTCGCCAGGGTTAAGAATTGTCGTGGGAAAATCAGGATGATTCGGGCTGTCGGGGAAATGACCGGTCTCAAGGCAAAGACCAGATCTGAAAGTATAAGGTTTCCCTCCATAACCGATCAAGCTGCCATTAAGAAAATTCCCACAATAAAACTGTATGCCCGGTTGATCAGTAATAACTTCCATAAACCTTCCTGTTAAAGGATCATAAACCGTGGCATCCACTTCCTCAATATTATCCAGTACAAAGGTATGGTCGTAACCTTTTCCTAAAATAAGCTGGTCGTACGGCTCATTTATTCTCTCACCTATTTTATGGGGAGTTGTAAAATCAAATGGAGTACCTGCAACAGGTCTGAGCTCACCAGTGGGTATCAAAGTTGAATCAATAGCTACAAATCTCGAAGCTTTTATTACCAGTTCATGATCAAGAATATCGCCGTTACCTGCTCCATGGAGATTGAAATATGCATGATTTGTTACGTTCAGAA
>CAZIRN010000007.1:0-31607 GCA_964541495.1 uncultured Rikenella sp. | reverse complement strand
AGGGTTGATAATAAGCTCTCCGTTCTTTATTTCCCAGCCGCTATCGGGGAATTTTCCAGTTAGTGCGTTCATCCATCCTGCGGATGTCTGACCGTCGAACAAAAGCCTCCAGCCTTCGGCCTTCTCACGGTCGGTAAGCTTGTTTGTAAGAAAACTAACCTGTGGAATAACAGGGGTATAAGGAGTTTTATACTTATCGAGATTTGAGGTTATTATCCTGATATTTTTCCATTTAACCTGAAGCCCTGCTTTTGAAGTGTCTTTGCCGATACTGTGCACCTGAAGTGCTATGAAGCCTGAGGGTGTCATATCATCCACAAGGTCGGCACAGGGTATTCCGTTTACCCATGTTCGTATTGAATTTCCGATAGCTTCAACACGGTAATGGTTCCATTCGCCCACCTTAAGGGCTTTTTTGCCTGCCGGGTTTCTTTCGAGCGAGTAAAGCCATCCTCTGCGTGCCTCGTCATAAATTCCACCCGACCAGGCGCGTTCCGAAGGATCCATCTCTATCTGATAACCATGTACTCGTCCGTTCTGATAGTCCGGCCTGCTCTCGCTCCGTATCTGAACGCCGGAGTTCACCTGCGGGTCGAACCATGTATCGAATTCAAGTATGAAATCACCATATTTCTCCTTTGTGCAAAGAAAAGAGTTAGGTGAACCGACAACGGTTGTTCCGATTATTGTTCCTTTTTCGAGCCTGAAAGGTGCCGTTCCGTTAAGCTCTTCCCAGTTTGAAAGGTCTTTGCTTATAAGTTCTTTCCATTGACAAAAAGCATTATCGCTAATTGTCAATGAAATAAAAGCGAAAAGGATAAAGAGTGATTTTTTCATTTCTTTTCTTTTTAAGAGGTTATAAAGAGTATGGAAAGATACAAAAATTATTATTTAGGTATTCAACCCGCATTGCAGTAATGTGATCATAAAAGTTTGATTTAAAAATTATCGTTTTGAAAATTTCAGCTTAAGAAGTATAAGTTCGGCAAAAATTTTTCCCCCTTTATCTGTATCTGGAAAAACACTTTAATTATTACATCATCTCCTGACTGATATTAACATAAGATTTCATGGTTTTGGTCAAAAATGTTTTGCTTATTTCAGGCTTCTGAAATATCTTTATTAAAAGTTTCCAAAAGCTCTATTATTATGAAAAATTTTATTTTAAAAGCAGGATTTCTCTCACTATTATCTTTCATTTTTTTATTCACGCTTCAGGCTCAGGTTCCTCAGGGTATAAATTATCAGGCTGTAGCTCGTGATGCTGCCGGGGAGGTAATCCCCGAAACCGAACTTCTGGTCCGAATAGGCATTCTCACAAATGTCGAGCCACCGATAGTTATATATGAAGCTGATTATAGTGTAAAGACAAATTCCTTCGGACTTTTTCAGCTTATGGTTGGCGATCCTCTTGCTAAACCTGTGACCGGCAGTTTTTCGGACATTGACTGGACAGTTCAGCCTCTTTTCATCCGGACAAGCGTTTACTGGAACGAGAAGTGGCAGGTTATGGGATCGGCAAAATTGCTGTCGGTACCGTATGCATTTGTTGCCCAGGACATAAGTGGCCTCGATAAACTTTCTATCGAAGGGAAAACGCCAAATATGGATGAGGCACTTTTCGAGGTAAAAAACAACCTGGGAAAGACAGTGTTTGCTGTTTATAATGAGGGAGTACGAGTAAATGTAGGCGACGGTGCAAAGGGTTTAAAGGGCGGATTTGCTATTGGCAGTTTTGACCAGAATAAAGGCGAACCTCAGGAATATATGAGAGTTACTGCCGACAGCATCAGAATTTATATTGATAACTCAGGAAAAGCTGTAAAGGGCGGCTTTGCAATCGGCGGGTTTAACCAGGGCAAAAGTACCCCTCAGGAATATATGCGGGTTACTGAAGACAGCACAAGAATTTATGTAAGTAACTCGTCGGGGAAAGCTTCAAAAGGAGGTTTTGCTATTGGCGGATTCGACCAGAGTAAAGGAACTGGAACCGGGAATTTCCTCGATATTACCCCAAAAAATTACTTCATAGGCCAGGGCTCGGGCTCAAAAGTAACTACAGGGCTTTATAACTCTGTCCTTGGTTACAAAGCAGCACATAATCTGACCACAGGACAATCGAACACAATAATCGGCCATCTTGCCGACAGCTCAATTACCATAGGCAATAATAATATTATCATAGGTGATTTAGCAGGTTTCAAACTGACAACAGGCAATCATAACACTCTTATAGGCTCATCGGCAGGATATAACCACACAAACCAGGAATACAACATAATGATCGGCACTAATGCAGGCACAAATATCAATGCTTCCGGATGGGGCGGTTCGTTCAACACATTTATGGGAATTAACTCGGGATACCAGATACGAAACAGCAGGGATAATGTATTTATAGGAACAAATGCAGGTTACTGGCTCGATAACGGACAGGGTAACACTTTTGTGGGAATTGATGCAGGAAGAAGCAGAGATGATGGACAAAATCCTTACCGGCCCGAGGTTAATGCCTCATATAACGTATTTATGGGATATAAAGCCGGATATCATATTACAAACGGAGACCATAATCTTGCTATAGGTTATATGGCCGGATATAACAATGCAGACGGCAGCGGCAATGTTCTGCTTGGATATAGAGCAGGATATAGCGAAACAGGCAGTAACAAGCTCTATATTGCCAATTCATCAGTAAATCCCCCGCTGATTTATGGCGACTTTTTAGACAAAAAAGTGGGCATCAATACAACGACCATAAATAAAACACTTAACGTTGGAGGTGATGCAGAGATAACCGGAACTTTATATGCCGCATCGGTATCGGCACCGGTAACGGGCAACCTGACCGGCAATGTTACCGGCAACCTTTCAGGAAATGTTACCGGCAATGTTGCAGGAGACGTTACAGGAAAAATCAACGGAATGAGCATGGGAAGGATATTTCTTACCGGGGACAGCCCAATTTTAACTCTCGATAACGGCAATGTTGTTTTAAACTGGCTTCAGAAAGATGCAATTATTGAAATCAGAAACAACGGCTCAAAAAATTGCAGCTACTGGTGTCTTAAACAAGAGGGAGCATCAACGACAGGAAATTCAGGAGTATTTGCTATTGGTTATGGCGGTACTATCATATCTGCAAATATCGAAAGCGTGGCCGGTTTTGAAATACATTTCGGCTATAACGATAATTCAGGCAATACAGCCTCAGTATGGCTGCAATATTATAATGGAGCTCTTTCGGGCCACTATATAATATATTGATTTTAGTCCAAAAAAGTATTTTTATTCCTTTAGCAATCTCGGGCCTCTGATTACACCGCGTTCCGAATTTCTGAAGAATTCGATGATATAATCCCTGTCGGGGGAGGGTTTGAAATTCTTTTCGACAAACTCCAGTGCCTTTGAAGTATTCATACCGTTTTGATAGATAGCTCTATAAATATTATGTATCTCTTCTATTCTTTCTTTTGTAAACCCTCTTCTGGTAAGGCCAACCACATTTACACCCATGTATGCCAGAGGTTCCCTATCTGCTTTTATGAACGGTGGCACGTCAATTCTTACCTTTCCACCACCGCCAATAATAACATGTCCGCCAATTCTTGAAAACTGATGAACAAGGGCTCCGCCGCTCAGTATAGCCCAATCGTCGACTCTTACCTCTCCTGCCAGTCCCGCTGCATTTCCAATTATACAATTATTACCTATCTGACAGTCGTGCCCAATATGTGCGCAGGCCATAATAAGGCAGTTTTCGCCTATGACTGTTTTCCCGACAGCTGCCGTTCCTCTATTTACTGTTGCACCCTCTCTTATTGTTGTATTATCTCCGATTTCAACAATTGTTTCTTCTCCCCGAAATTTAAGATCCTGAGGTATGCCTGAAATAACGGCATCAGGAAATATTCTGCAATTCTTTCCAATTCTTGCTCCTTCCATTACAACTCCGTGAGGTCCTACCCATGTTCCGTCGTCAATAGTTACGTTGCCTGCAATGTACGCAAAAGGTTCTATGATTACATTTTCTCCCAGAACGGCATTGGGGTTTACATAGGCCAGATTCGAAATCATTGATACCATATCAACTTCATTTGTTTTTGATAACCTGGGCAACCATTTCACCTTCAACAACAAGTGTATTGCCTACAAATGCCTGAGCATACATTGCAACTATACCTCGTCTTATAGGTTCAGTAAGTTCCAGTTTCAGGATAAGAGTATCTCCAGGTACAACTTTATGTTTGAATTTAACTTTATCAATCTTAAGAAAATAAGTGGAATATTTCTCCGGTTCATCCACTCCACTCAGGACAAGTAAACCGCCAGTTTGAGCGAGAGCTTCAATAATAAGTACGCCGGGCATTACCGGCTCCTCAGGGAAGTGACCTTGAAAAAATGCTTCATTACCTGTAACATTTTTAACTCCAACCACTGTTGTTTGATCAAGATGAACTATTTTGTCGACAAGTAAAAATGGATATCTGTGTGGCAGCTTATTTTTAACCTGCTGAATATTGTAAACCGGAGGTATAGTTGGGTCATATTCAGGTATATTCTTTTTTGAAAGAGATTTTTTTATTTCCTGTCGTATAATTTTTGCAAATTTAGTATTGGCATAGTGGCCGGGTCGTGTAGCTACTACTTTCCCTCTAATAGGCTGACCAACAAGTGCAAGATCTCCTATTAAATCGAGCAATTTATGTCGTGCAGGTTCATTTGGAAATATAAGATCAGTGTTGTTGAGTATGCCAGCTTTATGACCGTTGATACCCGGTCGGTTGAACAGCTTTGCAATACGATTGAATTCTTCCTGTGATGCTTCTTCCTCAAGAATGACAATTGCATTGTCGAGGTCACCTCCCTTTATCATACCTGCCTTAAAAAGAGGCTCCAGTTCATGGAAAAAAACAAATGTACGACATCTGCTAATTTCCTTTTCAAATTGGTCGATAGAATCGAGAATAGCATATTGGTTCCCGAGTATTTTTGAATTGTAATCAATCAAAACATTTATACTTAAATGGTCATCCGGATAAACTATGAGGTCAATCCCTCGCTCTTCATCAGAAAATGCTATTTTCTGTTTTACATCAAAATAGTTTATTTCCTCCTTCATTTCAACTACGCCGGCTTCTTTAATAGCTTCCACAAATTTCTCTGAGGAACCAGTCATAATTGGAGCCTCAGGTCCGTCGATTTCTATAAGCGCATTATCAATCTGCATGCCATACAAGGCAGCCATGACATGTTCAATAGTTGCAACCGATACTCCATTATATGAAATGGTAGTCCCGCGTGAGGCTTCTGTGACATAATCGGCAATAGCTTCAATTACAGGCCTCCCGGGAATATCAACTCTGCAAAACTTATAACCATGATTGGCAGGTGCAGGCTTAAATGTAATTTTTACATCCAAACCTGTATGCAGGCCTTTACCTTCAAGGCTTATTTCCTGTTTTAGCGTTCTCTGTTTTTCCGACATCACCTGCTAAATTGAAATCAGATACAAAAAAAACAATTTTTTTCGAACATTAATAAAAATATCACAGATATAACAATATCAGCGGCGCAAATATCCGGATTATTTATTTTTCAGTTTAATGATATCCTGTTTGAGCGACTCGATAACAGAATTAATCTGTGGCAGTTTCCTGAAAAAAACGTAAGATTTAATATATTGTTTGTGTTCAAATGCTGGAGAACCTAAAAAAGCCGCGTTTTCTTCTTTGATGTCTCCTATAACTCCTGACTGGGCCCCAAGTTTCACTCCATTTGCAAGTTTAAGGTGCCCTGATATTCCCACCTGGCCACCGAACATACAGTTCTTCCCAATTTTTGTCGAGCCGGCAATACCTGTCTGGCCGGCCATTACAGTATTCTCACCTATTTCTACATTATGCCCTATCTGAACTAAATTGTCTATCTTCGCACCCTTTCGGATAATAGTCGAGCCCATTGTGGCTCTGTCGATTGTGACATTGGCTCCTATTTCTACATTATCTTCAATTACGACATTTCCAATCTGCGGAATTTTCATAAACTGATTATCATTGGTCGGTGCAAAACCGAATCCATCGCTTCCGATAACAGTTCCTGCATGAACAATACACGAATTGCCAATAACACATTCATGATATATTTTTACTCCCGGATAAATAATAGAATCACATCCGATGGTTGTTTTATCTCCTATATAAACATGCGGATATATTTTGCTCCCATCCCGTATAACGCAGCCGTTGCCGATATAAGCATAAGCACCTATGTAAATGTTTTCTCCGATTTTTGTATCCGGCTCGATCACTGCCGTTGGATGGATACCTTTTTTCTCAGGTTCTGATTTCGAAATCATATTTAGAAGCGATGCAAAAGCCTCATAAGCATTGTCAACCTTAATAAGAGTTGCAGACACCGGTGCAGATGGTGAAAAATTTCTGTTAACGAGCACAACCGACGACTTTGTTGTATAAAGAAATTGCTCATATTTAGGATTGGCAAGAAATGAAAGTGCTCCTTCATGCCCTTCCTCAATTTTTGCAACAGTCTGTACTTTGGTTTCGGGGTTGCCTATCAATTCGCCATTCAAAAACTGTGCAATTGCTGATGCGGTAAATTCCATATTATATACTATTTATTTATCTACATTCTTTAGGGTAGCATAGAAAATATTTCGTGATACGTTCCAAGAGGACTCTATGATCAAAAGCATCCGATACTTCGCGTATTCCGGCTGTTGCACCCGATTTGAGAAGTATCATGATTTCAGTTGAGCCATCCGGGGCATAAGCAAGATTTGATATTTTATCTGAAAACACATAATAATGAATCATATCAGGTTCAATATTAAGCTCTTTTACAACCTTCCTTCGGAGATCTTCAATACGATTCTCACCGAACGGTTCATTTTGAAGCTCCACAGCAAAGAGGTCACGCCGCATAAGTCTGCCTGACAGATCGGCAAGAACTTTATCGGAATGATCATTCCAGTATTTTGCCGAAATAAGTATGTCGCTATCGTCGAGCCGTACAAAATTCGATGCGATGATATCCGGAGTAAAAACTCCTTTATTGGAAAACTCAATTCGTCCTATTTCATTATAAAGAAAAAACTTAATCGCCGGAGAAGAAAACATTTCAACATCTTTCCTGGCCAGTTCCTTTGCTCTCTTCAGTGTATTTACAAGCAGATTCTCCGATGAAATTACTGTTTTATGCATATATACCTGCCAA
Organism: uncultured Rikenella sp.; assembly: GCA_964541495.1. Classification (GTDB taxonomy): domain Bacteria; phylum Bacteroidota; class Bacteroidia; order Bacteroidales; family VadinHA17; genus LD21. The sequence continues at coordinate 24,371 of CAZIRN010000007.1, read as the reverse complement.
TACATAAGGCGCCTGGCAATAAGCAGTTTTTCGAGCGAATAAATACCTTTTTCCTCAATTACGAGCCTTTCATCCGCTACATTTAGCATCCTTATTATCCTATCGGAGCCGACTGATCCTTCGATAACGCCCGTATAAAAACTATCTCGTCTCAAATAATCAAGGCGGTCAACATCAGCCTGGCCTGCAATCAACTCATGAAAAAATTTTCTTTTGTAACTTCCTGTGAAGATTTCAATCGCAAGATCAAGCCTTCCGGCGAATTCCATATTAAGTCTCTGCATAAGCAAAAGCGATAACTCTTCATGAGTTATTCCCCTGATGATTGATTCCTCGAGGGCATGCGAAAAAGGTCCATGTCCGATATCGTGAAGCAATATTGCAATAAATGCAGCCTCTTCTTCTTCTGCACTTATACTTACTCCCTTGCTTTTCAAAGTCTGCAGAGCCATATCCATAAGATGGAGCGCACCAAGACAATGTTGAAACCGGCTATGCGTTGCCCCGGGAAAAACATAACTGGTAAGACCAAGTTGCTTGATATTCCGTAAACGCTGGATCCATGGATGTTGAATTAAATCAAATACAAAATCACCCGGTATATTAATAAAGCCATAAACCGGATCATTTATTATTTTTTTCTTATTAGTATTGTAAATCACCAGCCTCTTTTGATGAAACAAAAATAAAAATTACTTTGATTTCAATGAAAATCTTATTTATTGTCCGATATATCAATTAAAAAATATTGCAAATTTGGATTAAAATCTGCAACTTTTCAGAATATAAACCGTAAAATTTAATAATGTGAATACTGAATCAAAAACCTTTTCTACGCCCTTACCCGGACGAATTATTTCGGTTGACTTCTTCCGCGGCCTGACAATGTTTCTGCTGATAGGAGAATCAACCCGCATTTATGCTCACCTTCTGGATATCAATAATCCTGTCCTGCATTTTATCGGAAATCAGTTTCACCATCATGAATGGCATGGCCTTCATTTCTGGGATCTGATCCAGCCTTTTTTTATGTTCATCGTCGGAGTTGCAATACCTTTTTCAGTTGCAAACAGACGGAAAAAAGGAGAAAGTCAGCGACAAATTACTTTACATGCAATAAAACGCTCCCTTTTGCTTCTTTTCCTGGGCTGGGCACTTTATTTTACTGCGGCGGGAAAACTGGTATTCAGATTTCAGAATGTTCTTGCCCAATTGTCGGTAACCTACCTTGTGGCATTCTTCCTGTTAAACAAGAATTTCAGATTTCAGACTATTTTTACACTTGTAATCCTGATTCTAATAGACCTTGCCTATCGCTTCTTCCCTGTAGAAGGATTTAACCACCCATGGGTAAAATATGAAAACCTTGGCGCATGGTTCAATAATAAAATTGAAGGAGTTGAAAAAGCGAGCGAATGGGCAACTCTGAACTTTGTATCAACAACAGCACATACTGTATGGGGCATGATGTGCGGAAAACTGCTTATGAGCGGCCGGACGCCCGGGAAAAAAATTCAGAGTCTTGTAATCGCAGGAATAATTTGTCTTGTTATCGGTTACGCTCTCGATTTTTTAAACATCACACCAATTATCAAGAAGATAGCTACTGTTTCATTTGTATTTGCAAGTGGCGGCTGGTCTATTCTTGCGCTTTGCTTCTGCTACTGGCTCATAGATGTAAAAAAGAAGTTCCTAAAAGGTTCAAAGTTCTTTATTGTTGTGGGAATGAACTCGATATTTATCTATCTTTTCTGTGAGCTCGGCTTTACAAAAATTATAAGCAACAGAATCGTAAATCCATTCAGCAATCTTCTCTTCTCATGGAGTGGAGCAACTACAACCGCAATAATTACAAGCCTTGCGGCCTGGGCTATCCTGTGGTATATTTGCTACTGGCTTTATAAAAATAAGATATTCATTAAAATATAATAAATAATAACTAAACTGCCTCATGGATTTGTAAATATTCATCTTTAACTGCAAAAGGGGGGTCCCTGACGCAAAAAATTTAAAACATATTGATTATCAGTATCTTATTTCAATATCTAATTTATTCAAATGGATGTTCTTTGCTGAAATCGGGCTGGTAGTTTGTATTGCTATCCATCTCCTGCAGCCAGCCGTTTCGGAAACCGAGCCTTTCCATTTCTGATGCCACTTCATAGTACTCTTGCCTGTAAAGGTTACGCCCGATAACCGGATGGTTTCTAACTTCAGGTGTTGGTTGATACTGCGACATCAACGAAATACTTACACCCGGAGATAATTCATAAGCAATGCTTCTTAGCACATTTATGCTTTCATCAGCATGACCTGGCAATACAAGATGTCTGATAAGAATCCCGCTCTCGGCAATGCCGTTATCACCAATCCTTAGAACCGAACCTTTCTGAAAATACATCTCTTTCAGAGCTTTTAACGCAATCTCCGGATAATCGTAAGCGTCGGAATATTTATAAGCCAGTTCTGAAGTAACATATTTATAATCCGGAAGGTACACGTCAATTAATCCGTTAAGGCTTCTGATAGTTTCAACTTTATCGTAACTATTTGTATTGTAAACTGTTATTGGCTTCAATCCTTTTGCATTCAAACCTCTTATAATAGCTTTCACCTGTGGAACTACATGCGAAGGTGAAACAAAACCTACAGCTCTTATACCTTTCGACAGGATTCCCTCTATAGTGTCAATACATGTTTCAATCTTCATCGGAGAACACATCGAAGTACATTCGGCTCGGCTTATTTCATAGTTCTGACAATACAGGCAGCGCATATTACAGCCGGCGAAAAAAATATTGCAAATACCTGTGGAACCGCTTATCGGAGGCTCTTCGCCGCAGTGAACACATATCGAGGCAATATTGAGACCTGCATCAGCTCCACAGTATCCTGTTCCGGCTCCAAACCTGTCAATACCACATTCTCTTGGACATAAAGTGCACGACGACAAAAGCTGCCGGTCTTCAGGCATGTAAAATTCAGACTGTTTCATGTATTGCTTCAACAAAGTTTAAAAAATGAATTAATCTAAAAAACTTGTAACCATCTTTTACTTTGTTACCGCAAATTTATATCAAACCGGACATTTAATTATTAGATAAAAAACAATGATTTTGTTGTTTTTAAAATATTTATTATCTTTGACGCCAATTCGAGGAGGTTATATGGTATAAGGGGACAGAAGTCCCCTGTTTTATTATCGGTATAAAATGGTAGATAAGAAAAAAATAGAAGAGCTTGTCAGACAGTATATAAGCGGTACAGACATTTTTCTTGTGGATATTAGGGTAAACCAGAAAAACGAGATAACCGTTTTTGCCGATACGTGGGAAGATATAACTGTTGAACAGTGTGCAGGTCTGAATATGTATCTTGAAAGAAATCTTAACCGTGATGAGAAGGATTTTGATCTTCAGGTTTCCTCACCTGGCATAGGAACACCTTTCCGTGTAAAGGAACAATATTTAAAAAGTGAAGGGAAACCGGTAGAAGTAATTGATAACGAAAATAATAGATATGCAGGCACATTGCATAACATAACCGACAGCGGATTCGAACTCGAATGTAATATGAAACAAATGGGTAGAAGAAAATCAAAATCTGCTGAAATAAAATATTTATCATTTAATTTTGAAATGATTAAATCTGCAAAAGAATTAATTGTTTTCAGATAAAAATAAGGATGCAGACAGATGGAAAATCTTAATTTAACTGACACTTTTTCTGAATTCAAGGAACTTAAGAATATCGACAGACCTACGATGATGAGTGTTCTTGAAGATGTATTCAAGAGTATTCTTATAAAAAAGTATGGAACGGCCGACAATTTTGACATCATTGTTAATATTGACAAGGGAGATTTCGAAATCTGGCGGAACAGGAAGGTCGTTGCCGATGAAGATTTCGTAGATCCAAATACTCAGATACCCCTTTCGGAGGCAAAAAAGATTGACTCCGATTATGAAGTTGGGGAAGAAGTATCGGACGAGGTGAAATTTCAGGATTTCGGCCGCAGAGCAATATTATCGCTTCGCCAGAACCTCTCAGCCCGTATTCTCGACCTTGAAAAGAATAATATTTATGCAAAATACAAAGACAGGATTGGAGAGATAGTCACAGGTGAAGTATATCAGGTGTGGAAAAAGGAAATCCTTGTACTTGATGATGATGGAAATGAGCTTATACTCCCGAAAAGTGAACAGATTCCTACAGATCATTTCCGTAAAGGGGATACCATAAAGGCTGTGGTGATAAAGGTCGAAATGAAAAATAACACACCTTATATCATATTAAGCAGAACTTCCCCTGTTTTCCTTGAAAGGTTGTTCGAACTTGAGGTTCCGGAGATCTTCGACGGTCTTATCACGATCAAGAAGATTGTAAGAGTTCCGGGTGAACGGGCAAAAGTAGCTGTGGAATCGTACGATGAGCGTGTTGATCCGGTCGGCGCATGTGTCGGCATGAAAGGCTCAAGAATTCACGGCATAGTAAGAGAACTGAGAAACGAAAACATCGATGTCATTAATTATACAGCCAATACTCAGCTTTTCATTCAGAGAGCTCTGAGCCCTGCAAAAATCTCATCAATAAAGATAAATGAAGAAACCAAAAGAGCTGAGATATATCTTAAGCCGAATGAGGTTTCACTTGCTATAGGAAAAGGCGGACTGAACATTAAACTTGCCAGCCAGCTGACCGGTTATGAGATTGATGTTTACAGAGAGCCTGGCGGTGAAGATGAAGAAGATGTAAACCTCGAGGAATTCTCCGATGAGATAGAAGAATGGATAATCGAAGAACTCAAAGCTATTGGCTGCGACACAGCCAAAAGCGTGTTAAACCTTTCAGTCAGCGACCTGGTAAAGCGAACCGACCTTGAAGAAGAAACAGTAAAAGAGGTAATTAATATACTTAAAGCAGAATTTGAATAAGAGAGAATAAAATTGTTACAATCTCCATTATCGAATTAATTTGACCGGGAGGTTATTTATGAGTGATGATATAAAGGTTACAAGATTAAGCAAAGCTGCACGCGAGTTTAATGTGGGAATTTCCACAATTGTGGAGTTCCTGCATAAGAAGGGCTTTAGTCTTGATCCTAATCCTAATACAAAAATTCCTCCTGAGGCTTATGCTCTTCTGGTGAAAGAATACAGTACGGATATTAGTGTGAAAAAGGAATCGGAAAAGCTGATGCTGAAAGACCTTCACAAGAAGAAAGAAACGGTGTCAATAGAAGATATAACACTAAAACCTCATGCCGAGGAAGTTGAAGCTGAAAATGAAATAATTATCAAGGATGCTACAGGAGTGGCAAAGGTTGAAAAGCGGCCGGATATTGCAAAACCTGAAGTAAAAGTAGTCGGCAAAATAGACCTTGAAAAAACGTTAAGGGCTACAGTAATTAAACCGGAAGAAAAAGAAGAAGCTGAGCCGGCCGAAAAGCCTGAAAAAAAGGAAAAGAAAAAACCGGCTGTTGAGGAAAAAGAAAAAGAAGCCGAAATTATGCAGGAATCAACTATAATAGAAGAAAAGCCCGAGGAAATTGAGATTGAAGAAAGAACAGGTTTGGTAACAGAATTTATCAAGTCTGAACCTGCGCCTGAACCTTTATCCGAAGCTGCACCCGAAACCACGGCAATCGAGAAAAAAGAAGAATTTATACCAATTAGCGGCCCTAAGCTTGCAGGGCCGGTTATTCTAGGGAAAATAGACCTTCCAGCCGAGGAAAAGAAAAAATCTTCAGCTGTTAAAACAGAATTTGGAGAAGAGGTCAGACACAAACGAAAAAGAAAAAGGATTTCCAAGGAGAAAGAGATTGTTCCGCTCAAACCCGGAATTACCGAAAAAGGAGAGCGGACAAAAGTTCCTCTAAAGAAAAGACCTGTGCGTGCTGAAGTTGATGAGGATGAAGTACAAAAACAGATAAAAGAAACTCTTGCTCGTCTTACTGCAAAAGGTAAACTAAGGGGGTTAAGTACAGAAGGGAAAAACGTGAGGCTATAAGCCAGAGATTAAAAGAGAAATCCGAACTAGAGGAACTTGAAAAAAATGTGCTTAAAGTTACCGAATTCGTTTCTGCAAATGAGCTTGCAGCTATGATGAACGTTCCGGTGACCGATATTATCTCAACATGTATGAATCTCGGACTTTTTGTTTCGATAAATCAGAGATTGGATGCCGAAACTATGGCTGTTGTTGCAGATGAGTTCGGATATAAAGTTGAATTCATAAGTGCTGAACTTCTCGAAAACATCGAAGAAGATGAGGACAGGCCTGAAGATCTAAAACCAAGGCCTCCTATAGTAACTGTAATGGGGCACGTTGATCATGGTAAGACCAAACTTCTCGATTATATAAGAAATACAAATGTTGTTGCAGGAGAAGCTGGAGGTATCACGCAGCACATTGGTGCATACAGCGTTTCTCTTGATGGAGGGAGGCAAATTACATTTCTCGACACACCGGGTCATGAAGCTTTTACTGCAATGAGGGCTCGCGGCGCACAGATAACAGATATAGCAATTATTGTAGTTGCTGCCGACGACGGAGTAATGCCTCAGACTATCGAGGCTATCAATCATGCTTCTGCTGCAGGTGTGCCAATTATTTTTGCTATAAACAAGATAGATAAATCGAATGCAAATCCTGAAAAAATTAAAGAGGAACTTGCAAAACTTAACTACCTTGTTGAAGACTGGGGAGGAAAGTACCAGTCGCAGGAGATATCAGCAAAGTCGGGCTTTAATGTTGACAGGCTTCTCGAAAAAGTGTTGCTCGAAGCAGAGCTTCTCGACCTGAAGGCAAACCCTAACAGGCCTGCACAGGGAACGGTTATTGAATCTTCGCTTGATAAAGGCCGCGGATACACTGCCACAGTTCTCGTAAAAACCGGAACGCTGAGAGTAGGCGATATTGTTCTGGCAGGAAGTTATTACGGCCATGTAAAGGCCCTATATAATGAAAGAGGAAATAAAGTTGAAGAGGCCGGTCCTTCAACTCCGGTGATTATAATCGGACTTAACGGAGCACCGCAAGCCGGAGATAAATTCAACGTGATGAGCAGTGATCATGAAGCCAGAGAGATAGCCAATAAAAGAGCTCAGCTTCAGAGAGAACAGGAACTGAGAACGCAGAAACATATAACACTCGACGAAATAGGACGCAGGATAGCTATAGGAAACTTTCAGGAATTAAATATTATAGTTAAGGGAGATGTTGATGGCTCAGTGGAAGCACTGAGCGATTCGTTAATTAAGCTTTCAACCGATCAGATACAACTTAATATAATTCATAAGGCTGTCGGCCAGATATCGGAATCCGATGTATTGCTTGCTGCCGCATCGAATGCTATCATTGTGGGATTTCAGGTAAGGCCTTCAATGAATGCCCGTAAACTTGCCGAAAAAGAGCAAATTGATATTCGCCTTTATTCTATTATTTATGATGCTATCGAGGAAATAAAATCCGCAATGGAGGGGATGCTTATGCCCGAAATAAAAGAAGAAGTAGTGGCAACTCTCGAAGTAAAGGAAATATTCAAAATCGGCAAAGTGGGAACTATCGCCGGTTGCCTTGTAAAGGAAGGTAAAATAAACAGAAATTCGAAAGTGCGTGTAATACGCGACGGTATAGTTATTTACACCGGAGAACTTGGCTCACTTAAACGATTTAAGGACGACGTCAAAGAGGTTGTAAGCGGCCTTGAATGTGGACTTAACATTCAGAATTTTAACGATATAAAACCTGGTGATTTAATTGAGGCTTATAAGGAAGTAGAAGTTAAAAAAGTCATTTAGAGGTTATTCTAATCCTTAAAAGTTTCACCTGCCGGAAGTGAGGTTCAGTCTCCCACGAGATTTTTATATTCTTCAGGGCTCAATAGATCGTTGGCCTCGGCAGGATCAATTATTTTAATACATATCATCCAACCCTTGCCGTAAGGATCTTTGTTTACAAGCTCAGGGCTTTTTTCAAGCTCTCCGTTCATTTCAAGCACTTCACCACTCGCAGGCATAAAAATATCAGAAACAGTTTTAACTGCTTCCACTGTACCGAAAACATCTCCTTTTTTAAGGATCTCTCCAACTGTCTCAATTTCCACAAAGACTATATCTCCCAGTTCGCTCTGGGCAAAATCGGTAATTCCGACATAACCTGTGTCTCCTTCTATTCTTAGCCATTCATGATCTGCGGTGTACTTTAAATTTTCCGGGATATTCATAATTAGATGGTTTGGTTTAATGTTCATTATCTTCAGAAATCGCCAGACCAAAAATAAAGAAATTTTAATTTATGAAAACAACCAGGTAAGATTTATTTATTCTTACTTTATATTTTATTACATAAGAGTAAATTTCAGGCTGAAGCCGAAATTGGTATTGGAAGTGGGGAAAGTGCTTGCAACAAATGGATTATTCATTGTATGATCGGCAAATATCTGAAGGTTGAATCTGTCGCTCAGAACATAGTCAGCACTGGCACCTATAGTAAAAACTTTTGACCCCACAACCGGCTGATTGACATCTTCAATTATCTTTCTTGCTATTGTCTTGTTATCTCTCATCGAAAAGTCAAATCTCACGTTCAAATCGCTTTTCAGCGCTCTCTGCCTGCCTCCTGTTTTTATGACAATCTGTACATCGTCGAACCTGTATCCTGAGCCAATAACTATTTCGCTAGTGCGGGCATCAGCTATCTGGTTGCTTACAAGATTAAGGGATACAGTTCTTGATTTTCTCCATTCTACACGAGTAGTAAGATTATTTTTCCAGTTCATATCAATATTAAAAAGAGGGCTGAACTGTTCGTTAATAGTGACAACATTTATTTCATACTGTGAAAGATAATCGTTCTGCAAATCTCTTGCATAACTTACTCCATTTTCATCGGTCTTGTATTTGAGATTAGTAGTGAAAGAACTCACTGAATAAGTACTACGGTACTGATGTGAGATATTGACTGACCTGAAGACTGACTGAATAAAAGGAAGCCTCGAAAGACCGTCAAAATTTATTCTCCAGTTTGGCATCATTTTGAATGCAGAAGGGAATGTTTCGAGTGTTACTTTTTCAGGGTCAGTTTTCGTATATGCTGCAAGGAATGCCGGAATAAGCACTTGCCTTGAGGTTTTTCCAAATCCGTTTTTATATTTTCCTTCTGCATGATTACCTGTAATAGGATCTATATCCGGGTCATAAAATGGATCGATTGCTTTTCTCTCTTCTCCTCTCCTCCTTGAAATAATTTCAGTATTATTTATAAATGCTTCGTAAGTGGGCGAAACATAATCGTTCTTTTTTGTAATCTTTTCGAAAGCTGTCCCCCATGATATAATCGAAATTGTAAAATTCCCGGTAATAATACTGTTACGTGTGATGTCGGGGAAATTCCCGTTCCTGTCGGCTATATAATATGCTGTTAAAGCTTCATTGTATCTGCGGTCAGCAGTAAGGTCAATTCTTATGCCCGGAAAAGGTTCAATAAGACTTCTTGCTGAAATAGTTTGTCCTGTGATAAATGATGCAGGAGTATTCAATAATGTGTCGGTTGAAAGCCATCCGTTTTCTACTGCCCTGTCAAAGAATTTTTTGTCGCCATATCCCAGAATAAAAGGCCATCCGGGAGAGAGTACATTGTTGAATTTTTCCATTCCCAGGAAATTTGTCTCAGGCATATAGCCGGGTAATATCTGCGCTTGTGTATTTGTAAGTGTAAAAGATACACTTCTTATTCCCATCAGTGCCCTTACAAAGTATTCGCCGACAACGATTTCAGGGCTGCGTTTCTTAACGACTTTCCCTTCAATCACAATTCTGGCATTTGATGCCTGCTGCTCAGGTGTAAATGTTATTCTGTTTTCACTCAACACTGCCACTTTACCGGGAATTTCTCTTCCAGCGCTGTCATATACTTTCACAGAGACATCGGTCGTTTTAAGGTTATGAGTAAAAGCGCGCATTACTCCTGCTTTGAAACTCAATTTTTCCCTTGTATATGTAACTGTTTTGAATTCAGGTTTCATCTTTAACCTTGACTCCGGACGGGTATTTGTTTCAATATTCCTTAAAAACCTGACTTTATTATAAAGAGTTGAGAAAGCTGCATTGAAAGTAAGAGTTAAGTCATTATGATTTTTAATTGTATTGCCAGGGTTCAATTTTATCGAATCGGGAAATAATGGAGCGGCAAGCCATGTATAGTCGGATCCATATCGCAGATTGGAATTAGTCCAGTCGAGCAACGGCAACTTATTTACAGGAATATTGTAATTAACATTTATAAAATGTGAGTATGTTGTTGTCCGGCCGAAATTTTTGAGATTAGTAAGCACAGAATCTTTCCATTGTTCATATTCCGTGGCATAACGTTTTTTGTCGACTCCTCCCGCCGGCTCGTCAATCCGTGCAATGCTTGTTGCAGTAAAATCAAATTTTAACTGACGGGTAATATCATATTTAAAATCATAAATTCTTGTCCATTCAAAATCTTTACGAAATGACGGAGTGATCTTAAGAAAAGGATTATTAATATTTCTGAGTTTCACTTCATTGTAATATCTGTTAATATCGGTACGAAATGAAATGCTTCTGGGGAAGGGGTAAAAGTTAAAATCTTTAATAAGTTTGAAAGCGGAGGAATTGAGAAATCTGACATTTCTGAAGGGGGCGATATTTTTTTGCTGGCTTTCATAATTATAGTTTATACCTCCACGAATGTTTTTTTCGAGGTCGAGTTCCGTTTTTATATTACTGCGATAAACCTCGTTATATGTATAATTAAAGCTGAGATTTGCAGGGTCCCAAAGATGAGGCTTCTCTCCCCTTATATTTACGCCGGCATTGCTTATTGTTATTGTCTTGCGGTGAGCATAATCTTCGGAAATTGATTTTATCGAATCGCGTTCTTTTTTGTTCTCTGCATTTAAAAGGGCATCTTTTAAAGGAATATCCGGATCGAGAGGGTTAAACTGTGGTTTTACTATTTCCTGCGAATATCCTAAATAAACCGGCAATCTTATGCTGGCTTTTTCAGGAAAGAATTTGCCCATTTCAATAGTTGACGACAAGTCATATTTAAGTGTCTGTTCTTTGCTGCGTTCATTTACCTTTTTTTCTATACTTCCCCATCCCGGCGTACTTGTCTGACCCACAAGATCTACTGTTCCCAGGTCGGCTAATTGTGCCTGCAAATGCGCGTTGGCTGCCCAGCCACTATTTTCTACGAAGTCACTAAGACGAAGTTCATTGAACCAGACTTCCCCCGATTTCGGGCGTCCGTCGTCCAATGCCGGATTTCTTGTTTTAACCGGATTCCTTATTCCGACCATTATCACTTTAATATTACTCATATTTGGATTTCCCGATACTGAAACCCTGTTTTGCTTATCGTAATAGACAAAGACATCTGAAACGCTCAATGTTGAACCGGGTTTTTGCATTTCACTGTTTCTTGCCTGCTTGGCTTCCTGTAATACTGACAGGTTAATGATGAAACTGTTTTCTTCGGGCCATACTTCTTCCCTCTGACTGTCGTTGTCGTTGCTATATCTTCCAGGAGGAGTAAGTTTGAGTGGAATCTCATATTCATAGAAGTTGCTTTTATAATCAGAGCCTATTCTGATAAAGGCCGTAAGCTCATTATCTGCAAGAGGTTCCCCTATCAGGGCTTCGGCATGTACTTCCATTCTTATCTGGCGGTATTGCCTTATATCCATGTTTATATTACGGAATGCCGCTCTTGCGTCACCGTCTTCCAGATCATGAACTCTGAGTACCATTGATTGTTCGTTTAGTTGCCGAAGTTGAGGATTTGAAGGGTCAATAATCCTTGTAAAACCCGGAGGAAGCACGTAGTTAACCGGAAGCTTGCCGCTGTTTTCCTCTATACTTACAGAACTTATTTCAAATGAACCGTCTTCCTGCTCAGGTATAGTAGTCCTCTCACTTCCTTCCTTGAATGACATGTAATATTTTCTCCACTCAGCCCTTACAAGATCGAGCTTTGCAAATCTCATTATAACCGGTTCCTCAAAATTACGCACAAACATTCGCATAAATCTTATTGATTTGAAATCTCTGATTGAGCCTACAACCCTTTCATAATCGGTAACAGGAATTTTAAACTGATACCATTTTACTTTGGATTTCTCACCGTTGGCAAATGTTGCGTTATATTCGATTTCATCAACAATAAAATTCGAACCCACTTTCATATCTTCGGGACGCAGGCTCACTTTATACTGATAATAGCTTTCCGTTTCGCTTAATGTGTTATCTCTGTTTATATCTTCCATATCTGGAAGAGTTGTACCGCTTGTCGGATAATTCTCCGGCGACATTTCGGCAGTTGGAGAGTTTCCTTCAGGACCGTTATAACGCTTATATCTGTCGAGGATGCCAAGTTTCATCCTATCGTAATCTGAGCCTCTGAAATAGTGAAAGTCGTCGCCAGAGGGATCTTTTTCAAACTCACTATATGCTTCAGCACTAAGAATAGACTGTAAATTCTGCAAATAACTTTCATAAAAAGTTTTTTCATCATTATTTTGCAAGCCATCAAAACCTACATCCTGGTATTGACGCGACGTAGGATCATTATCAAATGCATGTACCACTGCCTGAACTGTGGGAACGCGTCCCCATGCGGTGGTATCAACATTTTTTACATCAGGTGAACCCGGCAATCCGTTTTCGAAGCTCTTACGCGAATCTTTCAGAATATCCTCCGAAATATTTCCGAGATTGAAATATAGATCTCCTCCTTTATGATCAGGATTTTCCACAAAAGGGTCCATCAACCAAAATTTTATATATTGTATATTAGATTGTTCGAAATCGCTTGTAAGTACCTCCCTCATTATACCTCCCCATCGTGAACCGGGATTATCGAGCGAGCCGTCGCTTTTCAATCCTGCCGAATAAGTCGAGGGTGAAGTGTCAAAATTATAAGGGCCTCTCTCAGAAGGATAAAATGCAACATTAAGAACCCCTATAGTTGCCGGCACCCCGCTCGGGCTTTCTTTATATGGGAATATTTCTGTTTCAAATATTTCTCTTACAAAGTGGCTCGACTGTTCATCAGGATTATTCCTGATATGGTCAGGGGTTGATGAACCGTTCCGTAAAAAAAGAGGGTCAATTACGTACCAGGCCAGTTTTGCTCTGTTAAAGCCACTTGTCAGATTATTGTTAAGTCTTGCTTCGGGGAACATCATATCCTGGCCCTGAGGAATACTTGCAAGCGTCCATGCATTAAACGATTTCAGATCGAGAGGTATTTCGCTGGCTTCAAAATCGTCAATATACGAATTGCCTGCATCTGAAATTGCTTTTGAATGACCAGGGATAAGATTGGCAAATTCGCCGAAGAAAGAAATTGCTGAGGGGGCTTTAGTTCTTATAAATGGAAGTTTATCAATTACATTTGTAAGCATTTGTGACTGAGATCTATAAGATGTATTCAGACCCCATATTGTATTTGATATTGGTTCCTCACCAAAATTGACTTTCTGTGTGTAGGGTCTTTCATTCAAATGCAATATTGTTCCGCCGATATTGAAATTATCAGAAATGCGATAATCGAGATATGTTCCGACAAGTGTCTTTGTCTGGAATCCGAAAAACTGATTGCTTTCGAGCGATACCTGTATGGGTGTTTCCGAATCAATAAGCGCCTGGTTAATAATCCGGACCGTGCCAAGGTTATAATCCACGGTATAATCACTATTTTCGGTTAGGACAACACCACCTGCAGTTACTTTCACTGCTCCCTGTGGAATGTTCGTGGCATTGAGTTGTATCTCGGAACCCGCCGCCGAAGAATATTGTCCGGTGAGTTTGAATTTGTTTTTCTCGGCCATCTGCCTGGCAATAGTCTGAGTCGAGTCATATAGTTCCTGAAAAACATATTTGTCGGCGAGTTTTTGATCGGTAAACTGTTGGCGAAGATAACTTCCAAAGGGCTCATTTACAGGGAAGATAATCCTTCCACGCGACGACATTATTGTAGCATCCTCAATAAAATCGAACACACCATCAGGCTCTCTGTCAAGTCTCGAATTGAGATTATCAAGTCTTAATACCTGCAAAAGTATTTTATCCGATAAATTTCCTTCCGGAATGTAATTAATCGAATTGCCCGTTTTATCGTCCTGATAGAGAATATTCAGTTCGAAATTCTTACTTTCAACTCTGCCTGAACCAAGAGAATAGATATTTTTCATCATCAGTTTCCATGTAGGCAGTTTAGGGCTGAGAGTTGTTCCTTTAATAAGCTTGAGTATCAGCGCCTTTGGCGCAGTAACTCCGTCGGTGGAGAACTCGCCAATTTTATATATCTGACCATTAAGAGTATATTCAAAAGCAACTGCAAGAACTTCATCTGTATTAAGTGCGGTATTTAGTGAAATAAATCCAAGCTGTTTATTAACTGTGTATTCCCTTTCATTAAGTTTCCTGGCATTTTCAATTTTCTCGTAATCCCTCCCTGTCTGGAAATCGGGATAAAGTGGGCTAAGAACATCTGTAACTTTATCCATGTCGCGTACCTCCGGATAAGTTTTTAGAAGTTCATCATAGAGTCCGTTTACAGAGTTGTCGGGATTTGACCTTACACCTGGATTTTGCTGAAAGGCAGGAATATCGTTATAGATATGCCGGCTGTTTTCGGCAAGGTCCATAAAAGCCACAATATTTCTATTGCTTCCTTCTTCGAACCTGCTGGTTTTATTTGTTATCCAAACTTCTATCCTCTCTATATTCAGGCCTGAACTTATTATCGGAAGATGTTTCGTTGCATCATCAAAAATATCCCTGAAATATTGTGAAAGAAAAAAGTGCCGGTTTGCCTCGTAATTATCTGCGAATATTTCAAATGTGCTTATTTGTGCTCCTCCCTTTACTTCCATCACCGACGATTCTCCCTTTTGCTGGGAAAGAACTGTTGTCATAGTAAGCTTACCGAACTGCATTTCGGTTTTAAGTCCAAAAAGGCTATAACTGCCTGTTATAAGCGTTCCGGGAAGTGGAAGAGTGACATCGCCTGCCTCAATTTTCTTGATTATTTCGTCCTCTTTACCAGCATACTGAAGCTTTATTCTGTTTTCAAATTCGAACATAGCTTCCGTATTATAGTTCACACCCAGTTGAAGTTTGTCGCCAATAGTTCCGGTCACATTCATCTGTATTTTTTCCTTGAAGTCAAAGGTAGGTATGCTTCTTAGTTTTTCGGAAAGAGCAGGGTTTTGGGTTCGTGAAATATTTATACCAAAAATGAGTTCGGCAGAACCCTGAGGAATGATATTGATTACATTGCTTCCGAAAATTTTGTCGAAAGCTTCCCCTCCAATTTCTATTGGCGGAATAATTGATGAGCGGTAGCCTGTTTCATCACCAGACAAGCGCATATTCCAATATTCCCTCATTGCTCTGTCGAACTCGTATTTACGATATTCCTCTGGGCTCATTCTGACCGGCAGGCGGTAATCGAAAGGACCGGCCTTCTGATAAATTATATATTCGTTTTTATCAGGATCATATACAACCTTTGAGTTTATATTTTTAGGAATATCGAGAAACAGAGGAGAACTGGGACTATTTTCCCATGGAATACCCGAATTGTCTTTAAGTTTGAGCACTTGTTTTTTTGTTGTATCCCGCGGAGCAACGTTTTGTCCGTAAGATTGAAGGAATAATGTGAAACTAAAGATTGCAGAAAATACGATACGGAAAATCTGCTGTAGATTTTTATATGAAATACAATATTTCAAGGTTTTTTACAAGTTTTTCAACGCTCTCTTGATAAGTTCCTCCACAGTCAGATTTTTATCTTCACTGATAAGTCTGTCCAGAACTTTCATGACAGCGTTTCTGGCAAAACCCAACATTACTAATGCAGATAACGCCTCTTCACGTTTGGTATTGTCCTCCCCTATTAATATTTCGGCAGCAGACGCCTGTTTCCCAACTTTATCTTTTAGATCTACTATAATCCGTTGTGCAGTTTTGATTCCTATACCTTTTATTCCTTTCAGAAGGTTTACATTTGCTTCATTAATTGCTTTAGTCAAATCGGCCGGTGTCAGTGATGAAAGTATCATACGCGCAGTATTTGCTCCAATACCTGAAACAGAAATAAGATGACGGAAAATATTTCTTTCTTCAACATCGGCAAAACCGAAAAGTTGCCGGGTATCTTCACGGATTACTTCATGCACAAAAATTCTGCAGCTTGTTTTATTTTCAAGCTTCGAATATGTATTAATTGATATATTGATAAAATATCCTATACCGGCTGTTTCGACAATTACATAAGCCGGTGAAAGTTCAGTTATTGTTCCGGTAATATAATTAATCATATCAATGTCTCAAGGTCAAGGCCGTTAATTTCCGGTGGTAGTTCATCAGCATGTTCCGGATGAATATCCACTTCCGAATGTTTTAGAGTATTTCTGGAAATTTCTGCATACATTTTTCTGTTTCGGTAAATATCACATGCAAGGTATATAGCGTGTCGGAAAGAATTTTCAGATGCTTCTCCCTTGCCAGCAATTGAAAGTGCAGTTCCGTGTGCCGGAGAAGTTCTTACTATGGGCAGTCCTGCGGTAAAATTCACTCCGGTATCGAATGAGAGAGCTTTAAAAGGAATAAGCCCCTGGTCGTGATACATTGCCAGCACAGCATCAAATTTATAGAACATTCCTGCTCCAAAGAATCCGTCGGCAGAAAAAGGTCCGAAAGCCATTATCCCTTCGTCTCTGGCTTTTTGAATGGCTGGAACGATAATTTCAGCTTCTTCATTCCCGAGAAGTGAATTATCACCAGCGTGAGGATTGAGCCCAAGGACTGCAATACATGGCTTGCGTATTGCAAAATCAACTATCAGGGAATTATTCATAATTCTTAGTTTTCGCAGTATGTCATCGACAGTAATAAGTCCGGGTACTTCCTTAAGAGGCACATGGCCTGTAACAATCCCTACCTTCATGTTTTCATTTATCATAAACATAAGTACTTCATCAACACCGAATTTTGATTTCAAATATTCGGTATGTCCGGGAAAGTTGAAATTTGCCGATTGTATGTATCTTTTGTCTATAGGAGCAGTAACCAGAACGTCTATTTTCCCATCTTTCAAATCGTTTACTGCTCTTTCAAGAGCAATAAATGCCGCTTCACCGCTATGCGGGGTTGACTTTCCCAGTTCTACTCTTACATCATCGCTGAGACAGTTAATTATATTGGCTCTTTTATTATGGGCTTCGCCAGGATCGTGAATTGAATTAAAGCTGAAATTTTCAATATTCAATGCTTTTCTGTGATATGCTGCAACTTTTGGCGAACCATAAACCACAGGAACAAAAATGTCAAAAATGCTGCTATCAAGAAGGGATTTGATAATCACCTCATAGCCTATGCCATTGATATCGCCATGAGTTATACCTACAATAATTTGTTTGTTCTCCATTTTACCGTTTATTATTTACTTTACTATAAGCAAGTTTCTTAAGAAAAACTGCAAGAAGTCTGAGGCCTGAACCGGGTCCTTCCTTTATTCTGTAAAAGTCGTCTTTCTTTAAGACCCCGGTTCCTGCAATATCAAGATGAATGAATGGGTATTTTGTAAACGATTCGAGAAATTTGCCGGCGGTAATGGCACCGGCTTCTCTCCCTCCATTATTCTTAATATCTGCGACATCCGATTTTAGCGACTCTCTGTATTCGTCCCAGAAAGGCAGCCTGGCGATTCTTTCATATACTTCATTCCCTGCTTCTTCGAGAATATTAAAATACTTTTCATCTGCATTACCCATTGTGGCTATAGCCTGGTTTCCAAAAGTCATAGCCGCAGAACCTGTGAGTGTTGCAATCGTAATAATAAGCTCAGGTGCGTATTTGCCGGCATAGCTTATTGCATCGGCCAGTAAAAGTCTTCCTTCTGCATCTGTGTTCCCTACCTCAACCGTCGAGCCGTCAAACATTCTGATGATATCTCCCTGTGTATAAGCATTTCCTCCCGGCCGGTTGTCGGTTGCCGGTAACAATCCAATAACATGAACCGGCAATTTACATTTTGAAATTACATACATAATACCTGCAACTGTAGCGGCACCAGCCATATCAGTCTTCATCTGACTCATATATTCTCCGGTTTTTATATTCAGTCCGCCGGTATCATACATAATGCCTTTCCCTACAAGTGCCACAGGTTTACTGTTTACACTTTTTTGCGGCTTCCATTCGAGAATACAAAAAACCGGTGGATCAACACTCCCACGATTCACCGCAAGGATGCCTCCCATCTTTAGAGCTTCGATTTTTTCTTTACTAAGCACTTCTACAGTAAAGCCTGCCGAACTCCCAATCTCTTTTATTTCTCCTGCAAAAGTTTCGGCGTTAAGATGGTTGGGCGGCTCATTTATCAAATCCCGTGTCATATAAACCGCTTCGCAAAGCGTGCTCAACCATAATATTCTCTGTTTTTCTTTAATATCATAAATAAGAATTCTTGAGGGATATTCACCGCCATTCTTTTCTTCTTCTCTTGTTTTATATTTTGAAAATGAATAAATGCTCAGAATAAGTCCTTCTGCAAAAGCTTCTTCTGCACCACCAACCGATTTGTCGGAAGCAATTACAATTTCAGAGTGACTGTTCGACCTAATAAGCTTTTTCATCGCCGAAGCTTTTTTTCTCAAATCTTCCAATAGTCTGTATCCAGCAAGTTCAGTGCTTACAGGGATAAGATATGTACATTTAAAATAAGAATTAATAAATACAAATTCATCTTTTTCTTTAAGCCTTTTTTCGGCATATTCCTTTTCACTCCTGCTCAGCATTAAATAGGATGGAACTTCCTCTTTTCCAACAATACAAATAACTGACTGTTCAGGAGATATTTGAGACACTGATTTTAGCTCTATTTTCATCATAATAATTTAATTTAACAGCATTATTTAATCTTCGTAAATTTGAAAAATTAAAACATCCGTTTTATGTTTTTATAAGCTTACAAATTAATTGAAATCTTATATATTATCTTTTTTGAAAGAGAATGTAAAGTTAATTAAAAAAATGAAGTCTCTTAAGAGAAATTTTACCTTTGCAATCGTGTAAATGTCAATAAGGAGTAACAGGTTAATGAATAACTTATTCTATATTAGTGAATGAAATTTGAGAATATTCTTGAGCGTGCTTTACGAATGGAAGCCATCTCTTTAGAAGAGGGGGTGTTATTATATGACCACGCTCCAACTTCCCTTCTTATGTTCTATGCCGATCAGATAAGAAAAAAACTTCATCCCGATGATAAAGTAGGCTGGATAATAGACAGGAATGTAAATATCACAAATATATGTTTCTCGCAATGTGCCTTTTGTAATTTTTGCCGCAGGGAAAACTCGATTGATGCATATATAACCACTATGGAGCAATACTGTCAGAAAATTAACGAATTGTTTGCGCTTGGCGGCAGACAACTTTTGTTACAAGGAGGTATGAATCCTGAACTTGGGCTGGCATTTTATAAGAATCTTTTTACTTTACTTAAGAAAGAATATCCGGCTTTGAAGCTCCATGCTTTAGGTCCTCCTGAAATAGTATATCTTGCAGAAAAAGAAGGATTGACCTTCAGAGAAGTGCTTTTAGAACTAATTGATGCCGGCCTTGACAGTCTGCCGGGAGCCGGAGCAGAAATTCTTTCCGAAAGGGTGAGAAAGAATATTTCGCCGGCGAAAGCAACTGCTCGGGAATGGCTTGATGTAATGCGTGAAGCTCATAAACTGAATATCCCGACATCAGCCACAATGATGGCAGGACATATTGAAACCAGGGAGGAACGTATAATGCACTTAATAAGCTTACGTGAAGTGCAATCTGAAAAACCTGAATACAGTTATGGTTTTATCACGTTTATTCCATGGCCGTTTCAGCACAAGAATACACGTCTGAACAGGGATTTACGTGTAGTAAACAATATTAATGGTCTTGAATACATCAAGTTAATTGCAATAAGCAGGATAATACTTAACAATATTCCCAATATTCAGGCTTCGCTGCTCACTCTGGGAAAGGAAATTGCCATGATATCACTTCATTCGGGTGCTAATGATCTTGGTTCGATTATGATTGAAGAAAACGTAATAAGTGGCGCTGGCAATATTCACATATTTGATTCGGATGCAATTTGCTCAATAATAAAAGAAGCCGGTTTTATACCTGTAAAAAGAAACCAGAAATATGAGCCTGAAAATTAATCTTTATTAGTAATTTCTTTCTTTTCCTCTTCAGAATCATCTCTGGTAGCCTTTTTGAATTCTTTCAGCCCATGTCCTATACCTTTCATGAGTTCGGGTATCTTGCGGCCTCCAAACAAAAGAACTACAATCAACAAAATTAAAACAATCTCCAAAGGTCCTATCTTTCCCATTTTCTTAAATTTTAAAAAACAATACAAAGTTACAATTACTTTGGTAAAAACAAAGCATAAAAATTATTTATTCAGAAGTCTTATTATATCATTGGCATTTGCATAAATCAGGAGACCGAAAAGGAATATCATGCCGGCTATCTGGGCATATTCAAGAAACTTATCGCTGGGTTTTCTGCCGGTTATTACTTCATATAAAAGAAAGAGAATATGGCCGCCGTCGAGTCCCGGAATTGGAATAATATTCATAACTGCCAGAATTATTGACAAAAAAGCTGTGAGATTCCAGAACGACTGCCAGTTCCAGGTACCCGGAAATATGCTTCCGATGGTAATAAAACCTCCCAGTGATTCATATCCTTTAGCTTCTTTTGAAAATATCAGTTTAAACTGTTTAAGATAATCACTTATCGTATTAATACCAAGTTTAACGCCTTCCGGTATTGATTCCAGAAAGCTATAATTGACAGTTTTGAAATCGAAAATATTTTCGAATGAGCGCATTATCTCAAGCCGCCCGTTTTGATTTACTGTAACGGGAATGTTTAAATTTTCACCGTTACGAACAATGTTAAGTGTTACAACTTCCCCTTTGTTTTGCATCAAGTAATTCTGGAACTCGTCAAAGAACTCAAAATATTGATTATCCACACCTTTAATTTCATCACCTTCTTTTACTCCTGCAATTTTTGCCGGTGAATTTTTCCCAAAACCGCTTATAATAAAAGTAGAAAACGGAATCCTTGGTTCAATCCGCCCTCCTCCTTTTATTGCACTATTAATATATTCTTGCGGAATATTGATATTTATTTTCTCCCCGTTTCTTTCTACCTGAAGTGTTTTTCTGTTATTAAGAATGATTTCCTTTGTAATCTGATAAAAATTATCAATATATTCACCATCAACCGATAAAATTTTATCTCCATTTCTAAGCCCGATTGAATATCCGACACTATCAGTTACAATCCCATATTTTACGCTGGAAGTGGGCAGATAGGTTTCCCCCCATTTGTAAAGAACCAGGACATAAATAAGTATAGCAAACAAAAAGTTAAACAAAACGCCGGCAACCATTATAAGAAGTCTCTGCCATGAAGACTTTGACCTGAATTCCCAGGGTTCTGGAGGTTTTTTAAGCTGTTCACTATCCAGTGACTCGTCAATCATTCCCGCTATTTTAACATATCCTCCGAGTGGAAGCCATCCTATTCCATATTCAGTCTCACCTTTCCTGAATTTAAAAATTGAAAACCACGGATCGAAAAAAAGATAGAATTTTTCCACTCTTGTTTTAAAAATCTTGGCAAATATGAAATGGCCGAATTCATGAACTATAACCAGAATTGAAAGGCTTAGAACAAATTGAAGTATTTTTATAAGTACTGTCATCTTTTCTGATGTGATTTATAAGTAATATAGTCTTTTGCTATCTCTCTGCTCTCAAAGTCGGCTGACTCAAGTATTTCCAAGTTGATTTCCCGTACAAAAGGAGTTTTAGACATAGCATGTTCTACAATATCGGATATTTGCAAGAATTCTGCATTACCTTCAAGGAAGCCTTTTACGGCCACTTCATTTGCAGCATTCATTATGCAGGGCATATTGCCTCCTTTTTTGAGAGCTTCGTAGGCGAGAGGAAGGTTACGGAAAAGAGTCATGTCGGGCTTCATAAAAGTAAAAGGGGACAATTCCGTAAGATAAAGCCGTGGCAGGTTGGAAGGAATTCTGTCGGGGAAGCCAATAGCGTAAAGAATTGGGATGCGCATGTCTGGCATGCCAAGCAGAGCCTTTACGGAGCCATCCTGGAAATAAACAAAGGAATGAATAATAGATTGAGGGTGAATGACAACATCAATTTTCCCTGGTTCGAGATCAAAAAGCCATTTTGCCTCAATGACCTCAAGACCTTTATTCATCAATGTTGCCGAATCGATTGTTATTTTGCTTCCCATATCCCACCTGGGATGTTTCAAAGCCTGGGCAGGGGTAACATGTAAAAGTTGTTCATAAGTATAATTCAGGAAAGGGCCACCTGAGGCTGTCAGAATTATTTTTTCCACCGTTTTTTTGTTTTCGCCCACCATGCACTGGTACAGGGCAGAATGTTCGGAATCTATCGGAATAATTTTGCTTCCTGATTTTGAAGCTGCTTCTGTAATAAGTTCTCCGGCAACGACAAGTGTCTCCTTGTTGGCAAGTGCTATATCTTTCCCTTTTTTTACGGCCGAAAGAACCGGTTTCATACCGGCATAACCAACCATAGCGGCAAGGATAAGATCAGCATTACTGTTAACGGCTGCATTTTCAATTTCATCGTTTCCGGCCATAACCTCTACAGGTAATCCTGAAAGAGCTGCTTTTACTTCTTTATAAAAATTCTTGTTTGCAATAACCACAGTATGAGGCAAAAATTTTTTTGCCTGATTTATAAGAAGCCCGGCGTTGCTACCAGCCGTAAGAACTTCCACGCTGAACCTGTCGGGATATTCACTTATAACATCGAGCGCCTGCGTTCCAATAGATCCGGTTGAACCAAGAATTGCAATCCGTTTTGTCTGATCCATATCTAACAAGTTGTTTTGAAATCAGAAAAAAATATGTTTTTCAGGATCTAGAGGAGTGCCTTTAAACCATATTTCAAAATGTAGATGAGGCCCTGATGTATAAAGTTCTCCTGAACTCCCAACAACCGAAATAGCCTCCCCTGCTCTTACAAAATCACCATTTTCTTTTAGAAGAGAGGCATTATGTTTGTAAACAGTTACCAGGTTGTTGTTATGCTGTAATTCTATCACATATCCAGTTTCCATTGTCCATCCTGTAAATATGACTGTACCATCGAGAGCAGCCATAACAGTCGAGCCCGGACGAGTGACAATATCAGTTCCGAAATGCCTCATTCTTGGGTCGAATTTCCCGGTAACAATTCCCTTGACCGGAGGAAAAAAATGGAAATCGGCAAGCCCGGATGCTTCATTCATTCTAGGAAAGATAAGATTATATCTTCCTTCCTTCTCCACTTGCGACCTCAACTCAACAGTTTCAGGAATAGTCCGGAATTCAATATTATCAAACTTCCTCCCTGTATCAGAAGAGATTGTAATTTCTTCAGGTTTCCGGCCAGAAATAATAGCATTAAGATTTGCAAAATATTTATCTCTTAATTCCAGTTCTCTTTCCAGAGAATCAAGCCTTATCGCACTTATCAGGATATTTCTTCTCATTTCAACATCAGGGTATCCGGGTATGAATTCTCTAAGGTTGGTAAATGCAATAAGACAAACGGTTGAACCTATAATAATTAAAATAACCAGCGATACAAGTATGAAAGCATTATAACGGGTAAGCTTTAACTTCCATACCTCTTCAAAAGTAGTATCATTATAAATAGTAAATCTGTATTTATCACGCCAGTTTCTTTTTTTCTTCTCTTCCTTTGCCATATTTTAAAAGCAATAAGGCAACAAAGATAATAAACCTGACACGATTTTAAATTTGATATCCGTAATTGAAATACAATATTAAAAAATCATACAGCTTTATTTCACTTCTTTTCTTATATCTCCAGATAGAAAAATTCAAGAACATTTTCCCTGGTTTTAATAAACTGCATATCAAACAGTTCAATAAATCGTTAATCCCGAACTGTATAACTAAAATGATAATTACTTTGGTAATATTTCTTTTTTAAACGATCAGCTTTAAAAATTTTTTTAACTTTGCTGTCTGAAAATTGAGAGCTTGTGGTCCGCCGGTTGGCGGACAAAGGTCCAAAACAGTTCTTTAAAATATATTATACTGCGGGGTGGTCCGCCGGCTGGCGGACGTTGGGCTAATATCTGACAACTGGCGGAAAAAGGTCCAAAATAGTTATTTCAAATAAATTATACTGCGGGGTGGAGCAGTGGTAGCTCGTTGGGCTCATAACCCAAAGGTCGGAG
>CAZIRN010000006.1:0-32947 GCA_964541495.1 uncultured Rikenella sp. | reverse complement strand
AATTCGAGATGCTGAGTGTTGCTCCGGTTTTATCAAGTATCACTCCTATCATAGCACCGAAGATTATAAGAAATCCTATCGAGGCCATCGTGGAACCGAAACCGTCCTTAAGAGTACTGACTATCTTCCCTCCCGGCAGAGTTACCAGTGCCAGAAATAATGATACAATGAATAAAACAATGAAGGCGTTCATCCTCAGCCTGGATGTTAGCCATATAACAGCTATAATACTGATGATTACAAAAAAAGAAATAGTTAAAATATTCATTCCTTGTATATAAATTCACTTACTACCTAAAAGAATCACTGTGCCTGCTTTGTGGTAGCTGTGAAACTATCGTAGCTTCATAGAATCATTTTATTTAATTTTATATACTTCTGACCCTGCCAGCAAGAAACACCCCAGTCCGAAGTCTTCGAAGTTCGGAACAATATCATACCCCACGGGCTGGCTGTCCTTGGGTTCTTTACCGGTGCCCTGTACATAACCGAGGAAGCCGTTTGGATGAAGGCAATCTTCCACCAGTGCTTTCCATGAGCTTTGCACTATTGGCAGGTATTTCTTCCTGCTCAGTATTCCGTTATTTATTCCCCATGCAATTCCATAAGTAAAAAGTGATGTTCCGGTAAGTTCTTTGCCGCCGAAATGGTTCGGGTCGTGCAGGCTCACGTTCCAGAAGCCGTCGTCGCGGCGACAGGCAACAAGGGCATCGACCATTTCCTTATAAGTTGTGATGAATTCCTTTCTGTAGGGACTTTTTTTCGGAAGCCAATCCAGTGTCCTGACCAATGCGGCGAGTACCCAGCCGTTTCCCCTCGACCAGTAGCAGTTTCTGCCGTTAGGTTCCTTATATGGAGGAACGAAGTCCTTGTCGCGCCACCACAGATGCTCCACCGGATTATAGAGGCCATTACCTCCATGCTTAGTTTTGGTGTACATATACATTTCAAACATACGGTCGAAGTATCTGTCGTCTTTGCAAACATAACCCAACCGGGCAAAGACAGGCATTGCCATCTGGAGAGCGTCAATCCACCACCAGTCGTCAATTTTATCTGTCGCAAGCATATTATCAATGCAGGCTTTAATATCCCTTATCCTCTCTTTCTTTGTTGTATCCAGCAGATAGAGGTCTATATAAGTCTGGCCGCAGCACTGGTCGTCGGCATTACGGGTTTTAACGCCGCCCCGCATACTCCATTTGTGAAATTCACCCCATCTAACGGCATAATCGAGGTACACAGGTGAAGGATTAAGCTTATAAAGAGCCATCAATCCTTCATAATAAACTCCGCGTGTCCAGATGTTGCTGGGCCGCTCACGGTCGGTTATTATGGTCTTTCCGACATCCGGCCATTTTTCCATAAAATAGTTGTTGGCAAGCACCATTGCCTGCATGGTTCTTTCTTTTGAGAGAGGCTGTGCCTGTAGCTGATAAAGGCCGCAAATGAAAAGAAAAACAGTCATTGGCAATAAAATTGATCTAAGTCTTTTCATGGCAATTATTCGTTTATATTTCGAGTATTTATAATCGACAGCTTTTGTGTTCTCTGCTTCACCTTTGTGTATCCTGACTGATTGCCGCAGGCAGCCGGGTTTTGGGTTAGTCCGATTTCCTCTGCTATTTGTGTTTTGGTTTTACTTTGCTCAGAAGCAGTTCGGTGAGGTTTTCCGCTGCTTTCCGGTTATCAAAATCGGGTGTAAGGCGGTCGTGGTCAATATACTCGTTATAAATCCACGGGTCGCCAATGGCAAAGACGTATCCTTTGCCGTAATTACATTCAGCTATCAGCACATTTCCATTTTCGGTCAGTACAGGTCTTGCTTTCCCAGATAGGCTTATTGACGACACTTCCTTGATATAAATTTTTTTCACTCCTTTAAACAGCGGGTGGTCGGGCAGGTTTGTGCATGCTCCCATTTCCCAGTTGGTGCCCGTTACCGGATGTAATGTCACATGGTTGAAGGTGATTCCGAACCGCGACATCATCTTATTAAGGTTTGTGAATTCGCAGTTGGGAGCATCGTTTGCAAGGACTGCAAGCACGCCGCCTTTTTTCACCCATGAGGCAATTGCCTTTGCATCGTCGCGGGTGATATAATTCGGATTCTTGTTTTCGGTGGTTGTATCGGGATCGACAATTATGTAAATGTCGAGTCCTTTTAGCACATCTAGGGAAGGCTTGCCGACAGTTGTGATTTTTGCTCCTTTTGATTTGAAGATATCGCCCCATCGTGAATAGCCGCTCCATTCAGTGTCGGTCCAGAGGTAATGATACGGCTGGCCGGTTTTAGGGTTCGTCTCATGGTTGAACCAGTTATCAAGCCCGACAACAGGCTGTGAAAAAGAGGCGGAACATAAAATAATACCTATTGAAACGAAAGCAGAATAAATAATTATCTTTTTCATAGCTGCAATTATTTCTTCAAAAATAAAAAGAATTATGAATGATAAATAAATATATTTGTTTCAAACAATAGCACTGAAAAAGTAATTTTTAGAGGAGACTCTTATGTGATAAATAAATTTTATTCACAATTTGAAATGTGATAACAATCCACTAATTTTACTTATAAGCTTTTTATACAGGACACAATTTATAAAATTCATATTTATGAAAAAATTATTGATTCTCAGCTCAATGCTTTTTATAGCATTAACAGTTAATGCACAGCAAAAACAGCCAGTGACGGCACAGTCTGCACAACAGACACAAAAACAGCGTGAACCGGCAATAATGACTCCGGAAATGACCGAAATATGGGAACCTGAGGTAAAAGTCATTGAACCAGGTGCTCAACCAGGAATGCCTCCGTCGGATGCAATTATTTTATTTGACGGGAATGATATAAACAAAGAATGGCAAGACAGTAGAGGGAATCCGACCAAATGGATAATCAAAAATGGTGAGCTTATATGTGTAAAAGGATCTGGCCCTATTATGACAAAAAGGAAATTCAATGATTTCCAGCTACACATTGAATGGAAAACACCGGCAGAAGTGACTGGTGAAAGCCAGGGCAGAGGCAATAGTGGTGTGTATCTTCAGGAACTTTATGAAGTTCAGATACTTGACAGTTATAATAACCGTACTTATCGAAACGGCCAGGCAGGAAGTATATATAAACAATATGCTCCACTTGTAAACGCAAGCAGGAAACCTGGAGAATGGCAGAGTTACGATATTATTTATACAGCGCCAAGGTTCGGGAATGACAGCACTTCATATTTCACCCCTCCCAGAGTTACTGTATTACATAATGGTGTTTTGATACAGAACAACGTGGCACTAAGAGGTCCGACATTATACATAGGAATACCTGAGTATTCAATTAAAAAACACGGAGCAGGCTCCATTCTCTTGCAGGATCATGGCAATCCGGTTGCATTTCGAAATATCTGGATAAGAGAATTATAAATTTTTTTTCCTTTCCCGATCCCCCTTTTATTTGCTCTTGCCTGTTTATCATTTATTTATATTTTTCATCTGCCAAAATCAGCCAAAAAGTCAAACAAAAGGCAACATTATAAATTACTGTTATTCAAATTCGAGAATGCGCCGCTCTTTGTCATCTACCGTAATTTTTATTTTTACAGTTTCTTCCGGCAGAATCTCCTCAATCAGCTCAGGCCATTCTATGAAACAATAATTATCACTAAAAATATATTCCTCGATTCCGAAGTCGAAGGCTTCATTTATATTCTTTATCCTGAACAGGTCAATATGAAAAAGAGATTCATTGTATGATGTTTTGTATTCATTAACAATTGTAAATGAGGGGCTTGTGATAATATCTATTGCTCCCAGATAACGGCAAATAGTTTTAATTATAGTTGTTTTTCCTGCTCCCAGCGGGCCGCTGAATGCAAACAATCTTTTACTGCCTGCCAGAGCAAGTATATCTTTAGCTGCCTGGGGCAGATTTTCTTCTTTTTCGATGATTATTTTCAGACTTCCTTCATGTGTCATGATACAGGTTCGAGAAATGCCAGCGGAAGTATCATTTCCTGCATAGAGATGCCTCCATGCTGAAATGTGTCCTTATAATAGCTGGCATAATAATTAAAATTATTATGATATACCAGATAATCTTTGTTAAGCGCAAAGATATACTTAGAGCTTAAATTTGTTCCAGGCAAAAAAGCTTTTTCAGGATTTCTCACTTCAAAAACCTTTGCCGGGTCATAGTCGAGGCTGCGTCCTGTTTTATACCTAAGGCTGGGAGACGATTCCCTGTCACCCACCACTTTTATGGGATTGGTTACTTTTATTGAACCATGGTCGGTTGTTATTATCACTTTTACCCTTAATGATGCTATTGTCTTCAGAAGTTCAAAAAGGGATGAATGAATAAACCACGATCTTGTCAGACTACGGAATGCGCGTTCGTCGGCCGCAAGGTCACGTATAAGATTCATTTCCGTGCGTGCATGCGACAATATATCCACAAAATTGTAAACAATTACATTAAGATTGTTTTTTAAAAGTGACTCGAGACGCTCATTGAGCTTTTTCCCTTCCTGACCGTTGTTCACCTTGTTATATGTCCATTTAATGTCGGGAGTATATCGGGCAATCTGCCGTCGAAGAAATTCATCCTCGAATTCATTCTTGCCTTCATCCTCAACAAAATCAGGAGTCCACATCTCCGGCATTGATTTCTCAATTGAGAGAGGCATCAAACCGGAAAAGATTGCATTGCGGCTGAACTGTGTGGATGTCGGCAGTATACTGAAATATACCGATTCATCGGTTATCCTGTAGATACCCGAAAGCTCGCTTTGAAGGGTCTTCCATTGGTCGAACCGCATATTGTCAATAAGAATGAAAAATAAAGGCTCGGAACCGGAGATGACAGGGAAAATGCTTTTCTGCATGATCTGATGCGACATCAGAGGTTTGTCGGCGTTCCCGGGGGTAAGCCATGAAAGGTAATTTTTTGTTACAAAACGGCAAAAAGAATTGTTTGCATCATACTCCTGATTCTGAAGTATATCATATAAGCCTATATCGCCCAGCTTATCAAGTTCAATTTCCCAATAAACTATTTTCCGGTAAATATCTGTCCAGTCACTGACTGAAGATGCGGAATTAATCATTCCAGATATTTTTACAAACTCCTGGCTGTAATCTGTTGTTGTTTTTTCAGTTACAAGTCTCTTATGTTCCAGATTTTTTTTGAGAACAAGCAGCACCTGATTTGGTTTCACCGGTTTAATCAGATAATCCGCTATTTCCGAACCGATGGCTGAATCCATAAGAGTTTCCTCTTCACTTTTGGTAACCATAACAACCGGCATTTCAGGACGTATCTCCTTTATAAGCCTAAGAGTTTCGATGCCGCTGAGACCGGGCATGTGCTCATCGAGAAGCAACAGGTCGTAAGGATTCCTCCTGATGAGTTCAACCGCATCATTCCCGTTGGAACACGTCTCCACCTCATATCCTCTCTCTGAAAGAAAATAGATATATGGCCTTAAATTCTCGATCTCGTCATCCGTCCAGAGAATCCGTAGTTTTTTCATTTCTTTTCAGCATCAATTTTTCACTTCAACAGGCAGATAATTTTCAATAAAAAATAGCCTGTACTTTTCTGGATCTTTGTCTTTCATGAGCACTTCAAGATTTTTTTGTCCGATGATAAATGAAAACATTTTTGAGCCTGAAGGATTACGTACTTCCTTTTCGATATTAAATGCCTGATAATAATCCATAGCTTCTTTCAGGTCTTTGAATCCCGAAACCGATATCATAATATATTTATCGTCAACCAGTTCACCCGATGTACGGAAATTTCTGTTAGTATATTTATCAATGTTATAACTAATAACGTCAAAGGTAGCCTGGTTGATATTGAATGACTTGTTCATTATTACAAGAACAAACAGATGCGGAGAGCTTTTATCGTCGCCGTAAATTTCTTTTGCTGTTTGCTTATCTTCCTCAATTTTCAATTCAGGAATTTCCTGATTAAGGAAAGCTATAAGTTCTGACGCTCTTTGTGCTTCTTCCGTACCTGGCCATAATTTTATAACTTTCCCAAGTTCATCCTTAAAAGTCTTCACGTCGGCAGTTTGTGCAATGGAATAGCTTTTAAGTAGTTGAAATTTAGGAGCAAGTTCATGATCAGGATATTTCGAAAGGCCGTTGTTACACAAAGCCTCAGCCCTCACGTAATCACGGGATGAATAGGCAGTGTAGGCTTCCTGATACAAATTCTCCACCTGCCTTGCTTCCTCAGCCTTACGCTTATAATACATAGGATCGGAGATTATCTTTGTAAACTCATTATCAGGATATTTTTCAACAAGTCTCTGGCGATATACCTCTGCCATTTGAGCATTTGACTCTTTATAAATATTATATATATTGTATAAAGCTTCAGCTTCAAACACGCTCTCCGGAAAGCGCTTGATAAGGGTTTCAAATGTTTCAACTGCTTTTTTATTATCCGAAAATATTTCGTGGTAAGTTCTGCCGGCTGCAAGGAAGGCCGATGCAATTCTTTCATTTGAAAGCCTAATTAGTGAATCATTAAGAGGCAGATCGCGCATGTAATATTCCGGTCTTTTATTATCGGCAACGCCTGAGGAATCTTTAACATTGCCATTGCCGTTTACATTCTCTGCCACAGCTTGTTCTGAAGGTGAAACCCTTGCTTTATTTAACCTTCGCCAGTTGTCCTCAAGTTTTCGTTCGCCCCATCTTCTCCTGAACTCGGTTCTGCCGAAAGTGAGTGCTGCCTGATTATAAAAATACCACTTGCCTTCCTGTTCGATATTTCCCTGAAAACGCCTTTCGTTTTCATAGTACTGACCGAGGTTATACCTGTCGGGACTGCTCTGGCCTGAAGCCTGAGCTTCTGCTTCATTTTTGCGCACATTTTCAATTATAGAAGCAATGAGTATATTCCTTTCCGAAGGATTCATGGCCGCCACACGCTGAAGACTATCTTCCCTCTGTATAATGGAAAGCTGTGTCAATAGGTTATTAAGACTCGATGATTTTATTCTTAACGACTGAAATTCAGGATACCTTTCGTCGAGAAAATAAACTGCACTGTCGTAATATTTGCCAGCATTGACATAATCGGGAAGTGCAAAATAATAATCGGCCAGGGCAAGAAAAGATTTTCCCTTCTGATTTTTATTCAAAGTACTTAATGCCGCCGATTTTTTATAGTAGTTTATTGCCTCTTCATATTTCCCTTCCTTTTGTGAGAGACCGGCAAGAGCATAATAAATCTGATCAAGATATTCCTTATTTTTAGGATCTTTAATCATCTTTCCAAGTTCTTTTCTTACGGCAGCCGGGTTATCCTGGGCAGTATCAAATACACCAGCAAGATTTATTCTTGCATTGAACTCCATTTCGTAAGGAGGGTTCATGTTTATTATCTTACGGTAATATGCGGCAGCTTTCATTTTGTCACCGTTCTTTTCATAAAGCTGAGCAAGCAGGAAAGTGAACCGGCATTTATTTCTTTTACCCGAAACATAATTAAGCGCTTTTTCAAGGCTTTCAGCAGCCTCGCCAAAACGTTTCTGTTTTGTATAAAGATCGGTAAATGTTGCATAATATAGAGCAAGCAGATTTTTGGGAAATCCTTTTGTTATCTCGAGTTCCGTAAGTATTCTCTGTGCCTCGTTATAATTGCCGGTTTCAGCATAAACCTGTGCAAGCCAGATAGATGCTTCTGCCTTCACTTCCGGATCATAAGCATTGGAAATGTTATAGCTTAAGGTCAGTTTTGCCAGTTCATAGTCGTGTTTATATACTCTCGCCTTGCCCATAAGGAGATAACTTTTTTCAACCCAGTCGTTATATTCCCTGCGGTTGAGAAACTTCTCTTCCTGCTCTGTAAGGACTTTATTTCTGTCAACTTCAGGTTTGGCTGTTATTGATTTAAGAGAGATGACTTTAGAAGCTTTTTGTATCGCCCTTTCCATATCGGCCGAGGAAATACTTACAGTCAATGGATCACTGTACTCAAACACCCTAAGAAGCTCGGAATAATTATCTTTATATGCTCTAATTACTTTATCTGCTCCAGCCTTAAAACTTTCATTACCGTTGAAATAAATATTGTATTTAGATGTAAGATTATGATAAAACCTGGTTGTACCGGTGTTTTTTTCAACGGAACACCCAATTGCAACAACAAGCATTGTTGTTATCAGTACGCCAAGGTATGAATATTTACCTCCGATCAATAAGAACATTTTATACTATTAACTCTCGTTATAGTTATATAGTATATCAAATTTAGTTAAAAGAAACCCGGTTTTCAGTCTACCGCAATAACTCTTTTAATTTCGGGTACTTCCCTTATTATTGCTTGTTCTACTCCTGCTTTAAGAGTTTGAATACTGAAGGGGCATCCATGGCAGGCTCCCTGTAGTTTTACCTTTATCGTATTATCATCGGTTATTTCAACAAGATCAATATCACCGCCGTCCGATTGCAGGAAAGGCCTTATTTTGTTAAGCGCATTTGTTATACGTTCCTTAAGTTGTTCCTTTTCTGTCATAAAATATAAATTTAATAAAATTTCCCCTTATTTCCAATAAATATCTATCGTTCCATTAATCTCTCTTATTTATACCATGATAAATCGAATTGAGAGAATGTTCACTCCATAGTACTAAACTATTTTTATTTGAATTAATTCTAAATAAGTTGCAAGTTTAATTATTTTATGGGAAACGACAAAATTCCTGTTTGTTTTCAAGTTCAACGGAAGGATCCCAGAATTTTTCTCTGAAGTTGACTACACGGTCGTTATCAACAATAATACCCTCATTTTCCAGAAGTTGTTGCATCAGGCCGGGAGTGTCAAAATGTTGTTTTCCGGTCAGCAGCCCTCTGCAGTTTACCACGCGATGTGCTGGTACATAGCTTCCGCAGGAGTGAGATGCCTTCAATGCCCATCCTACCATCCGGGCCGAGCGACCTGTCCCTAAGTACCTGGCAATAGATCCGTATGATGTTACCCTGCCACACGGGATGAGACGCACTAATTCATAAACCCTCTCGAAAAAACCTTCTTTTTTACAATTAATCATATACTATCTCCTTTCCTTTCCGAAGGCGAAATGAAAGATAGCAAATCTTTTTAGCCTCATTAATAAATTTAGCCTCATAGAACGTACGTATTCCAAGGATATCATCAACAATGCCGGAGTTGTAAAGGTCTGTTGTTGAAGTAATTATTTCAAGATTATTTTTCAATGCAATATTCAAAGTATAATTAAACAATATGTTATTATCGGTTTTAAGATGAATTATTCCGTTGTCCTTTATAAAAAACCGGTATTTATTAAGAAACACAGGGCTGGTAAGCCTTCGCAGGCTGTTTCTTCTCTTTTCATGAGGATCTGGAAAAGTAAGCCATATTTCATCTATCTCATCTTCATCAAAAAAGGAATTTAAAAATTCAACTCTGGTACGAATGAAAAGAACATTCGATAGTTCGTTTTCAAGAGCTGCTTTAGCGCCTCTCCAGATTCTGGCCCCTTTAATATCTATTCCTATGAAATTTCTTTCAGGCATTATTGCGGCCATACCCGTTGTATATTCTCCCTTGCCGCAACCGAGCTCAAGCACTATAGAATTACCGTTTCCGAAATATTTCTCCTTCCAGCAGCCTCTCAGATAAAAAAAATTATTCTTAACAGCCCAGCTGTCAGGTTCCATGACATTAGTAAATGTTTTAATTTCAGCCCATCTTGCAAGCTTATTTTTTCCCACAAGCAGTAATCGTTTATCCGGGTTTTATACCTGTTTTTCTTATCCTGAGTCCTATATCGTACACTCCTTTAAGATTTTCAGCCCTCATGCCGTGACGTATTTTAAATTTATAAATTCCTGTTTCAGGGAAATATACTCCTTCACGGAATTTAAGATTAACTTCCTTTATGTTACCGAATCCTCTGCCATAACGCTTACCCTTCATATCCGATAACATATATTCAAGTGTGTCAATTATCATTTTTCCAGAGGGTGAAGTTGTGGTGACAAAGAACCATATATTTCTGAAAGGGTATTCAGATCCTGTTCTGATGGTTATAAAAATATCATTAAGCGAAGTTGTGTCAGTGATTAATGCATCAAAAGAAGGAGTTATTTCAAGAGGCCATGTTGCCGATGGAATAATAAACGAATCAGTATAAACCAATTCCCTGTCGCATGAGTATAAAAACAATAACAATCCGGCAACGGCAAAAAAGAATTTAGCCCCTTTTTCTTTCATCATTCCTTTTTCTTCTCCTGCGATTATTCTGAAATCGTTTGTTATGCCCTTCATTATGAGGAAGAGTTTTATCGAAACGGCTTATACTGTCGTTCTCGAGCAAGTCGGCAGGCATAAAATCTTCTTCTTTCTTTAAATCAAGAATAAATTCAGGTTTAATTCCTTTCCGGTTGAGTTCTTGTATCTCCTTCACTCTTGCGACAGGAACAGAAACAAGATTTATATTAGAGTTGGCCTCCTCTGAATACCAGTATATTCCCTTATGAATATCCATTTTCTGATAGTGGAGAGTCCGGTCAGTCAGTTCAAGTGGAATATCCTGTGGTGGAAAATCTTTCTGCGCATCCACGTAACAATCGAATTCATAAGTAAGACAACATTTTAATTTCCCGCACTGTCCGGCAAGTTTCTGCAGATTAAGGGGAAGCTCCTGAGATTTTGCATGGGATGTCACTACCGACGTAAAATTTGTTATAAATAGTGAACAACAAAATTCCCTGCCACATGAACCAATTCCTCCGATACGGCCGGCTTCCTGTCTTGCGCCAATCTGCCTCATCTCTATCCTCACTTTGAATTCTTCTGCAAGTACCTTTATAAGCTGACGAAAATCAACGCGTTCATCTGCTATATAATAAAATATTGCTTTAGTCTTATCTCCCTGATATTCCACATCCCCAATTTTCATGTTCAGACCAAGGTCTTCGGCAATTTTTCTCGATTTCAGCATAGTGGGTATTTCAAGTTTCCTTGCTTCCTCCCATTTCTGCAAATCAACTGCTTTCGCCTTACGGTAAACTTTCTTCATCTCCTCAATCGAAGGTATGATTCTGAGTTTCTTCATCTTCTCCATTACAAGAGGACCTGTGAGAGAAATCCTTCCTATATCGTGGCCAGGCGTTGCTTCAACTGCAACAATATCACCTGCCTGAAGATGCAAATTGTTTATGTTATGGTAAAAACCTTTGCGTGTATTTTTAAAACTTACTTCGACTATTTCATTATCACGAAATTCCCAGGGAATTTTCTTAAGCCAGTCGAATGAGTCGAGCTTATTGTATAACGGACAATATATTATCTCAGGTATTTTCTGCTCTTCGCCCTCTTTCAAAATTGTTTCGTCGTTTTCTGTCATGTTATATTATTTTGTCTTTTCTGGAGCACAAAGTTAGTGAATTATGATAATATAGATATACCTTCAGCGAATCAACCTGATGACTTTTAGCGCAAGATCGAGAAAAACAAGTTTTGCATACCCGTTTGCTTCAATATGGGATATTGCCTGACTGAATTCTTCCACGAGTTCAAAAATATTGGAAGTATTTATAAAAGGATGAAAATTCTCTGAAAACATAGCTTCTTCATGTGAGAGATAAACCAGTTCATTTTGTTTCTGCCCAAGTTTCAACATCAGATTTTCCCTTAGAAGGCGCAATGAATAATCGAGAAATTTCTTCTGTGCTTCTCTTCCCTCAGAAGACATCTCCTCCGACCATGCGATCAATGATATCACATCCCTCTTCCACGTATTCCGCATAAGTGCTTTAAATTTTTCGAGATTCTGTTTCTGTGTTTCATCGTTTCTGAACAACTCTTCAGCTTTAAGGATATTCCCTCTGGCAAGCCTGGCTGTCTCATCAGCCTGAACTTCAGTTGCACCAAAAACGCTCCGGAGATGATTTTTTATTTCATCATTGCTGAATGACGGAACCTTAATAACCTGACATCTCGAGAGAATTGTCGGAATAATTTTATCGGGTTCGTCACTTACCAGCAGGAAGATCGTTTTTTCAGGAGGCTCTTCTATCACCTTCAGGAGTTTGTTTGCCGATGTCTGATTCATCCTTTCGGGAAGCCATATTATCATTATCTTAAAATCCGACTCATAAGGCTTAAGGCTGAGCTTTCTGATTATTTCCGATGATTCGGCAGTATAAATCATTCCCTGGGCTTTTTCTCCCGACCCTATTTCATCAAACCATTCGCTGACACTCCTAAAGGGCGAATGTATTATGAATTCCCTCCACATGCCTATGTAATCGTCACTCACCGGTTCCTCTGTGCTGTTCTTCTTCTTCAAAACAGGGTAAACATAATGAACGTCGGGATGAATCATCTTCTCTTGTTTGATACAAGATTTGCATACTCCGCACGAATCGGAATCCTGACGGTTCTCGCATCCGATGAATTGTGCGTATGCAAGTGCAACAGCCAGACTTGCACATCCTTCAGGCCCGGTAAAAAGCTGAGCATGGCTTACACGCTCCTCCTGCACCGACCTGATAAGTTTGCCGATTAACTCTATATGCCCGGGTATGAGGGAAAATTTCATGCGACACAAAAAATTTATAAAAGGTAAAACTTAAAACCCGCAAGTATGCCAATTTTTGATTACGATACTACAATTAAATCATTCTCTTAAATATATTGGAAATTACCTCTTTTAATTATTCAGACTGTCTTAAATCTCAAAATGCATTACTTTAAAATCAATTTCTTCCATAATCTCTTCAAAATTAATTAAAGTTTATGATTGACAGTCGCTCTTTATAAAAGCTTAAATTATGTATAACTCTTATGACTTTATTTGACTCCCGAATTCCTGTCTGACCCAAAATTGCTTCTCCTCTCCAGTATTTGTGCCATTTGGCGACGGGAAATAAAGTTCTTTGGATATAGTTGTTAAATTTGTTATTGAGTTTATTTATTTGTGCTATATTAGCATAAAAGTGATTATATATGATTACACGACGTTCATTTATACGTAAAGGAGTGGTACTTACTGCGGTTGCGGCCGCTGCTCCAGGGATTTACGCTGCCGAAAATACAAAAAATTCTGTATCAGTACTTCAGGGGAAAAAAGTTCTTTTTGTATGGGGGGGTTGGATGGGACATGAACCCGATAAATGCAGAGATATTTTTGTGCCATGGATGGAATCGGAAGGGGCGCAGGTCAAGGTGTCGGATACTCTCGACGCATATATTAAAACTGACCTGAAAAATCTCGATCTTATAATTCAGGCATGGACAATGGGACAGATTTCCTCAGCACAGGAGAAGGCACTGCTCGATGCAGTGAAAAGTGGTGTGGGAATTGCCGGCTGGCACGGTGGCCTCGGAGATTCATTCCGCAATAATACAGAGTACCAGTTTATGGTTGGAGGACAATGGGTTGCACACCCTGGAGGAGTGATCGATTACCATGTAAATATCATTGACAGAAAAGATCCTGTAACTGCGGGGCTCACCGACTTCGACATGCACTCCGAACAATATTATGTTCATGTTGATCCAAATGTAAAGGTACTTGCAACAACCACATTTAGCGATAAATATGCTTCATGGATAGGCGGAACAGTCGTTCCTGTTACATGGAAAAAAATGTATGGCAACGGACGAGTATTTTATTCATCGCTCGGACATGTCGCTGCCGATTTCAAAGTACCTCAGGCTCTGGAAATTCAGAAACGTGGAATCAGATGGGCATGTATGAGTAAATATGAGCCCCCCGAACCATGGAAACAACCTGTATATAAAGGAACCTGAAAGGAATAATATTGCTTCTTGACCAAATATTGAAAAATTCCAAGCATTAACAGCTGAATACACCAACCTGTTTCAGAAAGAAAAAGGCGATATTCATAAATTAGTATATTTTCAACAATAATATTTTTACCTTATTTTCTCAGAACAGCAGTACACCATTAGCTTCAGGATTATAGCCGGAATCGTTAAATAAAACAGGCCCCATGGATGCTTCAACTGCAAGTCTGTCGCATTTTTCATTCTCAGGATTGTCGTTATGACCTTTTATCCAGACTATTTTTACATTATGTTTTCTGAATGCTTTCAGAAACCTTATCCACAGGTCGCCGTTCTTTTTCTTTCTGAACTGTTTTGATTCCCAGGAAAAGAGCCAGCCTTTCTCAACAGCATCTGCAACATATTTCGAATCAGTATATATAATAACATCGCATCCCGGCTTTTTTAGAGCTTCAAGCCCAGCAATCACGGCCATCAGTTCCATTCTGTTATTCGTTGTAAGCCTGTAGCCCGCTGAAAGTTCTTTCCGGTAAGGCCCATAAATTATAATGGTGCCGTATCCCCCAGGACCTGGATTTCCCCTGGCGGCTCCATCGGCATATATGGCAATCTTATCTGCCACTTGGAAGAACTATTCCGGTATTGGTAATGAAAAGCTTTATTGCAATGGAAAGAAGAATTACTCCAAAGAACTTTTTCAGAATGAGAAGCCCGCCCGGACCTAATATCTTTTCGAAATGATACGTAAGCTTCAGAACCAGATAAACTATTATCATATTAAGGATCAGTGAAATGAGAATATTTATTGTCTCATATTCAGCCTTTATAGAAAGTATGGTTGTGATAGATCCTGCACCGGCTATAAGCGGAAAAGCAATCGGGACAATTGACCCTCCTCCAGCCGTATGATATTTGAAAATCTCAATTCCAAGCACCATTTCCATCCCTATGAGGAAAATTATAAACGAACCGGCAATTGCAAACGAAAATACATCAATACCGAATATTTCCAGCAGAGGACTTCCAATAAACAGGAAAGCTAAAAATATTGCCGAGGCCACAAGGGTGGCTTTGAGTGGTTCGATCTCCCCGGTTTTGGATTTAATGTCAAGAATAATAGGAATAGACCCGGGAATGTCAATTATGGCAAAAAGCACCATAAAAGCAGCAACTATTTCTTTAAGATTTACTTGCATATCTGAATTTTTTATATAAAGTTAAAAATATGAGACTCTTTATTAGTTAATTTCTTTATCTGAGCTAAGCCGGCTGGCCTTATGGCTCATAACTATGCTCACAGAGCCTGTCTTACCGCCAACAGGCGGATTGAGCTTCGAAACTTTCACTGTTATGCTTTCAATTCCTTTTATTTCCGCATAGAGAGCTTTAATTATCCTGCCTGCAATATTCTCAAGTAAATAGGATTTCTTTTCCATCTCTGCCCTTACAATTTCATAGGCTCTCTGATAGTCAACAGCGTCGTTCAGATTATCGCTTTCCGACGGTTTGTTCATATCTGCTTCTATAGTCAGGTCAACTACAAACCTGCTCCCTACAATCTGTTCTTCAGGGTAATGGCCATGAAAGGAATAAAACTCCATACCCTCTAACTGAATAAGTCCCATAAAATATATTTCAGTATAATATTTATATATTGAATATCATCTACATAGTCCAACACATTTTTATATTCCGTTATAATTGATAAAGATATTCAAAATATCAGGTTTAAATAAACTTTTTTATTAGTTAAACCGAAAATTATAAGCAACCATTGATATCGAAAATAACTTCTGTCCGGTTAATCTGGAAATATAAGGTCTTATACGCTTCGCTGCTTTGCCCTCCGAAATGTAATGAAGTAAGGTCAGGCATGCTGCGCCGTTGGGATACTGCCATGTCGTGACAGACAGGAGGAAGTCTGTACCAGACTTTAATTAAATATTTTATTCTCAAATTTCTTCTAATTTTGTCCTTTTTAAATACTTAAGAATGAACGGAACAATATTGGATGGAACGGGAGAAAAGAAGCTGGCGGTTAATTTCATCGAGCAAATAATAATTGACGATCTGAAAGATGGAAAGAACGGAGGCAAAATTATAACACGGTTTCCTCCAGAACCAAACGGATATTTACATATAGGCCATGCAAAGGCAATTTGCCTCGACTTCGGTTTGGCACTTAAGTATGGTGGAAAATGCAATCTCAGGTTTGACGACACGAATCCGGAAAAAGAAGATGTGGAGTATGTTGATTCCATAAAGGAAGATATCAGATGGCTGGGATTTGACTGGGAGGATAGAGAATACTATGCTTCGGATTATTTCGGCAGGTTATATGAGTTCGCTGTTGACCTTATTGAAAGAAGGCTCGCATACGTTGATGACCAGTCTGCCGAGGTAATATCTGAACAAAGGGGCACACCGACAAGGCCCGGAATTGAAAGCCCTTACCGGAACCGTCCGGTTCAGG
This sequence comes from uncultured Rikenella sp., assembly GCA_964541495.1. Classification (GTDB taxonomy): domain Bacteria; phylum Bacteroidota; class Bacteroidia; order Bacteroidales; family VadinHA17; genus LD21. The sequence continues at coordinate 16,676 of CAZIRN010000006.1, read as the reverse complement.
AGAATCTCGACCTTTTTGAAAGGATGAACAAAGGTGAGTTTGAGGAAGGAAGTCGCGTACTGCGGGCAAAAATAGATATGACATCACCCAATATGCACATGCGAGATCCGGTAATGTACAGAATCCTCAAGACGCCTCATCACCGTACAGGTACAAAATGGTTTGTTTACCCGACGTATGATTTTGCGCACGGGCAGTCCGATTATTTCGAGGGAGTCACCCATTCGCTGTGCACACTTGAGTTCGAAGTGCACCGGCCTCTTTACGACTGGTTCATTGATCAGCTCAGGACAGACGATTACCGGCCAAGACAAATAGAATTCAACAGGCTCAATCTTACTTATACGGTAATGAGTAAAAGAATGTTGCTGGAACTCGTTCAGGAAGGCCGTGTGGCGGGTTGGGACGACCCCCGTATGCCAACATTATGTGGCTTGCGCAGAAGAGGTTACACATCCGAAGCAATCAAAAAGTTCGTTGACCTTATTGGATATACAAAATTTGAAGCAGTAAACGACATTTCACTGCTTGAACATGCTGTCAGAGATGACCTTAATCTGAGGGTGCCAAGAGTATTTGGAGTACTAAACCCGGTAAAGGTCGTAATAACAAATTACCCGGAACATTTTACCGAGGAAATAGAAATTGAAAATAACCCTGAAGACGAAAACATGGGCAGCAGAAGAATTCCGTTCGGGAGAGAACTTTATATAGAAAGGGATGATTTTATGACTGCTCCTGTTGACAGGTATTTCAGACTGTACCCCGGAAATGAAGTCAGGCTGAAAGGTGCATATATCATCAGATGTGAAGGCTATAAAACAAATGAAGTATCAGGCATGGTTGAAGAAATATATTGCACTTACGATCCTGAATCACGAAGTGGGGGTCCCTTGTCGGGCCGGAAAGTAAAGGCAACCATCCATTGGGTGTCCGTCCGCCATGCAATTGATGCAGAAATCAGGTTATACGACCGGCTCTTTAATCATGAAGATCCTGCCGGGCAGAAAGGTCACGACTTCAGGGAGTTCATTAATCCAGATTCGTTGAAAGTGCTTAAAAACTGTAAGCTTGAGCCCTCGCTCAAAGGAGCACGAGCACTCGATAAGTTCCAGTTCCAGCGAGTCGGGTATTTCTGTGTCGATCCCGATTCAACAGACTCTTTACTCATTTTCAACCGCACAGTACCGCTCAAGGATACCTGGACCAAGTTCAGTAAGGTGTAACTCTACACTGCTTTGCCCTCCGACATGTAATGAAGGAGGGTCAGATACGCTTCGTTATCAGACAGGACTAAGTCCGTTAAAGCATTAATCATGCCTAATCAAAAAGATTCAGTTAACTAAAGAATTTTTATATTTGCAGCCTGAAAGATGCTCCGTGGTGTAACTGGCAACACGTCTGACTCTGGATCAGAAAAGTTCAGGTTCGAGCCCTGACGGAGCAACGAAGTTGCGCAGTAAGGGGGAGAAGTTTATCCGCCAAAGCTATGCGAAGGCGGAAGCCCTGACGGAGCAACGAAGTTGCGCAGTAAGGGCGAGAAGTTTATCCGCCGATAGCTATGCGAAGGCGGAAGCCCTGACGGAGCAACGATGTTGCCCAGGAAGGGCGAGAAGTTCTGAGTTCAGCCGTGCAATGAATTAATCGTGAAAAAATTTAATAATTCCACATTTTTCATAATGCCTCATTGACCATACTGATCTCTTTGAATTTGCAGAAATATGAAAGTTCTTTGGTGATATCTCCGTAACATGTCACACGGTGCAATCCGCTTGCCCAGTTTTTCCATAATTTCGTTACATCGCCGTCCACTCTGACGGTGATCTTTGTCCGGCAACCTCTTTCATCTTTGAGTGATACAGGAGTTGCAATTATTTCGCCTGTGAAGTATGGCAAGAAATCTGTACCCTTCAAAATTGCCTGGGTGACCTTCTGACCAATACGCATTTCCACCTGTGCAACTGCTCCTTCCTGGCGTTCCATAATTGTCCTCAATTTATAGGGAGCGGCCGGCTTATCAGGCCCATCCATTTTTGTAGTTCCTAAACAATGTGCCAGGACGATACTGTTTATTGATTCGTCTACCGTGGGATCACTAATAAATCCGGGCCTTCCAGATAATCCCTGGAACATCACGTGAGTTATGGCGCATTGTAAATCAGATTCACAAATGCCGCCTAATCCCATATTATTCAATCTGGTAAAACCGATACAAGGGAAAGCATACGACTGGCATAGCGGCTGATACATAGTTCCATAACAATCAACTGTCATGACAGTCGCATCTTCTTCATCCAGAAGTTTTTCAAAAGCCAGAGCAAGCTTGCACGATTTGAAGATATCCTCATTTGAGGGTTCCACTACCTGAAGAGCTCCCCTTATCCACCGTTCAGCCTCAGCTCTTGCTTCAGTATCGTTAACAGAATTATAGGTATCAATCATTCGTTTGAGGTCAATCTGTTTTATCTCTGTACCAAATTTATTCTTAATATTACCTGCATATTCAGTGAAAGATCTGGTAGTCAGATTGAGAATCCTGGCTTCCCTGAGATGATGGATTGCACGAAAGGGTCTTATGGCAATTGCCAATTGTTGATAATCACTTGTTAGAAGACATCCCATTTTACTGCCGATCGGCTGATTCAGTAAACTACCGAAACTGGCCCATTCATGCCCTGAATATGGAACGGCGAAAACCATAACAGGAATACCTGTACTAAGAATTTCATTGAGAATAGAACCAATCCCCATATTTAAATGAATCGCAATTACCCCGTCAGCTTCATTTAGTCTGCTCTTAATTTTGATCACTTCTTCTGGAGAAGTAACCAATTCATCTACAATAAACTCTACATCCGACAATTCATCTTTTAATTTATTAAATTCCGATTCATATATCTGAATTTCTTTTTTTAAATCCAGATCAGGTTTCGGCCAGTGCCCTCCAGGAGTTCCCATGTAAATCCTTGCAACTTTGACTTTTGTTCTTCTGCAGCCTGGACTTATAAGCTTCAGCCCATAGGAATTAGCACCGAAAGCCAGACCTCTCAAGCCGCAAAGACACAGGGCGCTTCCGGCTAGTGTCAGTTGCAGAAATTCTCTTCGCTCAATCTTTTTTTTCATAGCAACTTCATTTTTACCTGACTAATTTTATAAACTTAAAATTATGAATTAATCAGATGAAAACAAATATTTTTATCTTTAACAACGATATTTTAATAATATTAATGTCATACTTATAAGTAAAACACTGTATATGAATTCAGAAAGAAAAGGTTCTTCAAAAGGTTCCTTCATAACACCCGGATATACTATCCCTTTTATACTGGTAACATCTCTTTTCTTCATGTGGGCGATACCACATAATCTCAATGATGTTCTTATTAAACAGAGCATGAAAGTTTTCGCTATTGACAGAATGCATGCAGGTTTTATACAAACTGCGTTTTATCTTGGATATTTCCTTTTTGCCATTCCCGCAGCGTCTATTATGCGGAAGTATAATTATAAGACCGGACTCGTTATAGGTCTTTTTCTTTATTCTTTTGGCTGTCTCTTATTTCTTCCTGCCGCACTCATCTCAAAGTATTTTGCTTTTCTTGTTGCTCTTTTTATAATTGCTTCAGGGCTTTCTTTTCTTGAAACAGGTGCTAATCCGTTTATTGCCGGGCTTGGAGATCCGTCATCATCCGAGCGGAGATTGAATTTCTCGCAGGCGTTTAATCCTTTTGGTGCAATAACAGGTGCAAGTGTAGGCACAATATTTATTTTATCGGGCAGGGAACCGGATGCCGCCCAGATTGAGGCAATGAAACTTAACGGCACTTATGATGATTTTGTTAAAGAAGAATTGTGGCGTATTGTTCCTCCTTATATGGTGCTTGCATGTGTTGTACTGATTCTGGCAATTCTTATGTTAAGAACAAAATTTCCCAAATCAGTAGAAGAACACGCTGACGAAAAAAATGATAGATCAAAAGGCCATATCTCAGAACTTTTTAGAGTACCACATTTTGTTCAGGCTGTTATTGCCCAGTTTCTTTATGTAGGTGCGCAGGTCGGTACCTGGAGTTATTTCATTCAGTATGTCCAGGATTATACAGGAAGAAATGAAAAGCTGGCCGGATACCTGCTTACCGGGACCCTTGCAGCTTTTGCAATAGGGAGGTTCTCTGCAACATGGTTCATGAAATTTATTAAACCTAATATACTGATGGGCTTTTACAGCGTAATTAACATAATACTTGTTTCAATTGCCATTCTTAATCCGGGGACTTTAGGCATGTGGTCTCTCTTTCTCACCAGTTTCTTTATGTCTCTTATGTTTCCCACCATCTTTGCTCTCGGGATTAAAGGTCTTGGGCCTAATACAAAGCTCGGCGGTTCATTGCTGGTAATGTCTATAATAGGTGGTGCCGTTTTTCCGCCGATCATGGGCAAGATATACCAGATGACTCACAGCATGGCAATCAGCATGATTTTGCCGTGCTTTGCTTATATATTTATTGCTTATTATTCATTCTTTGGAACAAGAAATAAATATGAATATATCGCACAAACATAGAGAGGGGAACGGAGCACGGACTTCTCAAGTCATAACTTAATAAAGGAGAGCCAAAGCCTGGCAGTAATTAAGCTAACAGACACCTTATATTCACCATCTTCCTGTTTTTATGGCATAGTCCTTTATATCCTCAGGAGTCATGTAGTTATCAATAATGTTTTTATGCCGCGAATCAGCACGTGATATCAAAGAGAGTTCATAAAGTTCCCTTCCATAGCCTTTTTCTATCGCCAGCCTGTCGGTACCCTTCTCTTCAAGCATCCTGGCTTTTTTATAAAAAAGGTATTTTGTTGCAAAACAAATATATTGAAATATGCTCATTTTGAGATACTTCTCCTGGTGACACAGCTCATGGGCGATAATGCCTCTCATTGCACTGTCGTTCAATTTTTTTATACGTGTACTTATTACAATTATTCTTACAAATGGAGGAATCCACACAGAAAGCCCAAAAAATCTGAACCACATAATCAGATAAAAAATTCGTTTCTCTTTCAGCACGGGAAACGAATTGTCAATAATTTCCTTTGCTATTAATCTTACTCTTTTACGCACATAAATTTCCTTTTGAAAGCTAAATTAAAAAAAGTGATTGAAGCTTCAAATTGATTTTCAAATTTTCACATGATTGAATTTTATTGTAAAAACTGAATGATTAAGACTTTTTAAGATAAAAAATTATTAACGATAAAACCATGGAATATTTATCTCAATCCAAACCTGTAACTGAATTTGACAAGAAAAACGTTATGTGGTTTATTATCTTTCCCGTTGAACAGGTCGCCCATGTCGTCAAAAAAATCCATCCGGCCGGAATCATTGAAACTATTTCTTGACTGACTCCAGACAAGATAAACAGAGGAACCGGGATTGAATTCCCATCTGACGACAAGGTTCGAAAGGAACTCCTGAACATTGAAATCGCGTTTTTCAAAACTATAATCTGTTGTGCCGTCCATGTTCTCGTCAATATTGAAATTCCCTGAATCATAACTTATCTGATCGTCAGTATAAATATGGAATCTCTCTTTATATTCATCAGCCATAGGATCAGTAATATATTTATACTTGCTGTATTTCCCTGTGGCAATAAAAGGCTGTCCCCAGTACTGAAGTGTCAGGTCGGGACTCAGGTTAATGTTTACTCTGATGGATGCATTGAATGTATTCCTGCTTATGTATCCAAAAATATACCTCTCTTGAGAATTATAATTAGTTGCGGTTATATATTGAAGATCGGTGAATGATTTTCTGAATTCCGGATTTAAAGACAATCTGAGGTAATTTGTCGGCTTTGCCGAAAACTCAATTCCTGCGTTCCGGTTGGAATAGTTATTTTCAAATCCTGCCGATTTATTTGCATAAACCTCAAATTCAATTTTTTTCCTGCTATCGGTTGAAAATCCCATGTAACTGTTGAATTCGCCGGGTAGTTTCATCATCGGGCCACCTCTGAGGATGCCGGTTGAAAGCTGGGAACTGCTTACATTGCCTCCGGCCCATATCTCCCAGAAATTTTTAAATGTTATATTGCCGTTAAATTCAAACCCTTTCCCTAACCAGTTGCCGCCGAAATTGTTAAAAAAATAAATGTCGCCGTTAACCCCGTAACTCCTGTAAATTCCTTTAGGTTCCCATTGGTTATACCCTGTCCATAAAACTGTGACAATTTGATCGGCTTCCTGCATATATCCGATATCGTTTATCTCGAATCCCGGAGTTTTCCATAATGTTGCCAGCATGTAATTCCAGTGGCCGCTGAGTTTCATAATCTGCATTCTTCCTCCTGAACCGAAGAGAGAAGTCCGATTTGGATTATAATTCACATAATCGTTGTCGGGGCGTTGATAATAACGGGCAGACGACCTCTGAGTGAGGTCAATGGCCTCCTTTGTGCCCGATACATTGCTTAAAGCTGTATTTATATTCAACATCCAGCTTTTCTTTTTAAAATATTGAGTAAAATCAATTCCTCCGGTGAAAGCGTTCTTATGCATAAAAGAAGCCAGGTTATCATCCAGATTCCTGTTGGTGCCGGTAAAAATTCCGCCTATTATAGTATTTCCTTCATTGATATCCTTCTGTACGCGTCCAACAAAGTAGTTTGTCAGAGGTTCAACCGGTTCGAATATTCTGGAGCCGCCTGTTGTATCAATTTCTGCTTTTTCCTCTGCAGTAATTGCTTCGATGAATCCAACAGAAAGGCCATTATGAGTTTTGCCTGTCATCTTTGCTGCGCCAATAATAGTGGTTGCCGTGGGGATATCTGCGCTCCAGCCTTCCTGAAGCGAAGGATATCCCTGCGGCCTTCTGCCTACCCTCCTTGAATAGAAAAGATTATCGTTCCCAAGCCCTCCATCGCCGATGCCAAGTCCGAAATTCGTAATGTTATTTCCTTCAATAAAGAATGGACGTTTTTCCTCGAAGAAGGTTTCGTATGCAGTCAGATTAACTTCCGACGGGTCGGCCTCAACCTGTCCGAAATCAGGATTGATGGTCAAATCCATAGTCATATTGTTCGTGACACCTATCTTGGCATCTATACCGCCATTGAGCATATATTTTTTGCCTTTCGACAGGAAAGGATTGGCGGGTTCCGCCTTAAAGGTTTCAGCTCTGGCAACTCCATAAGGGGTGACATCCAATATTTTTTTCGGCTGTATATTTTCCAGACCGGTCATCTCACCTATCAGATGAATCAACCCGGGTGCATCTTTCGGTATATGCTGCCAGAAATCTGTTTCGTTGTTCCGGTAAATAGTTCTTATAACCTGTAGGCCCCATACATCACCTGAATTTTTCTCGAACCTGAGCTGCCTGAATGGAATTTTCATTTCGGCAACCCACCCTTCATTGTCCATAGATGTTTTTGCCCACCAGTTTGCATCCCACGAAGAATCAACATTTTGCCCGTCGTTCGAATACAATTCATCATTTTTCACGCCTGCAGAACTTACGCCGAAAAGGAAACCTGTGCGCAAATCATGATAGCTGTCAACGATAATACCAACTTTGTCGCCGTCAAGCTGGTCTCTCCGGGTCAGTCGGTTGACAATACTGTCGGGACTTGTATCATAAGCTTTTATTCCAACATAAAGATTATCCTTATCAAAAAGAATTTTGAATTCGGTTCTCTGAGTTGCCTGTCGGCCGTTATACGGTTCGTACTGAATGAAATCGTTCATCCAGATACCTTCATTCCACACATCCTCATCCAGAACTCCATCAATAACAGGTGCAATATTAATTTGAACTGCTTTATATTGTTTCTTTTTATCCGTCTTAAAATCCTGGGCATCGAGAAAATTCATAATAGGTATAGAAAATAAAACCACAATTAAAATTTTTTTCATCTTTAAATTAATTTTTTACACTAAAGACGGATGTTAATATTTATTTGATGCATTAAATTTTTTATTTAGAACTATTCTAAATTACTATTGACTATTATTAAAAATTATTTAACTGACACTAGTAAATAAAAATTAATATCAGGATTGACAAATAAAGCGAAGACCGAATTTTAAAAATCAAAAAATTGACTATACAGTTGTATTTTTATACTTTTACTACCTTAATTTTGTTAAAAAATAAGTAGGTTTGCACAAATAAAGTTTATAAAAAAGAGTATGTTCTATGAAAATGATTCAGGATTTTAATTTCAAGGGTTTAAAAGCCATTGTGAGAGTTGATTTCAATGTTCCTCTCGACAAAAAGACTTTTGTTGTAACAGATGATACAAGGATACGTGGTGCTTTGCCGACGATAAAGAAGATTATCGGTGACGGCGGTTCGTGCATTCTTATGTCTCATCTCGGCAGGCCTGAAGGAAGACAGGAAAAATATTCCCTTAAACCTGTTATACCTGTGCTTGAAAAGTATTTAGGCATAAAGGTTAGATTCGCCGATGATTGCCTGAGTGAGGAAGCAGCAAAGATGGCGGCCGAACTTAAACCCGGAGAAGTTCTTCTTCTGGAAAATGTTCGTTTTTATCCTGAAGAAGAAGGCAAACCGATACTGCCTGAAACAGCAACCGAAGAAGAAAAGAAAGCTGCAAAAGCCGAACTTAAAGCAAAACAGAAAGAGATGGCCAAAAGGCTTGCCAGCTATGCCGATGTTTATGTAAATGACGCATTTGGTACGGCTCATCGAGCTCATGCTACAACAGCTGTCATAGCCGATTTCTTCCCGCCCGATAAAAAAATGTTTGGTTTCCTCATAAATAGTGAACTGGCTGCTCTGGATAAAGTTCTTCATAATCCACAGAAACCTTTTACTGCAATAATGGGTGGGGCCAAAGTGTCGGACAAAATTCTTCTTATAGAAAACCTTCTTAATAAAGTTGATAATTTGCTTATTGGCGGCGGTATGGCCTACACTTTCGTAAAAGCAAAGGGTGGAAAAATAGGAAAATCGCTTTGCGAGGAAGACAAGCTCGACCTTGCCCTCAGTATTCTCGACAAAGCAAAAGAAAAAGGCGTGAACCTCTATCTGCCTGTCGACAGCATAAATGCCGACAAATTTGAAAATGATGCAAATACCGCTATTTCCTCAATTGATAATATTCCCGATGGATGGATGGGCCTCGATATTGGAAAAAAGACCATCGAAATGTTTTCAAAAGTTATTCAAAACTCAAAAACAATTCTATGGAACGGCCCAATGGGAGTATTCGAAATGGAGAAATTTTCAGCGGGCACGGTAGCTATAGCAAAAGCCATTGCCTCGGCAACCGGAAAGGGTGCCTACAGCCTTGTTGGAGGCGGAGATTCAGTTGCAGCAGTAAATAAATTCAATCTGGCCGACAAAATGAGTTTTGTTTCAACAGGTGGCGGTGCAATGCTCGAATATATGGAGGGTAAAAAACTCCCCGGAATAACGGCAATAAGAGGAGAATAAAGGTCCAGATAAGAAAGTGAAACATGAGTTTATATTTATACTGATTCTTGTATTCACAATTACAGGCTGCAAAAAAGAACCTGAACCGGTTTACTCCGGAAAAGTGACAATAAATAATAAAAGAGCAGGTACAGATCCTACTTATTATCTTATCGGTTTTCATGTTCCCACAGGCAGGACTATTCCGGATGTGAATAATCAGCTCGACGTAATAAGCGTTCTTTCCGATTACGATGTAAATTTCAATCCAAAAAAAATATATTTTGTGACAAATAACCTGAAAAATTCTTTTTTCAGGTATGGTCAATACAACGACATAGAGGAAGCTAAAATAGCTTTCGACTTACTTACAAATTTTTCCGAACCTAAAAAATGGACTGAAATTGGAGATTCAGTAAAGATAAACCAGATATGGCTATACCGGACAAGCGACCAGAAATACGCCAAGCTGAGAATTATAGACACTGTCCTCAAAAAAATAGCCGATATGCCCGACCCTTATGCCGAGTGTACCTTTGAATGGGTTTTCCAGCCCGACGGAACAAAAAGCTTCCCCGGTAAATGAAGCCGGATTACAACAATAAGATATTCAATATAAAAAGTCTTGAAGAATTCGAAGCAATAGCTCTCGACCTCTTCCATTATCAGGCTTCTGATAATTCAATTTACAAAGAGTTCATAAACAGGCTCGGAGTTAAGCCGGCAGAAGTGAAAAGGATTGAAAATATCCCTTTTCTGCCGATTGAGTTTTTTAGAAACCATATCATTCTAACCGGTTTCACCGAAGCAAAAACATTCTTCGAAAGCTCGGGAACAACCTCTATGAAAAAGAGCAGGCATTATATAGCTGATCTGTCTATTTACGACGAGTCATTATTAAGAGGATTCAGGTTTTTCTATGGCGAACCGGAAAATTATCTTATTGCAGGCCTCCTGCCTTCTTTTACCGAACGGCCTCATAGTTCCCTTTCATACATGGTTGATAAACTGATCGAATGTGGAGCCGATAAAAAGAGTGGCTTTTTTTCGGATGATTATAAATATCTGACAAGTTTACTCAAAAGTTCCCTTAAAAAGGGTAGAAAGGCAATGTTAATAGGTGTAAGTTATACACTTATTGATTTCGCAGAAAAAAAACCAGGCGATCTTACAGGATTGATCATTGTAGAGACAGGGGGCATGAAAGGCCTGAGAAAAGAAATAACACGTGAAGAGCTGCATACAATATTAAAAAACAGTTTTGGTGTTTCTAAAGTTCATTCAGAATATGGTATGACCGAGCTTCTTAGCCAGGCATGGTCGTATGATAGAGGCCTTTTCAGATGTCCACCATGGATGAAGGTGCTTGTACGTGAAATTAATGATCCTCTCGCGGTAACTTCGGAGCCTGGAAAATCAGGAGCAATAAATATCATTGACCTTGCCAATATAAATTCATGTGCATTTATTGCAACAGGAGACATCGGCAAAATTCATGATGGCGGCTTATTCGAAGTTACAGGCAGATATGATCACAGTGAAGCCCGAGGTTGCAATATGATGATTGAGTAAGTTCCAATAATTATAAACTAAAATATTTTATATTTCAATGCCGGCTAAATCCCTTATGACAACTGATGCGCATACAATGCCGAAAGCAGCAGGCATATATGAGATAGATCCTACTATAGAAGCCTTGTTTTTTTCTTCTGAAGATTCTATTATCCGGCTCTTATCCACCATTTCCGGTGAATAGACTGCCCTGAAACCTTCGTCAACTCCAAGTCGGTGTAGTTTTTTGCGTAGCATTCGTGCCAGACTGCAGCCATAAGTTTGCGATATATCGTCAACTCTTATTTTAAGAGGATCAAATTTACCTCCTGCTCCCATTGAACTAACAATACGATAATTCCTCCTGAGGCTGTGATAAATAAGAAATACCTTCGGCGATAAAGTGTCAATTGCATCAACAATATAATCGAATGGTTCGGATAGAATTTCTATCATCCTTTCATCTCTTATGAACTCATCTAATGCTGTTATTTCAATATCCGGATTTATATCCTTTAACCGCTCCTCCATTATAAGTACTTTGGGTTTTCCTTCAGTACTTATAAGGGCAAGAAGTTGTCTATTACGATTGGATGGATGAATTATATCACCATCTACAATTGTCATTTTCCCTATACCTGCCCTGCAAAGCATTTCAGCTGCATAAGCTCCCACCCCTCCCATACCAGCCACAAGCACATTGGATGATTTTAACCTCGCAAAACGTTCGGCACCTATGCATTGTTCTGTCCTCGAATACCATTCCTCCATCAGATTCCGAAAAAAGTCATGAAATTTGAATATATTTGTCTTTTAAGCTCTTCGACTGTAACCCCAAGCACTTCCGATACCTTATTATATATTGTGACTATTTCAATTTCACATCCGTCAGTTTCAAGAAAAAAATTCTCTGGGGGAACGGATTTAATAAGATGTTCCGCTTCAGGTCTTATAATGAAGTCGCACCAGAAAGAAAGATAAATTCCTTTTGATATAAGTTGAAGGGCAAGTTCTGATTTACCTCTGAACCCATGTACCAGCCAGGGCAATTTCGGCTTAAAGTTTTTCCGAACGGAAATCAGTTCTTCCCATGCCCGTACGCAATGAATATATAGCGGTTTACCTGTTTCTTCGGATAAAACTATCTGTCTTAAGAAGGCTTCACGTTGAAAATCAATAGAAGGACCTTTAATTTTATCAAATCCGGCCTCACCCAGTGCAATAACATTTTCATGGTTTGAATCAATAATTACTTTCTCTATTTGCTCCTGAAAATTTTCTTCGGTAAGATACCATGGATGGATGCCTACTGTATATGCAAGACCGTGTGTATTATCCGGTTCTTTCGGTTGATTAGCATTAATATTTTCAACCTGAAAAATCCCGGCTGCCGGAACTGCTCCATGATTATGGATATCAATAAAATCGTTCAAGCCCGGGAGGTTCATGTGCTACTTTCCTATTGTTTCTATTCCTCTCTTTATTCGGCGTAGTGTCTCTTCCTTCCCTAACCAGCTTATAATATCGAATATTCCCGGACCTTTTAATTCACCCACAAGCACGATTCTCAACGAATGCATTACCAATCCATTATCATAACCCTTTCGGGCAATCCAGTCGCGAATAGTATGCTCGATAAACTCCTTACTGAAATCGCTAATCCCGTTTAAGATTTCCGCAATTTCATTTAACAATTTAGGAGAATCTTCTTTCCACCATTTGTTAACAGCTTTATCGTCATATATTGTGGGCGCTTCAAAGAAGAAACTCGTTTCATCCCACATCTCTTTTACAAAACTTATTCTCTCTCTCACAAGATCAACAAGAATCTCAAGTTTCTTAATATTGCAATAATAGCCTCTGGCTTTTAATATCTCGCTGAATTCCAGCGCAATCTGATTAGTGCTTCTTTTCTGAAGATAAACGTGATTGAACCATCTGGCCTTAACAGGATCAAAACGAGATCCGGATTTGTTTATCTTTTCAAGTGAAAATTCATTTATAAGTTCTTCCATGCTGAAGATTTCCTTATCTGTTCCCGGATTCCAGCCGAGTAGCGCCAGCATGTTAACAAATGCTTCGGGATAATATCCTTCTTCCCTGAAGCCACGTGCAGTCTCACCATAAGGCCAATAGATGGGGTAAACTGGAAATCCCATTTTATCTCCGTCGCGTTTACTCAACTTGCCCTTACCGTCGGGTTTAAGAATGAGAGGTAAATGTGCAAAAAAGGGAAGTGCCCATTGAAACGATCTGTAAAGCATTACATGAAGCGGCATTGAAGGCAACCATTCTTCCCCCCGTATTACATGAGTAATTTCCATCAGATGGTCATCTACAATGTTTGCCAGGTGATAAGTAGGCATACCGTCCGATTTGAAAAGGACTTTATCATCAAGAGTAGAAGAATTTACAGCAATATGGCCTCTAATAATATCATCGAAAGATATCTCCTCGTCAAGAGGCATTCTATATCTTATCACATAAGGTTCACCTCTGTTGAGCATCTCTTTCCAGTCATGCTCAGGAAGAGAGAGTGAATTCTTCAATTGGTTTCTTACAAATCCGTTATAGGTGAATGTCTTTTTTTTCGTCTCGTATTCCCTACGTAATCTTTCAAGTTCTTCACGAGTATCGAATGCGTAATAGGCATCGCCCTTTTCCACCAGTAATTCCGCATATTGCAGGTAAATACCCTTCCTCTCACTTTGTCTGTATGGACCGTAATTTCCTCCTTCCCTAACGCCTTCGTCAAACTTTATTCCGCACCAGTCGAGAGCTTCTATTATATACTCTTCCGCCCCTTCTACATATCGAGTCTGATCAGTATCCTCAATACGCAAAATATAAGTGCCGTTTTGTTTGCGGGCAAAAAGATAGTTATACAAAGCTGTCCTCACTCCCCCTATATGTAGCGGGCCTGTCGGGCTTGGGGCAAATCTTACTCTTACCATAATAATATGCGGTCAGTTCTGATTATTCATGCAAAGATACGGAAAGAAGCTAATATGTATTAGAATAACAAAAATCATCACAACTATGATTTAAAAATTCTAAATTAGGATTTTTAAATCAGTATAAATGAAATGAAAATTTCTTTTAAAGAAGGCGAATTCGTATGAAAAAAATGAAAGCTCTGGTTAAGGTAAAGCCTGAAAAAGGTATATGGTTGAAGGAAGTCCCAATTCCGGAACCTGGACTTAACGATGTGATAATTAAAGTTGTTAAGTCTGCTATATGCGGAACAGATTTGCATATCTATGAGTGGAACGAATGGGCGCAGAGTACTATAAAAGTCCCGCTGGTGATTGGCCATGAATATATGGGTTATATTGAAAAAACCGGCGCAGGTGTGAAAAATTTCAAAGTCGGCGACAGGGTGACCGGAGAAGGTCATATTGCTTGCGGGCATTGCCGAAATTGCAGGAGGGGTAAAGAACATGTTTGTGAAAACACGTTAGGAATAGGTGTAAATATAGATGGAGCCTTTGCTGAATATGTTAAAATACCCTCTTCGAATGTTGTACCTCTCGACAACAGAATTCCGGATGAATGGGCCGCTATAATGGACCCCTTTGGCAATGCAACTCATACTGCGCTCTCTTTTCCACTACTCGGCGAAGATGTAATTGTAACAGGAGCCGGACCAATAGGAAATATGGCTATTGCAATTGCCAGATATTCAGGGGCAAGGTTTATCGTTGCAAGCGATTTGAATGATTACCGTCTTAACATTGCAAATAAAATGGGCGCTACTCTTACTTTGAACCCTTCGAAAGGCAAAAAGATTTCGGATGCAGTTAAAAAACTTGGAATGAGAGGATTTGATGTCGGATTTGAAATGTCGGGGTCACCGTCGGCTTTCAATGAAATGATTAAGAATATGTATAATGGCTCAAGCATCGCATTGCTTGGTATATTACCATCCGAATGCAAGGTGCCATGGAATGATATTATATTCAAAGCAATAACTCTAAAAGGAATCTATGGCAGAGAAATATGGGAAACCTGGTACAAAATGGAAATGATGATAATCGGTGGTATTGATCTCAATCCTGTTATTACACATCGTTTTTATATCGACGATTTTCAGAAAGGATTCGATATAATGGAGAAAGGCAATTGTGGAAAAGTAATATTGAACTGGGACTGAATTAATTTATCTTTTCAATTACTTGCGTTCTTACACTTGTTCGTTATACTCTTTGCAAGTTTTTTAATAATTAAAAAACTTCTAAAAATAGATTATAGTGTTCACTTTAAAAAAATAAAAAATGTACTCCGGATTTCAGAAATATCTTGATGATCAGCTCAACGAGATCATAGAATCAGGCCTTTATAAGAATGAGAGGATTATTGTTTCACCTCAAGGGGCTGAAATAGAACTAAATACAGGACAGAAGGTTCTTAATTTCTGTTCAAACAATTATCTTGGCCTGTCGAACAATACTGAACTTATAAAGGCTGCAAAAGCTGCGCTCGACAGCCATGGTTATGGCATGTCGTCGGTTAGGTTTATATGTGGTACGACCGACCTTCATAAGGAACTTGAAAAAAAGATAGCATCATTTTTCGGCACCGAGGATACAATATTGTATGCGGCTTGTTTCGATGCTAATGGCGGTTTGTTCGAACCCCTCTTTTCATCAGAAGATGCCATAATTTCAGATGCATTGAATCATGCTTCGATTATTGACGGCATCAGATTATGCAAGGCTCAGCGTTATCGTTATGAAAATGCCGATATGAACGATCTGGAAAAACAGCTTAATCTGGCGCAGTCTCAACGCTTCAGGCTAATTGTGACTGACGGTGTTTTTTCAATGGACGGCAATGTTGCTCCTCTTGACCGTATTTATGAACTGGCAGAAAAATATAATGCTATGGTAATGGTTGATGAGTCACACTCGGCAGGCGTTGTGGGCAGGACAGGGAGAGGAGTGACCGAATTATTTGATCTTAAAGGCAAAGTGGAAATAATTACAGGCACACTCGGAAAGGCATTTGGAGGTGCTATTGGAGGCTTTACAACAGGCAGAAAGGAAATAATAGAAATGCTCAGGCAGCGTTCCAGACCTTACCTTTTCTCAAACTCAATCCCTCCTCTTATTGCAGCGGCAGGCATAAGGATGTTTGATATTATGTCCGAAACGAACGAACTTCAGGAAAAGCTTCATGCCAATGCCGAATATTTTTTTGCCAGGATGACGAAGGCAGGCTTTACAATTAAACCTACTCGCTCAGCTATCTGTGCGATAATGCTTTATGACGCAAAACTATCTCAGGATTTTGCTTCACGGCTTCTTGAGAAAGATATTTACGTGACAGGATTTTGCTATCCGGTTGTGCCTAAAGAGCAGGCAAGGATACGGGTTCAGCTTTCCGCCGCACATACACGCCAACATCTCGACAAAGCTATAGATGCCTTCAAAGAAACAGGAAAGGAATTCGGAATTCTGAAAAGCTGAATATCATTTTTATGCGTCGCCGCATTTTGACGACCCGCAGTCTTTACAGATCAGGCAACCTTCCTGATAAACAAGGTTGTCCGAACCACATTCACCACATTTACCCTTGGCTCTCGTACCATCCGGTATATATCTTTTCAGCGCTCTCTCAACTCCATTTTTCCAGTTGTTAATTGAATCGCTGTCGAGTTTGAGCGATTGTATAAGATTCACAA
>CAZIRN010000005.1:0-37273 GCA_964541495.1 uncultured Rikenella sp. | reverse complement strand
TTTTCCGTCATCTGATCTTCTGATTTTTGTCGTTCCTTTTTCACCTGTCATCGGATTGAAAAGTCCTGCTGACCTGGTAGACGATTCCAGCTTTATATAGGAAGCAAACGGTTTATCGGATTCATTATAAACAAAATAGATTATTCCGGCGGCGTCTTTTCTTCTGCAGAATTGAAGTCCGTAATCGGAAAGAGATTCATATTGCACGCCGGCAGCCTTCAGCATAGCATCGATGTCGTCGCCCATTAGAACTTTTCCTGAACCTAAAATTGCTGTTTTGATTTCTTCGTTTCCGGAGCTCTGAAATTTAAACTGCCCTTTGAGATGTGCAAAAATCTCTCGGTTAAGTTCAAAATCTTTGAATCCTGAAACATCCTGAGGTAATTCTTCGTATAATATAATTATAGCACCATCATCTGCAAGGTTAATCAGTTTATTGAAAGTCTCGATCGGCATATATTTACACTGTGGAACCAGAATAGCTTTATAAGCCGTATTACCTTCAGTTACCAGATTATTCATATATATTCTGCAGTTCTTTATCTGATTATCGGAGATAAAATCGAAAGTGTAACCCTTTCTTGTAAGATGTTCTGCTGCGTTCATAAAATGAGACCCTGATAAATTCCGGCTTATACCGTCAAAATGTTCGAGCATGGCATTGCTATAATCAGCATATCTGTCGAAAACAGGGAAATATAGTAATACCTCATTATCGGGCTTGCCTGTCTGCATGAACGACTGAACCCTTGTAACATATCTGTTAAGAGCGTGAAAATCATTCCAGACAGGATTGGCAGGATTGAGCTCAACAGCCGCATAGAATTGAAAACCCGGCCATGGTTCATCCGGTGGCGAATAGCAAGTTCCATGGTACAGGATATGATTTACTCCGGAAATGAAAAACCTGTCAACAGCTTTTTTTATATCGGAAAGGTTTGAAGAAAAGTGTTCATCGAGCCATGTAGCAGCTTCGGCCGAGGCGAGTTTTTTGCCTGTGACATTTGCCGCTGAAGTTCCGAATTTCATGCGAAGGATTTCCGTGCCTTCGGTTTCCGGAATATCTGATGCAGCATAAAGATCGAGAATATTTCCCGGCGAACCGTGAGCCTGGTTACGGGTTATTTTTCCCTGTTTATGTGCCCATTCACTCCAGCCTCTGGTGAAATTGTCAAGTATAAGTTCCGATATTGTGAGACGGTAATCCATCAATATTCTTGCATTTTTATCTGGATTATCTTTCTGGAACAAAGCCGGCAGATGTTCCCTGAGGTCGTATCCCCGTCGTTCAAGGAACTCATCGAAGAAGGAAGGAGTCCAGTCCGACTGTCCTCTTGCATCGTCCACTTCATACGAGTCGTTGAAAAAACCTCGTAAATAACTTATGTCATAACCTTCAAATGCCCTGTCGAAATGACTGAGATAATTTTTTACTGCCTGTTCCGAGAAATGATCAATGACATATCCTTCTCCACCGGGGCCTGCTCTTTCAACCATTTTACCGTGCCATCCCATAAAAACTGCATAAAGAGTCCAGTTTCCGGCTGGGGCAGTCCATAAGAGATTGCCTTCATTATCTACTTTTCCTGTAAGGTCGATTATCTTCCCGTCGTCGGAATAAGCCATAAGAGCCTGAAGAGGGATAGATTTTTCGAATCTGATCTGATCAATTGCAAGTTGCTGAAGATTCCGGTTTGTGTAAACAGGATCTTTTATTCCCCTGATGTCTTCTTTGTAAGTACTGTTCCACCTGATAAACGGTTCTTGTATATATTCAATTCTATCTTTCAAAGATTCGCCTCCTTTGAGAACATAACTTTTGAAAGCAACATATTTGCTTGCATCATCATCAGTCACCCAGGGGCCGCCGAAAGGCCAGCTTGAGGCATTGGCCATATCTATGCCCATTCCGAGCCGGCGGGCTTCATTAAGTGTGTGGGATAACATTTTCATCCATTCGGGAGAGAGGAAATTTATGAATTTCTCTTCTTGCCCTTTTACGCCATATATAACAGTAAGTTCAAGTCCGCCAAGACCTGCGGAGCTGTATTGCTCCATTACGCGCGAAATGTCTTTCTGGTTTACTATGCTCCCCGGCCACCACCAGCGAGTCCATGGTTTTGTCTCCGATGTTATTTCAGGCCATGAAAGCTGTGAGAAAACATGGCCTGCAATTAAAATAAAAAACAGAACCGTAATAAATTGCTTCTTTAACATTTATGTAAGGTTTTATCTATTTCCCTCTGTGCCGTCTCTACGGCTATCTTTGAAACAAAATTAAGTTACAAATTATACTTCTGGATAAAATTCATTTACGAAGATAAAAAATGAAAGATAAGAATATAAAAAAATCTATCTTCGTTTACAAAAAAAATCTTATGAAGAATCTGTTTTCTATTTTAATTTTTTCAGCATTTGTTGTGTTTGCGAGGGCGCAGAACACTGAGATTATTTATTTGTCGGGAATAGACAAGGATATTACTGTACAGTGGGATTTCTATTGCACGAAAGGACGCAACAGCGGATACTGGACAAAAATACCTGTTCCCTCCTGCTGGGAACTTCAGGGTTTCGGGACATACAATTTTGGTCGCGAAAAACAGCTTGCCGACGAACAAGGATTTTACAAGCATGAATTTACTCTTCCGGCATCTGCCCGCGGCAAAAGAATATTTATTGTTTTTGAAGGTTCAATGACCGACACGGAAGTGAAGATAAACGGAAAACCTGCTGGACCGATCCATCAGGGTGCCTTTTACAGGTTTAAATATGAAATCACAAAACTCGTAAAACCCGGTTCAAAGAATCTCCTTGAGGTGACGGTTAGCAAGATGTCATCGAACCAATCAGTGAACAGAGCCGAGAGGCAAGGCGATTACTGGATTTTCGGAGGAATATTCAGACCTGTTTATCTCGAAATTGTGCCTGATGAGTTTATCAGCCAGGTCTCTATTGATGCACGGGCCGACGGTACCTTCACTGCTGATCTTTACTTAAATGGAAATAGGAATCGAAAAACAGTCGAAGCAAGAATACAAACACTTGAAGGCGAGAATGTGGGCGATTTAATGACCATATCTTTTGAAAAAGGTGAGACTTATAAAGTAATTAAAGGAAAACTAAACAATCCTTTACTCTGGAGCCCGGAATTTCCAAACCTTTACCGTGTGGTTGTGAGCCTCAAAGAAGGTGAGCGGATAATTCACAGAGTGATTCATAAGTTTGGCTTCAGAACTGTGGAAGTGAAGCAAAAAGACGGCATCTATGTCAATGGTGTAAAGATTATGTTTAGAGGCGTATGCCGCCATAGCTCATGGCCGACATCCGGGAAAACACTTTCAAAAGAGATAAGCTTGCTCGATGTAAACCTGATGAAGGATATGAACATCAATGCCGTGCGCATGAGCCATTATCCGCCCGACAGCCACTTCCTCGATGTTTGCGATTCTCTTGGGCTTTTTGTTATAGATGAGCTCGCAGGCTGGCAGAAATTTTATGATACAAATCCTGGAAAGAAACTGGTAAAAGAGATGGTCGAAAGAGACGTGAACCATCCGTCTATAGTGTTATGGAGCAATGGCAATGAAGGTGGATTTAACCCTGAACTCAGGGAAGAATTCGCAAAGTACGATCCGCAGAAACGCCAGTTTATAGAACCATGGCATACTATAAATGGAATGAACACAAAACATTATATACCATATAATTATGGCACTTCGACATTCTTTAACGGGAGGGATATTTTCTTTCCAACAGAGTTCCTTCACGGGTTGTTCGATGGCGGACTTGGCGCAGGGCTTGAAGATTACTGGAACCTTATGTATTCAAATCCCCTTTCTGCCGGAGGATTCCTTTGGGTCTTCGCCGATGAGGGAGTTGTACGCACTGATAAGAAAGATTCGATAGATACTAAAGGAAATTATGCACCCGATGGAATATTGGGTCCATTCCGGGAAAAGGAAGGAAGTTATTATGCAATAAGGGATATCTGGTCTCCTGTATGGATTGAAAAGAAAATCATTACGCCCATATTCGACGGAAAGTTGAAGGTGGAGAACAGATTTTTCTACACTCCGTTCAATAGCTGCAGTTTCAGTTATTACCTTGTTAAATTATCTGATTCTTTTTATCAGTCGGAGTCTTATAGAATTCCCCGAAAAGTTGACCCTCCGGCTATTAAACCCGGCGAAAAAGGCTGGTTAGACCTGAATCTGCCCGATAACTGGAAGGATTTCGACGTCATTTGCCTCAATGCTTTTGATCCTTTCGGAAGGCTTATCAATACATGGACCTGGAATATCACTTCCCCGGCCTCAATGGCGGAACGACTTGTCAAACCGGCAGGAGAAAAGGCTTCCGGTAAAATAGATAGTGACAATCTGATAATATCATCTGCTGATATTGCTGTTACTTTCAGTCTGAAAAACGGATTGATCAATGAAGTGAAAAAAGGAAACGAAATAATTCCTTTCAATAACGGGCCCCTGTTTGTGGGATTTAATCCTGTATTCAGGGAAGTAAAACATTACCAGTCCGATATGAATTACATTGTGGAAGTTATTTACGACGAGAAGTTGGAATGTCATGTGAGGTGGACAATGATGCCTGGAGGATGGCTAAGGCTCGATTACGATTATAAGCCTTCGGGCACTGCAGATTTTTTCGGCATCACTTTTTCCTTTCCTGAAGAAAAAGTAAAAGGAGCAACTCTTGCCGCAAATGGTCCTTACAGGGTATGGAAAAATCGAACGAGAGGTGTAAGTTTTGGTATTTTCGAGAAGGACTATAATAATACAGTTACCGGTGAGTCGTGGGATTATCCGGAATTTAAAGGATATTATTCCAACCTTTATTCGGTAAGGATAAAAACCATGAATTATCCTTTTACTGTAATTTCAGCATCTGATGATATTTTTCTTCATCTTTTTACACCGGGAAAACCGAAATATGCTGCAGGTTATGTTACACCACCATTTCCTGATGGGGATATTTCCTTCCTTCATGGCATCAGCCCTATAGGTACAAAATTTTTACCTCCTGAATCGTTGGGGCCTCAAGGCCAGAAAAATATATTTTTGCTTAACCGAAACACTGAACCTCTATCTGGTACATTATATTTTAAATTTGGAGAGTAAAATGCTTAATGTTTAAAAAAATTAAATCTGCTCAGTGTAAATGCAGCCAAAAAGGTGACGATTTATATTAAAAATAAGTAATTTTGTTTACTATAACTGACGAAATTAAAATTAATAAATTAAAACATTTTTTATGAAAACTTTAAATTATTGTTTATCAGCAGTTTTAATGCTTTTTCTTATTGTCTCCTGTAGTACGGGAACAAAAACCGTTTCGGCTAAAAAAGTGGATGTTTCTGAGTTCCTTGGCCAGTGGACGTTTGATATTAGCGGAGGATCTGTAGGATGGCTTGAAGTGCGTCAGGAAGAAGGTTATATTGACGCTGACCTTTTATGGGTTGCGGGAAGCATAAACCCTGTTGCCAATGTCTTTCTTGCTGAAGACCAGTACCTTGTTGTTACACGTACCAATAATGTGGTGCGAACCCGCGACAGCGATGGCAAACCTCTCAGGCAACACACAATCACAAGCTGGCTTGAAGTGAGAAAGGACGGCGACGATAAAATCAAAGGCCTTCTTTTGAATCCGCGGCGTAGCGGACTGGGTGTTGACTCAACATCTTTTACTGGGAAGAAACTTCCACCGGTTCCACCGGCACCTGACCTTTCAAAAGTTAAATACGGAGAACCAATTGTGCTATTCAACGGCAAAGATCTTACAGGATGGAAGCTTATCAATGAAAAACAAGTAAATGGTTTTAAAGTTGTTGATGGAGTGCTTATAAACGATCCGGTTCAGACGGAAGGACAGCCGCATATAAGTTATGGCAATATCCGGACTGAGCAGGAGTTTGAAGACTTTAACCTGAAGCTTGAAGTGAATGTACCGGAAGGCAGTAACAGCGGGGTGTATCTCAGAGGAATGTATGAAATACAAATTGTGGATTCATACAAAAAACCACTTGACTCCCATAATATGGGGGCACTTTATAGCCGCATCACTCCATCTGTTAGTGCAGAAAAACCTGCAGGCGAATGGCAATCGCTTGATATAACTTTGTGCGACAGACATTTAACGGTTATTCTTAACGGTGTGAAGATAATTGACAATCAACCTGTATATGGTCCGACAGGTGGTGCAATTATTTCAGATGTTTTTGCTCCAGGCCCTATTTACCTGCAAGGTGATCATGGAAAAGTTTCTTTTAGGAATATTGTCCTGACTCCAATAATTAAATAAATAGCTTTTTATCGATTTTCTTATTTTGCAGTGGTATTACGCATTTCTGCCAGATTACCTGGCGGAAATGCGTAATAAAATAACAGTGATGAGTATTATATTCAAAATGTTTACAAACTGGCTATCAACCTAAACAAAAAATGGTTGATAGTTTTATTTTAAACATTGGTGTTAAGCCATATTAATTTATTAATATCGGCAATGTCAAAGATTTACGTGTAAAGGGTTATGTTAATTTTTTATACAATGACTCTACGACTTTACTTATGAATTCTGTAAAAAAGATACAACTTTCTGACTTTGAAGGAAGAAAAGGCCTATTTTATCTGTCTTCCTTTCTCTCCCGATACTTGTGGCAAACATAAATCATAAATTAAGTTCCCGATTATAAAATATCAATTATAATTTATTGTTATAAGACTAGATGTAATTTATTTATCTTTTAGTCCAATTCTGACGATAGAATATATTAGTTTTGTTTCCGTTGTTTTGGAACAGAATTTGAGCATATTTAAAACAATTTAATATCATTCGTACAAATGTCCGAGGCATTAAAAATGAAACTAACCGTGTTGTCTGTTGCAGTTGCTATGCATTTATCGGCCTCGGGACAGTTTTATAACGGCATGCAGATGACATTCGGCAAGAACAGGGTTCAGTATTACGATTATTACTGGTCGTTCTACAGGTTCGAAAACATTGATTGCTATTTCAAGGAAGAAGGAAGGGAACTGGCGAAGAATACAGCCGGCTATGCAATTAAAAAGATTGAAGAAATAGAAGATTATTTCGATTATCCGCTCGAAAAGAGGCTTATATTCATAATTTTCAATAAACAGGCAGAATACAAACAAACAAACATCGGACTTGTCAGCTTCTCTGAAGACGATTACAACCTTGGCGGATACAGCAGAATAATCAAAAACAAGGTTCTGCTATATTATGAAGGAAACAGAGTCTCTTATCAAAAACAGATTGCCTCATCAATTGCCGAAGTAATAATAAACGAAATCTTTGCAGATGCCGACGTGCGCGACAGAACCTCGAGCTCACAGTCATTTACTATGCCCGATTGGTATCTTAAAGGACTGGCAAACTATGTCGGATACGGCTGGGATTACGAGGTCGAAAACAGGGTAAGAGACGGTTTCAAAAGTAAAAAATACAAAAATATAAACAACCTCGAATACGAAGATGCCATCTATGCCGGACAATCGTTCTGGAGATTCATCGGTCGTCAGTATGGGGATGCCCTCATCCCTTCAATAATTTATCTCACTAAAATATACAAGAATGTCAATGACGGCTTTCTGTATGTGACCGGACAGAAACTAAGCGATCTTCTTAAAGAATGGAAGGAATATTACAAGGCTGAATTTGCAGGCGATAACGGTAATCCTTCAGTAAAAAACGAATATTTAAAGAGGTCGAAAAAAGAACAGATTTTTCAACAGGTTAAAATAAGTCCCGATAAAAAATATATAGCGTATGTTACTAATGACTGGGGACGTAAGAGGATATGGATTTATGATCAGGAAACCGGAAAAACAAAGGTTATTTTCAGAGCCGAACCGAAATATGAACATAAAACCGATAATTCATATCCTGTAATTGCCTGGCATCCAAATAGTAAAATGCTTACATTTATCAACGAGGAGAAATCTCAGCTCAGGATATATTTCTACAGGATACCTGAAAAGTCAACTGAAAACAGGCTCTTTCTTTCTATGGATAAGGTTCTTGATTTCAGTTACTCGCCTGACGGAACACGATTAGTGCTTTCCGGAGTCAAAGGAGGATTTACCGACATATACGTACATACCATCGCTTCAGGCACAAACGAACAGATAACAAACGACCTTCCTGACGACTTGAATCCATCTTTCCTCAAAGCGTCTAACAGCGAAATAATTTTCACATCAAACCGTATGAGCGACACACTCTTTAATAAAGCCGATCCATTTGAAAAACCGGGTTTAACTTACGACCTTTTCACTTACGACCTCAACAGTAAAGGCATTGTTCTTACACGGCTCACAGAAGGAAGATATAATGACCGTTTCCAGCCGGTAAGCACAGGCAGGGAAACCATTTCATACCTTGGAAACAATAACGGCATATTCAACAGGTTTTCAGCAAAATTCGACAGCACTATAAGTTTCATTGACACCATAACTCATTACAGATATTATATGAGCTCATTGCCTGTAACAAATTATGACCGGAATATTCTATACCATGATGTGGCAGGCAATCCTGGTAGCTATGGGGAAGTAGTCTTCAATCGTGACAGACATTATTTAAGAAAAGGTGAAAATTCATCCGGCACTCAGATAAAAGAGAATGAATTGCCTGTGAGCAACTTCAGAAAAGAACAAACAGAACTTCTTCACAAGGCCGACAGCATCGAACAGTTGCGGCAATGGCTTCTGGTCGAGGATAAAAAGAGAAGAGACACACTTAAAAAGCCTCTGTATGAATACTATGCCAAAGATGAACCAATAGATATAAACCACTATATTTTCGAGAAAGAAAAACAAAACTATTATGAACAGCTATGGAGAAAAGATTTTATGAATATTGACCTTGAAACCGACACTCTCAAGCTTCCGTTAATAAGAATATATCAGCCGTCATTTTACAACAATTACATAGCAACCCAGATAGATTTCAGTTTTCTTAACAACTCGTATCAGCCTTATAATGGCGGATCACCATATTTCAATCCCGGAACGAATCTTCTCACCCGCATAGGTATTCTCGACCTTTTCGAAGATTACAAAGTTACGGGCGGCTTCAGATTTGCAGGCAATTTAGACAGTAATGAATATCTTCTTCTGATAGAGAACCTGAAGGGCAAATATGACAAACAGCTTCTTTATCATCGCATGACTTTCAATTCCTCGGATGATGAAGGTAATTATTATAAAATTCACAGCGACAATGTTTATCTGTCGCTTGCCAAACCTTTTTCTCCTGTCCTCGCCCTTAAAGGTACATTATCATACAGGCTCGATAAGTATGTAGACCTTTCAACCAGTGTGCAGGCACTAAACAGCAGCGATATTGTAAATCACTGGGCCGGCCTGAAGGGAGAGTTGATTTACGACAATACAAGAAAGAAAAGCATCAATATTTATTACGGGAGGAGGTATAGGATTGTGGGAGAATATTAGAAAGAGGTCTGTCAGAAAAAATCGGATATGATTGTTCTTGGCGCCGATTTCAGACATTACACCAAGATACACCGTGAGCTTATATGGGCTAACAGATTTGCAGCAAGTACTTCGTACGGGCCTACGAAACTTATTTATTATCTCGGTGGTGTTGATAACTGGATGGGGTATTTATTCAGTAAGATTCCCATGTTCGACCAATCTCTTGGAGTAAACCCGAATTACAATTACGGTTTTCAGGCTCTTGCCACCAATATGAGAGGATTCAGTCAGAATATCAGGAATGGTAATAGTTTTGCATTGATAAATAGCGAGATAAGGTGGCCTTTCATAAGATATTTTGCCGGCCATCCGCTACGTTCCAATTTCCTTAATAGCCTGCAGATTGTGGGTTTTGGGGATATCGGCACTGCCTGGTCGGGAAAATCACCATGGTCGGGCGAGAACTCATACGACAGGGATATTATCACCAACGGACCTGTAACTGTGTATCTCGACACAAACAAAGAACCCATTGTTGGAGGTTTCGGTGCAGGCCTAAGAGCACAGATTCTCGGTTATTTTATAAGGGCCGATTTTGCATGGGGTGTCGAAAACCACTATATCCTGCCTATGGTATTCTACCTGTCGTTCAGCCTCGATTTCTAAAAAATATAGGGGAGCAACTTAAAATATTGTTCTTAATAAGACAGCAGAAATCTTAAAATTTGAATATAAAATGAACAATTAAACCGGTAAAATTGTTAACCAATTGTATTTAAAAAATGTTCAACTTTAAAAACATTATTTAATGAACTTTTTGATTTCAGAATTTAAAAAAATGAGTTATTTTTGGAAATTGTATATATCAATTAATAATAAAAATTATGGCTTATAAAATTGATGAAAATTGCACAGCATGTGGAGCATGTATTGATGAATGTGCGTCTAATGCTATATCTGAAGGTGATATCTACAAGATAGATCCTGATTTATGCACCGACTGCGGAACCTGTTCGGATGTATGTCCGGTGGATGCGATTCATCCTGCATAGTATTGAATTGAAAAGGAACTAAAAAGGCCCTACAAAAGGGTCTTTTTTATTAAAAGCTGTTTAAATTTTCTTCTTAAACTGAGAAAAATTCGTAATGTTTAAGAAATGGTAAAAGGAAATTAACAAAAGAAATTTAATATTTTATTATTTTTTTCCATCGTCTGTGAGACCATAAATAGTTTTCAGGTTGCTTCATAATAGCATTACCAAGGGCAGTAGCATATCGCTGTGTAATTTCTCCTTTCTCCAGGCTTTCATTTCCATCATAAATTATATTATAATAAGTTTCATAAAAGTAATCTTTAATATTCATTGTTTCTCCGAAAACGACAGGGGTATTGAATTTTTTTCCAAAGAATTCAACACCCCGGAAAAATGGGGTTTCCCTGCCAAGAAAGTCAACCCGGAATGAATTTATTGTCGGTGGCGGGTATTGGTCAGCCAGCATAATAAATACTGACGGCTGCTTTTCTTTTATAGCTTTGAGGAAATATTTCGAAATTGATTCACTGTCTATATATCTGGCTAAAGGAGAATAATTCGAATTTCTGAACCAATTGTCTATATATTTGTTAGACAATGGTTTATAAACCATATATACAGGATATTTCAATATTTCGGATAAGACAACCTGCCAGATCCAGTTGTTATGATGTCCTAATGCCAGAATGACACTTTTATCTTGCTTCAGAAAGTTTTGTATTATTTCAACATTTTTAAATTTAAAATGGGACAATACATCATCAATATTCATGTAATAACTTTCGGCCATCTCTATGAACATTCTGGAAAGGAAATGGTAGAACTGGTTTTCCATCTTTTTATAATAGCCGGATGATTTATCAGGAAAAACAAACTCAATATTTTTCCTTACAACTTTTTTTCTGTAACGAAAAATATGGCATAATAAAAAATAGACAATATTTTCCCTGATAAAAAGTAGAGATGAGGGTGTTAATCTTACCAGAAGCTGAAAAAATCTGGCAATTACAGCAGTAAATGCGTCAAGAATTCTAGAATTTGCCATATTTCTTTAAAGCCTCTATTATTTATATTATTATATACCGTCACCTTTTCCAAGTTATGGAAATATAATAATAATTCACATGATATTATAAAGTTATTCTAGTGCTTTCCAGGAAAGGAGTTTAATTTAGCCCTTTTAGTTCAGCTTTATTTATTTTTCCGGAACTGGTTTTCGGAAGTTCACTTAGATATTCAATTTCCCTTGGAAGTTTAAACTTTGCCAGCTTATCTCTCAAATATTCTTTTATATAATGTTTGGGCAAAACAATTCCGTCTTTCAATACAATAAAGCATTTAACCGTTTCACCACGTAATTTATCAGGAACACCAACAGCGGCAGCTTCTTTAATGCAGGGGTGCCTCATCAATATTTCCTCTATTTCTGCCGCCCATACAAGCTCGCCTCCAACTTTTATAGTATCTTTTGATTTTCCAATGATATAAAGATTCCCCTGTTTATCGAAGTATCCCAGGTCGCCTGTATAAAACCAGCCGTTTTTAAATGCTTCCCTGTTCAATTCCGGTTCATTGTAATAGCCGCAGAAAACAGACCTGCCTTTAGCTACAACCTCGCCTATTTCGCCGGTTTTCACTTCATTATCATATACATCGAAAATTTTCAATTCCACATCAGGTACGGGCTTTCCTACTGGAATGATATTGCCCGGCGAAGTAACACAAATAGGTGGAGCGATTTCCGTCATGCCCCAGCTGTTCAAAACCACAGCATTAGGAAATAAATTTTTAAACTTCATCAATAAATCCGGAGAAGAGGGTGCTCCAAAAACATCTGCCCACCTGAGTGATTCTAACCTATAATTGCTGACATCTTTCAAATATAACACAGCATAAAACATCGGCGGAACCATCCATACGCCAGTTACCTTCCATTTATCAATCAACTGGATAAAGTTTAAAGGAAAGAACTTTGGCATGATAACGGTACTCATGCCATATTTAATAGCAACCATTACAAATAATATACCTCCGGAATGAGAAAACGGAATGGCAGATATTGTTCGTTCTGTTTCATCCATCTTTAAAATATTTTCCAGTCCTTCGTAAGTACAAAAATGCTTCAAATGTTCCGCCCCCAAATGAATATGTTCGTAATTCCATAGGGCTCCTTTTGGTTTACCTGTACTGCCGGAAGTATAGAAAATACTTGATGGCATATTTATGTCTATGCCCTGATCATCTAAATAATCTGCTGAATTTTTTGTAAGTTGCCAGAATGAAAGATATTTGGGGTCATCTTCAACAGTTATGACTTCTTTTAAAGTGGAAATATTTGTTTTGAGTTCCAAAAGGCTAAATTTAACATTTTTAGTGGTGATGATACCTTTTAAAGCACAATGATTGCCAATATCTATCAATTCATTGGCTGTTAAAAAGAAATCAACCGGTACTGCCATACACCCTATTGAATATATTGCCAGATAAGAATAAACATATTCTATACAATTGGGCAGATAAATGGCAATTTTATCCCCTTTTTTAAATCCACAACCGATTAGTCCATTAGCTAATCTAAATACATCGTCTTTTATTGTCAGAAAATCATACTCAACGTCTTTATCAATAAAAGCAGTTTTATTACCGTATTTTTCAGCAGCTTCAATTATAAGTTCTCGTACATCTTTTCTTTTGTTCATCTTACTTGGATTTTGTGCAAACACTTAAATTGAAATATTCATTAAAAGGCATTTTTATTCTTCAAATGTAATCTAATTACCTATATTTGATACAAATACAATAATAACACCCTGATATGACGATTGGTAAAAATAGTGAAATTTTAATAAATTAGCTCATCTTTTCTGAATAAAAAGGCGGAAATTTTGTTACAAAGCCTTCGCAATTTGCCGTAATTACTTGGCCATACAATTATTTATGCCAGAAATATAATGATGAGATTTGTTCTTCAGAGCTATATGATTCAAAGTTATGTCTATAATTAACGTGGAAGTCACAACTTCTCCGGGCTGTACTTTGCTTTCTCGAGTATCTGCTGATAATCTTTTACATTCATCATCTGTTCCACACTCAATCCCCTGCTGTTTTTCATAAACGATTCGATTATCCTGAATCCAATCCATACTGCCGCACGACCAGGCGATTCTTTAGTAAAATAAGATGTAAAAGGTGACTCTCCGGTAAGCTTTCTTATAGTGAGTTGATCGGTGCTGAAAAGAAGATTGTTTTCAACAAGATACTGCCACATCATTCCTTCATTGTCACGACAGAACCTCATCTGTTCGGGCGTGAAACCGAATATCATTTCATCCTGTAAGTCAGGCAAAAGGCATTTTTTCACATACATAAACTTCCCCTCCCTTATGATTTCTGAGAGAACATTTTGAGAAGTCTGCCCTGCATCCCACTCAGATGAGATCCATGCATATATGGCGTCAGGCACAACATATTCAGGTGTCATCTTAACTATTTGATAATTATATAAACCAAGCATGGGATAATACTTACAATCTTTACCAAGATACCTGTCGAGTCCGATGCCTAAAACTGAATCTCCCACAATAATACTGCTGTTAAAACCTGTAATGCAGGTGAAAACAGCAGGAATAGGTTTCGTCGAAAAATAATATTTATAATACCTGAAAGCGAGCGAAAGTTCTTTCTCAATAAACTGAACATCAGGAAACACTTTCATTGTTTCGTTAAAGACCTCATTGTTCAGTCGGTCTGTACAAAATCTAATAAGTCCGTCTGTCCATGTCGAATCATCAGGTTCACCGATATTAATCACATAACCGAAATATCTCAGAAAGTCACCGTATTTTTGCTTAAGCGTTTGAATTGTATCCGGTATCTTTAATGGATCTACTGTAAAAAGATCTTTTTCAAGTCTTTTGATGTGCACATCGGCATTTATATCTGAAATATTTACCTTATATGGGTTCCTTTTGCACGACAAAAAGCACGGAACGGTAAGAATGATGACCGAAGTCAAAATCAATGTCAATTTTCTTTTCATAGGCAGTTATTGTTGAGGGCGAAATTATTCACTTTAAAATAAAATGACAACTATCCGACTATAAACTTTATTATGGCCTTAAACGCTTCGCTGCTTTGCCCTCCGAATCCGCCGGCTGACGGAGAAGGACGGCCTCATACTCTATGTTGTCAGACAGTCCTAAGGCCATACCAGACAACACTCCGGGCGTTAAGAAAGGATCATACAATGTGAACAGATTAGAATTTAATAAGATTTGTTATTTTTACTGCATAAAAATTTGTTTTACATTTCATTAAAATATCTGTTTCATGAGTCTTCACAATTGTTTATCTATAAAAAAAACCTGCGTCGTAATAAGTTTATTGATAATAATCTCAGGTGTAACAAATGCTCAGGATATCCGGTTTGGCATCTTTGCAGATCCTTTAATAAGCTGGTTTTCGTCCGACACACGTGAAACAAAAAATGAGGGATCCAGAGCAGGATTCATCTTCGGATTCACATTCAACAAATACTTCAGCAATAATTATTCTTTCTCATCAGGTCTGAGCATCATTAATGCAGGAGGCAGACTCGTTACATCCGACACAATCACAATGATCTTCAATAATTTCAATACCACTGTTCCTGCAGGTAAATCGGTAATCTATAAAATTCATTATATTAATCTGCCTATTGGACTTAAATTCGAATCGAATCAGATAGGTTATATTACTTTTTTCTCTGATATAGGGCTCGACCCAAAAGTTGTAACAGGAGGCAAAGTAGATATTCCTTCTGAGAATATCGAAGGAGAATCAGCAATGAAAGAGCTAAAGAAATTCAATCTGGGTTATCATATAACAGGAGGTATTTCCTATTCGGTGGGAGGTACGACAGAAATTGTGCTTGGGCTTGGCTTCGAGCAGAATTTTCTCGATATAACCAAAGACATTGTGCTACAGCCTGTTGACAGGATTTCCCATAACTTTCTTAAATTCAGAGTTGGAATCAACTTCTAAGTGCCGGTTATGAAGATAACTATAGCACAGCTCAACTACCGTGTAGGCGACTTCGAAAGGAACGCAGAGCAAATAATCAATACTATAAAAAAGGCCAGTGCCGAAGGCTCGGATCTGGTTATTTTCTCAGAGTTGTGTATTACCGGTTATCCCCCGCTCGATCTGCTCGATTATATTGATTTTATTAATGAAAGCAGTCAGACCATTAGCAGGATAGCCGACGAATGCAGAGGCATTACAGCAATAATAGGTGCGCCGGTAATGAATACAAAGGCTGAAGGCAAAAAACTCTTTAACGCCGCTCTTGTTCTGAATGAAGGCAGAGTTGTATTCCAGGCCAATAAATCCCTTCTCCCGACTTATGACATATTCGATGAATACAGATATTTCGAATCCGAGAAAAATTTTTCCATTTTCAGTCTTAACGGGAAAAATATTGCACTAACAATCTGTGAAGACTTATGGGATGAACAGCCTTTTCTGAATGAGTTCGAGAAATCGAGGCTCTATACTGTTTCGCCGATGGATGAACTTGCAAAGTTGAATCCCGAACTTATTATTAATATTTCAGCTTCGCCGTTTTCATACACACAAACCGAAACGCGCCGTCAAATTTTTATTAACAAAGCTTTAAAACACAGGTTGCCGGTTATTTATGTAAATCAAACCGGAGCAAACAGCGAGCTTATTTTCGACGGAGGCTCATTTGTTATTGACAGTGCCGGAAAAATTTTCCGACAGTTACCATTCTTCGAAGAATGTATTTCAACTTTTGAATTTGATGATCTTGCGGCAGGAACTCAAAATACCGAACCCAATATTCCCGATAAAATAGAATTGATTTACAAAGCATTACTGACAGGCATCAGAGATTATTTTGGAAAGTCGGGACTCAACAAAGCAGTGCTGGGTCTGTCGGGAGGAATTGATTCGGCTGTGGTTCTTTGTCTTGCTTCTGCCTCACTTGGAAGAGAAAATATAGCAGCTCTGATTATGCCCTCAAGGTATTCTCCTGCGCGGTCTGTTGAAGATGCCATAAAGCTGGCGGAAAACCTTGGAGTAAAATATGAAATTATCAGCATTGAAAAGCCTTTCAGGGCATTCGAGGAAGTTCTTGAGCCATTGTTCAAAGGACTTCCGGCCGATGTTACTGAAGAGAATATACAGGCGCGCATAAGAGCTGTTCTGCTTATGGCATATTCGAACAAATTCGGCTATATCCTCCTGAATACCTCCAATAAGAGCGAGATGGCAACCGGTTACGGCACTCTGTATGGCGATATGGCAGGCGGACTTTCAGTTATGGGAGATGTTTATAAGAGCGATGTTTACAGGCTTGCAAATTATATTAACCGAGATAAGGAAATCATTCCTGCCTCTATAATTGCAAAACCACCATCGGCCGAGCTGAAGCCTGATCAACTCGATACCGACAGCTTGCCTCCTTATCCTCTTCTAGATGAAATACTTTTCAGGTATATTGAACTGTGGAAATCAGCGCAGGAAATCATTTCCGAAGGCTTCGACCGGGAAATTGTTATGAAAACTCTAAGTATGATAAATTCGAATGAATACAAAAGATACCAGGCTCCTCCAATCCTTCGTATTTCCTCAAAAGCATTCGGCGCTGGTCGAAAGATGCCTCTTGTTTTTGTCAAAAAATAAGAAAGCATCCAGCCCTTTGAGGTCTATTCTCTTGTAAAGACTCTCTTCACTCTTGGCGGTATAGAAGTAAGAACTTCATAAGGTATAGTGCCGATTTTTTCAGAAAACTCTTCGAGAAAAATATTCTTACCGAATATTTCAGCTTCATCACCTTCTTCCGCATCTATTCCTGTAATGTCGGCCATAGTCAAATCCATGCAGATATTTCCAACCACTGGAGCAAAGCCGTTCTTAATGAAAAAACTGCCCCTTCCGTTTCCAAGTCTGCGGTCGAAGCCGTCGGCATAACCCACAGGTAGAATAGCGATGCGCCTTTTCCTCTCCGAAACATCTTTACACCCATATCCGACCGGTTCGCCGGCAGGCACATTCTTAACCTGTAAAATCCTTGTCACATATCTCACAGCCTCGAGCAGGTTTATTTCCGGCGTTCCCGAGATTCCGAAAATTCCTATTCCTGGCCTTACCATATCGAACTGATACTCAGGGAAACGAAAAATGCCTGTTGTATTAAGGAGATGAACAATAAAACCGTAATCTATTGCTTCCTTAATTTTAAGCGCGGTTTCTTTCAGCAATTCTGCCTGCTTACGAGTAAAAAAATCATATTCGGGAGCTTCGCTTGCAGAGAGATGCGAGAACACCGATGCAACCCTGAGCGAATGTGCAGCTTTTATTTCCTCAATAAGAACGCCGGTTTCAGAAGGCAAGAAGCCCAGGCGGTGCATGCCCGTGTCAATTTTTATATGCACGGGAAAGTCGGTAAGCCCATGTCGAGAAGCCGTTTCTGCAAACCTTTGCAACATTGTGAAGCTGTAAATTACCGGTTCGAGATTATATTTTATAATAAGGTTGAAAGCATGAGGTTCAGGATTCATAATCACTATCGGAAGCGATACGCCTGCATCACGCAGCTCGACGCCTTCGTCGGCATTTGCAGCGGCAAGATAGTCAACTCTGTGGAACTCAAGAAGTGAGGCAATATCTGAAGGTCCGGTACCATAAGCCGAAGCTTTTACCATAACCATTATTCTGGTGCCTGGATTAAGATGTTTCCTTATCTCATTGATGTTGTAGGAAATAGCATCGAGGTTAATCTCAAGCACCGTCTGGTGTATTTTCTGCACAAGGAGATTGCTTATCCTCTCGAACTCGAATTTGCGCGCGCCCTTAAGCAGTATCACTTCACCTGAAAAATCTGTCCGTTCTATTTCCCTGCAAAAGTCCTGAGTAGAAACATAGAAAAGGCTTCCAGGAGGAAAGAGTTCTTTGTTTCTTTGAAGCACAGGACCTATACCTATGAACCTGTCTATTTTGAATGTATCCAGCAAACCTGACACTTCTCCATAGAGCTCTTTTTCATCCCTGCCGGTCTGTAAAAAATCGGACAGTATAAGCACCGACCGCCGGTTATTATGCGATTTCAGATATTCAATAGCCATCTTAAGGGAGCCAGGGTCGGAATTATAATAGTCTTCGATAAGCAAGCAGCCGTTAATCCCTGCCTTTATCTCCATTCTCATTGCCACTGAGGCCAGCCTCGGGAGACAGTCTCTTACATTTTCATACGGTATGCCAGCTATAAGAGACGTCGTTATTACCGTAGCCGCATTTTCAATTGATGCCCTGTCGTCGAAAGGTATATAAGATTCAAAAATAATATCTCCGCTTTTTACCATAATATCTGTCCTCCCTGAGGAAATTCTAATTATTTTAATAAATATCGGAGCATTTTCGTCAGTAAACGACCAGCCGGCAAGTTTCTTTTCCGAGTAGATTTTATCCGAGAGAATTATATCGCGCAAAAGGACATGGTCTCTGCAAAAGACTATCACTTTACTGTTTTTAAACAATTTTAGTTTCTCAAGAGCTTTTTCTTTCTGAGACGTGAAATTTTCATTGTGGGCGTCTCCAATGTTCGTTATTACTCCTATATCAGGTTCTATAATCCTGCGGAGTTTTTCCATTTCTCCCGGTTGTGAAATGCCGGCCTCAATTATTCCGACATTGTATTTGTTCTCAAGCTTCCATACCGAAAGCGGCACGCCAATCTGGGAATTATAGCTTTTCGGGCTTCTCACTACAGGAGTAACAGAGCCTATGATATCTCCAAGCCATTCTTTCACAACCGTTTTGCCGGCGCTTCCTGTAACGGCTATCACTTTCCCCCTGAAACGCCGTCGTTTTTCAGAGGCAAGTAGCTGAAGCGTTTCAACACTACTATTCGTGACAATAAATGCCGCATCGGTAAAATTTTCTATTCCGGACGGTAGATTTTCAACAAAAAATATCCTTACACTGCGGCGATAAAGTTGTGAAAGAAAATTATGACCGTCGTGGTTTGGCCCTTTTATGGCAAAAAAGGCTGTGCCTTCCTGAAAAACAGACTGACGGCTGTCGGTAATAATCTCTCTGATCTCAAGGTCAGGACTGCCGTATAGTTTGCCGCCCGTTATCCCGGCAGCTTCACCTGTGGTTATTTTATTATTCACACTTCGCAATTCGTTATTCATCATTCTGTTCGATATTCATTGTTTCATAGTTATTTCTCACTTCATCCTTCCTTGTTCGATACATAATGCAGTTCCTTCTTCCTTGCTCCTTGTCCCTTTTTCGACATTCCTTGTTCGATATTAGATATTCAATCTTCCTTATTCAACATTAATCTTCACTTATTTTTCAAGTATAAAAGTAAGCAAAATGGAAAATATTAATCAACAGGGAACATTTAATTTATATTTTTCAAGAAGCTATAATTAAATATCGCCATGATTCCTTATTAATATAAGACCGTTGGCAATGCATGTTATATTTTTTTTAGTATAATTTGGCACCATATCGAAAGGTCTTGGTCTTTTTGACCCATAGTGTAAATGGGTTGGCGCTGAAAAAATCAGTGTCAATCAATACTGAATATTGATTATTTTTGTAGGATAAAAACAAAACAGCGGTTTTAAAATAACATCCCGATGGATTTCGACTCAACAATTGAAATTATTATTAAAGACCTCAGCGAGGCAATGGATATCATTGACGATTTCAAAAATTATCCAGGTGTTCCTGTTCTGCAGGTCGAACTTGCAAAATTGAAGTGCAAAAGTGCCGAGGAAGCTATTTTACTTCTTAAAACTTTTAAGCCTGAAGATGTTCCTGTAATGCCGGAAGCTTCAACCTTAACTCAGGAAAAGGAAATAAGTGTAGATGAAACACTTATTGAAATATCCGATGAAGAATTCCTGCCGGAAAATGAGCAGGAATCTTCTGCTGCAAAGGCTGCCGAAAATCAGCATGAACATCAGATTTTTGCCGATAAGTTCAGTGCTACTCAAACTACACTTCTCGATCAGTTCGCAAGCAAGACAGGCAATGGAACTTTGCATCTGATAATGGGACGCTCCATTTCAAGCCTTACCGATGCCATTGGGATAAATGACAGGTTCCTCTTTATCAGAGAAATATTTGGTGGTGACAGCCGGACGTATGATGAAGTCATATCAAGGCTCGACAAAGCAACTTCATTTAATGATGCCAGAGCAATACTTCTTGGCTACACAGGAGGAGATGAGGGGAATGAATATATAAGGCAGCTTCTTGATATTGTAAAACGTAAATTTCCGGCCGATGGCTAAGCTGGTGCTCGTTCCGACTCCCATCGGCAATCTTAAGGATATTACCCTCAGGTCGCTGGAAGTATTAAAGGAAGTTGACCTGATTCTTGCTGAAGACACGAGACACGCATCCAGACTTTTGAGACATTACGGAATCCAGACTCCGGTTGTATCGCACCATAAATTCAATGAACACAAAAAGGTATCCGAAATATGCGAAGAGATACAGAATGGTAAGAACATAGCCCTTATATCCGATGCCGGCACTCCGGGGATTTCTGATCCGGGATTCCTGCTTGTAAGAAAATGTATAGAAAATGATATTCCTGTCGAAGTGTTGCCGGGTCCGGCAGCATTTGTTCCGGCGCTTGTGGGCTCAGGCATTCCCTGCGACAGGTTTTGTTTCGAAGGATTTCTTCCAAATAAAAAAGGACGCCTTAAGAAACTTGAGGCACTGAAAGACGAGAAGAGAACGATGATTTTTTATGAATCGCCTTTCCGCCTCGTAAAAGCTCTTGATGAAATGACGAATATTTTCGGACAGGAAAGAAGGGCATGTGTTGCAAGAGAAATAAGTAAAATTCACGAGGAATACAGACGTGGTACACTGAAAGAACTTTCCGATTATTACACTGAACATCCTCCAAAAGGGGAAATAGTAATCGTTGTCGAAGGGAAATAACGATTTTTCTATCCGAAAGGCGGTTCGTTAAAATCGTCATTCTCGTTATCATAGCCTCCGCCCGTTCCGGGCAGGAAGTCGTGGTTCATTTTCGAGCCTATTGTAATACTCTTAGGCTGTACTGGCTGTTCAAAATCCTGCTCGAATTCGAAATCCTCAGCGTCAACAAAAGTTGCCTTTTCTTCCCTGAACTTTAATCTGATTTCATCAACAGGGCCGTTGCGGTTCTTCGCAAGGATGATATCTGCTATTCCTTTTGTGGAGCTGCCGTCTTCATAAGTAAATATCCCGAATTTATCCATGCGGTGTATGAAAATAACCATATCTGCATCCTGTTCTATAGCCCCCGATTCCCTCAAATCGGAGAGTTGCGGTTTCTTATAGCCACCTCTGAGCTCCGCCGAACGATTCAACTGTGAAAGAGCCAGTACAGGCACATCGAGTTCCTTGGCAATACTTTTCAACGACCTCGATATATTGCTCACTTCCTGTTCGCGGCTTCCGGAATTCTGAGGACCTGTCATAAGCTGAAGGTAATCAATGATGACTATATCGAGTTTATGCTGTGCCATCAGTCTGCGGCATTTAGCCCTCAGCTCTGTAATTGTTATTGCCGGAGTATCATCAATGTAAATGGGTGCCTGTACAAGTTTTTTTATCCTTGAATCGAGGTGTCGCCATTCTTCTTCCGTCAGTCTCCCGTTCTTTATTTTCTGAGCCGGAATATCTGTTTCCGCTATAATCAGTCTGTTAACAAGTTGTACTGCCGACATCTCGCACGAGAAAATAGCAACTTTCTTTCCATGGTCTATTGCCATGTTACGGGCCATAGTAAGTGCAAATGCAGTTTTCCCCATGGAGGGACGGGCGGCAATAATAATAAGTTCCGACTTCTGCCACCCCGACGTCAGCCTGTCGAGTTTAGTAAACCCCGATGGTATTCCCACAAGAGCATCCTCTCTCTTTCCTGCAGCTTCAATTTCCGAAATAGCTTCCTTTATCACTTCATTTACCGGCATCACTTCTCTTTTTATATTTCCCTCGGCAATCTGAAATATGGCATCTTCCGAAAAATCGAGAAGTTCAGTAATATCATAAGTATCATCATACGATCTTGCCTGTATTTCGGATGAAACTCTTATGAGTTCACGCTGGATATATTTCTGGGCTACAATTCTGGCATGATATTCCACATTAGCCGCAGACACAACCTTTGAAGTAAGCTGGGTAAGATATACAGGTCCGCCGGCATTTTCTATCTCTCCCGTTGCCCTTAATTCCTCGGTAACAGTATAAAGGTCAACAGGTAAATCCCTTTCGGACAGACTTAGTATTGCCGAGAATATTTTCTGGTGCGATTCCTTGTAAAAACTCTCTGGCCGAAGTATGTCGAGCACAGTTATTACAGCTTCCTTTTCAAGCATCAAAGCCCCAAGAACGGCCTCTTCCATGTCAATCGCCTGCGGGGGAATCCTTCCCATGTCGGGAAGAGGCAACATGACCGGCTTTACTCCTGTCCTTTGTTTTGCCATTTGTTATAAAGTATTGAACAATAAATTATTATTAAGCATCAAATATCTGCGGCTACTATTTCAAAGGTATTAATTAGAAGATACATTAAGATATTACTTAATAAATTTTATTACAAACAAAAATTTGTTTAAAAATTGTTGATAAGAGAATTCATTATTAAATTTTCCGGAAATACAATTCATATTGTTATTTTTACGTAAAATAAATGCCGATATGATAACATTCCCCCAGTCGAAAATAAATATCGGACTAAGGATAATTGCCAGAAGGTCTGACGATTATCATGAAATCCAGACAATTTTTTATCCTGTCGGTTTATGTGATGCTCTTGAATTCGTTGTGCCTGAAACCGATTCAGACTATGATAATCTGACTATGTCGGGTTTTACTGAAGGGATTAATTACAATGAAAATATCGTTATGAAAACGCTGTCGGTGCTCCGGCAGACATTCAATATTCCGCATCTCGACATTCATCTTCACAAAGCCATTCCGCCTGGCTCGGGACTTGGAGGAGGCTCTTCCGACGCTGCTGCTTTTCTCAAACTGCTGAACAACTATTTCAAGCTGAAGTTAAACGAGAATGAACTCAAAGAGATTTCATTACGTATGGGCAGCGATTGTCCGTTCTTTATTAAAGGTTTACCTGTTTATGCAGAAGGAAAGGGTGAAATAATGACCACCTTATCACCGGTGCCCGGCAAATATCATCTTTTGATTGTTTGGCCGCAAATTCATATAAGCACAAGTGAAGCATATCATAACTGTAAGCCCGCAAAGCGTGAAAAAGAACTGCCTTATTTTTATAGCCGTCCCGTCGAAGAATGGAAAAATCTGATTTTTAATGATTTCGAAGAAACAGCATTTGAAAAACATCCTGAAATCAGGGATATCAAGAAGGCACTTTATGATATAGGCGCTCTATTCAGTTCAATGTCGGGAAGCGGTTCGGCAGTTTATGGAATTTTCAGAACAAAACCGGAAAATATCCCGGCTGAAATTGACCGCCTGAAAATATTTTCCGGCCAGCTTTAGGTATTATTGGTATTATTGTATATTAATAACAAACGAAATAGACCGACCGGCAATTGATTTAAAACTTATTTTTCAATTAGTGAAGTCTGATTTTATTATCAGAAAAGTGAATTTTAGAAAATGGTGAAGTTTTTTCCTGTATCTTTGCCTTTCTATTTAAAGGCATGATTTTACATGACCTTAAAGAAAAAGGATAAGAATAAGAACGGTTCAGGACTACGGGAGTTAGTCAAGTTATACAGGTTTCTGAAGCCTTACAAATGGAAATTTGTACTCGGGATTATATGTCTGCTCTTCTCCACTGCTACAAATCTGATGTTCCCGAAGCTTCTCGGCGACATGGTGGATCTCGGCAATAAAGGGAGGCCTCTTCGTGAGATAACCTCTACCGGGATTATACTGCTGGCAGTACTGATTGCTCAGGCTTTATTTTCATATTTCCGCACAAGAATTTTTGTAGAGGTGACTGAGAAGACTCTGGCTTCGATCAGGCAACATATATATAATCATCTGATCAAGCTTCCCATGTCGTTCTTCTCGGAACGTCGCGTGGGTGAGCTTAACAGCCGTATTTCATCCGATATTTCTCTGTTACAGGATACTCTTACATATACACTTGCCGATTTTATCTCGCAGATACTTCTTATTGTCGGGGCAATAACTCTTATGACTGTCAGTTCATACAGACTGACGCTTTTCACTCTCGCCATTGTACCTGCTATTTCTCTTCTGGCTTTTTTCTCGGGGAAAGCCATACGGCGATATTCCAAAAAGGCGCAATCTTATATAGCCGAGTCGAATACAATTGTTGAAGAGACGTTGCAGGGTATTCAGAATGTGAAGGCTTTTACTAATGAAGCATTCGAAAGCAACCGGTACAAGGAAAAAACAGAGCAGGTGGCCAGAGCCGGCATCAAAGGAGGAAAATATCAGGCTGCAGTCTCATTCATAGCTCTCGGTTTCTTTATTTCCCTTGCCGCTGTGATATGGAGAGGCGCCTCGATGATAGCATCCGGCCAGATGGAAGCCGGACAGCTCTTTTCCTTCGTAATATATTCGGGTTTCGTCGGAGGCAATATTGCCGGTATGGCCAGTGTTTATACACGTCTCCAAAAGACTATCGGTGCATCGGAGAACCTTCTGCTTCTGTTCGATGAGCCCACAGAAGAGATAGCTGAGAATTATGAACCTGATACTTCTTTTATACTGCACGGGCAGATAACTTTCGACAGAGTCGAGTTCAGGTATCCTTCACGCGAGGAGGTGGATGTTCTCAGGGATGTCAGCTTTAACATTGATGCCGGTCAACAGGTGGCCATTGTCGGCCCCAGCGGTGCAGGTAAATCCACTATAGCCTCTCTCCTTCTTAAGTTTTACGAGCCCACTGCAGGCAGGATACTTTTCGATAACCGCGACAGCAACACTTTCCCGGTCACTGCACTGCGAGCCCAGACGGCAGTTGTAATGCAGGATGTCTTCCTCTTTGGCGGAACGATCCGTGAAAACATTGCGTACGGAAAACCTGGCGCCTCAGATAAAGCAATAATAGATGCTGCTATCAAGGCCAATGCCTGGGACTTTATTAAGTCTTTTCCAGATCAACTCGACACTGTCGTGGGTGAAAGAGGGGTTCAGCTTTCAGGTGGTCAGCGCCAACGCATTGCCATAGCCCGGGCAGTACTTAAAGATCCAAAGATATTGATACTCGATGAGGCCACATCTTCGCT
This sequence comes from uncultured Rikenella sp., assembly GCA_964541495.1. Taxonomy (GTDB): domain Bacteria; phylum Bacteroidota; class Bacteroidia; order Bacteroidales; family VadinHA17; genus LD21. The sequence continues at coordinate 11,494 of CAZIRN010000005.1, read as the reverse complement.
CGATTCCGAGTCGGAACGGCTCGTTCAGGAAGCTCTTGAGCAACTGATGAAGGGACGCACTTCGCTTATAATAGCTCACAGACTCTCAACTGTGCGCAATGCCGACAGGATTATAGTCCTGAATGACGGGAGGATAGTTGAGCAGGGAACACATGCCGAACTGATAACAAACGAAAACGGTCTTTACAAGGCATTGACCGAATTGCAGTTCACTACCTGATAATTTAGCGCAACACCACGCCTGAAGGCCGGACGCCGGAATAGATCTGGAAATCTATGTCATAAATCCAAAGACAAAGGAAACTATATGAGATTACCACTTTGTCCGGCATTAATCCTATAAACTTACCAACCCTCAATCTGACAGCATTGGGCGGGCAATTACAGAAAAACACCACAGAATCATCTAAATGTGAATGATTTATTATTAAATATTTTCATTCATTCAATCACAATCTTTTCTCGTCATAAAATCTGAACGCCAGGTTTTATTTTCATAAGAAATTTCTCCGTAATTTTTAAGCCAAATTATTCCGGAATCATTATCCTTTAAAATAACTCCGGTGCAAAGGAAAGTTATACTTTATTCAGGACGGACAGCTAATCAAAAAAAGAAAAGGTAAATCTTTTTTACATACATTTGTAAAGTATGTTACTCTTTTTTATAAAATAGTGGTAAATATTTGAACTGAAATTTACACTTAGTCGTCAATGTCTGGGTTGATCTTTATTACATGGTATATATTTATATGGGGAAAATTTAATTATTATTAACCTTTAGGGTTAATAAATTATTAATATATTTACTAACTTTATATGAAATTATATTACTTAAGTAATAGACTTGAAAAAAGTGTAAATTCCTTGATGGCAATAGCAAAAAAATATGGTAACAGGGCTAAAATCGTAAACCAATACCTGTTAAAGAAGACGGAGGTCTTGACTGGAAAAATGTAACAGAGATTTTAATCGTCGCCATAGACGAAGACTATCATTGAAATATTTAAAACCATGTATAAAACAAAAGAAGACATAATTGCAGCACGGGCAACAATTTCTCCACCCGGAGATACTCTGGCTGAAATAATTGAATTAAAAGGAATGTCCCAGGCCGAACTGGCTTTAAGGATGGGCCGGCCTTTAAAAACAATAAATGAAATAATCAAGGGTAAAGCTGCCATTACACCTGAAACAGCCATTCAACTTGAACGTGTTCTTGGCACTGAGGCTGACTTCTGGCTTGAAAGAGAAAAGAAATACCGTCTTGAACTTGCCGAAATTGAGGAAGCGGAGAAGATCCTGAACGATTGGGTGTGGATAGATAATTTTCCCATGTCAGCAATGAAAAAACTTAACTGGATCAGTTATGAAAACAATATTTTAAGCAAAGCTGATTCTCTCTTTTCATTTTTCGAAATATCGAACAAGATCACCTTCAATAATTACTATTTTGAGAAAGTATATGAGACAGCCTACAGGGCAAGCAAAAACAGCAACACTGATCCTTATGCCGTATCCGCATGGCTTAAGCAGGGCGAAAAGCAGGCGGAAAAGATAGATACTCCTGAGTATAATTCAAAGATTTTTATGGAAGCCCTTTCGGAGATTAAAACCCTGATGGCACAACAACCTGAAAACTATTTTAAAAAACTGCAATCATTTTGCTACGATGCCGGGGTTAAAGTAGTTTATACTCCTTCTCTTCCTCAATTGCATCTTCATGGTTCCACCAGGTGGATAAATGATATACCATTGATCCAGCTTACGAATCTTTATAACCGCAATGATATTTTTTGGTTCACCTTTTTCCACGAGGCGGGACATATTGTTAAGCACGGGAAAAAAGATTTGTTCGTTGAAGGGCTTAAATATTCAGATAGTGAAGCAGAGAAAGAAAAAGAAGCGGATGATTTTGCTGTAAAATATATTTTATCGGACAGTAGTGAAAATTAACATTTAATGGAGACCTTCGATTCAACCAAAACAAGTCTTTATGATATTTTAAAGGATATTCATAAAGGCAAAATTCAGCTTCCTGATTTCCAGCGTGGCTGGGTGTGGGACGACAGCCGCATAAAAGGCATCATTGCAAGCGTGGCAAAACAGCCTCATTCGCCTCTGAAGAGTTTGATTTAAAGACCGACTGGTTAAAAATTAAATCGGAATTCAAACCTTATAGAATCCTCGATAAAACAAGCAATATCGATATTATCCAGGCAATAACAATCTATTCAACTTATCAGAAGAGAAAAGAACTTGAAACAACCGTTGCAAAAGAGAGTTTGCCTGCAGTGAGTGCAAAAAGAAGAGAAATGCTCAACCTGGCGCTCTCAGAGTATCTGAAATTCAGGGATCAGATTGTTGCCGGATTCATTAAAGCTTCAAAGATACTATTGGAAAATCATATCTATAGTTGCCGTGATGTTCCTTATACTACACAGCTTGTCCCGATGGCTGCTATACTTGCAAAGCTTGGCAATGAGATAGAAAACATCGGCAATAAGAACAAACTTATGAGGTGGTTCTGGTGCGGAGTATTTGGTGAACTGTATGGTTCTGCCAATGAAACAAGGTATGCACTTGACATGGTGCAGGTGGTTGAATGGATTGAATCTAACGGGCTTGAACCAAAAACGATTTATGATGCAAATTTTACCCCTTCCCGCCTGCATACATTACGTACAAGAAATAGTGCCGCTTACAAGGGTGTTTATGCATTATTGTTGGAAGATAATACAAAAGACTGGCTCTCCGCCACGAAGATTGATTTAAGTACTTACTTTTCAGAGTCTGTTGATATTCATCATATCTTCCCCGTAGCATGGTGTGAGAAGAAGGAAAACAATATTCCCCGGAATGACTATGACTGCATTATTAATAAAACGCCGCTTTCAGGTAGAACAAACCGGATAGTGAGTGGCGATTCCCCCGGTAAATATCTTGAACGCCTTAAAAAACACGCAGGGGTTTCAGATGTTGAATTTGATGCCATACTGAAATCTCATGCTCTTAATCCTGATTTCTTGTACGCTGATGATTTCAAAGGATTCTTTGCTGACAGGAAGGAGCGGATACTATCAAAAATTGAGACAGCAATGGGAAAACCCATAGTACGGGATCAGACAGAATCAGAAGAAGGGAAATTTATTGATAATGATATTGAAGAAATTATTGAATAAAGAATACGCAAGTTGAATAATCCGTTCCAAACTGATCCACCCGTTCTGCAGTAAATTGGACCACTTATTCCTTCTCTTTCCGCGTTTGTGAAATCCGGACAAGTCAAATAATTTTGTTAATTTATAATTTCATTCCCTGTTATATATAAAGCAATAGGAATGTAACTACAAAAATACTTTTGTTCCCCTTCAGGGAAACAAAATCAATAGATTAACATACACACAAAAGATTATTATTCCCAGGAGGGGATAAACATTTTTTGCCATAATTTTATTAATGTCCTACGGACAAACGCAGAAAAATTTAATAATGTTCCGTCTATGTTACTATAAGCCCTGACAGGCTAATTTTTTATTTGCTTTTGCTGCTTTTATCTGTAAGAAACTTCCGGACATTTTATAAAACGCAAAAGACGGTACATATCAAGATGTATCGTCCTCCGAAACTCCTTCTTCCTAAGTAAGGAAAGATGAGCATAACAAATATAATAATAAATAGAATAATACCAAATAAATATATGTAGTGTAAATAATTTTATGCAACTGAATATAATTTAGTCAATAGCGGAATACATGGAATTATGTATTAATTCCCCATGACCAGGTTTCAAAAAATAAGAATCTCAGAATGGTTATAACTCTTAATATTTAATTAATTCAAATTAATATCACTGCTGGCAAATTGAAAAACACTATACTGGCATAGTAAAGATATATCGGCATGACTTAAGTGATATTTGTTTTTTATCTTTACTTGTAAATACAAGTTAAAATTCTTATTTTAGCACTCTCATAAAATTCATTTATCAGGGATAAATTGATTTTTAAATATATCCGTAAGTTAATAAATTTAAGATGGCAACTCCCGTAATAATGCCAAAGCAAGGTCAATCGGTCGAAACCTGTGTGATAATGACCTGGTTCAAAAATAAAGGCGATTATGTAAAAACAGGCGATATTCTATGTTCTTACGAAACAGATAAAGCCTCTTTCGAGCTCGAGTCACCTGCCGAAGGATCTCTTCTCGAGATATTTTTCCCCGAAGGAGCCGAAGTGCCTGTCCTGACTAATATTGCAGTAATTGGCAGGGAAGGCGAAGATATAGAGACTTTCAGACCTGGCTCTGCCGGTGCTTCAGCCCTTGCCGAAACATCGAAAAAAGAAACTATAGAGAAGGCTACTGCCGAATCTACTGTTTCATCCCTTTCTGTAACCGAAACCGGAGGGAAGATACGCATATCGCCGCGTGCCAGAAACCTCGCACTTGCAAAGGGAATGCCGATTACACAGGTAAAAGGCACCGGCCCCAACGGAAGAATAATTGTAAGAGACATCGAGAATGCCCTTAAAGGTTATACGCCTTCGGAGGCAACTAAAGAGCCTGAGCCTGCCTTATCCGGTACAGAAACCGAATACACAGATAAACCGCTTTCAAATGTAAGAAGGATTATTGCAGGCGCTATGTATGCTTCACTGCAGAATTCCGCACAGCTTACGCACCACATGAGCGCAGATGTGAGAAAATTGCTCGAAGCAAGGAAAAAGATAAAAGAGGAACGTGCATCGGGGAAGAGCGTGCCCGACATCACACTGAACGATATGGTTTGTTTTTGTGTGATAAAAGCTCTGAGGAAGTTTCCTGAGGCGAACAGCCATTTCCTTGGAGATTATATCCGTATCTTCAACAGGGTGAACCTTGGCCTTGCTGTGGATACCGAACGCGGATTGATGGTTCCCGCCATAAAAAATGCATGCTGGATGACTCTTCCCGTTCTTTCGAAAGAGCTGAAGTCTGCCGCTGAGGCGTGCCGCAAGGGGAACATCAACCCCGAACTGATTCAAAGCACAGCCGCCTCATTCACCGTCACAAACCTTGGTGCATACGGCGTGGAAATGTTTACACCGGTAATCAATCTTCCACAGGTTGCTATACTGGGTGTTTGTACTATAACATACCGGCCGGCAGATATTGGCAATGGAGTGATGGGATTCATCCCGGTCATCGGCCTGTCACTCACTTACGACCACAGAGCCATAGACGGCGGACCGGCAACACTGTTCCTGAAAGAAATCAAAGAACAGATTGAAGGTTTTGACTTTAATGAACATATAACATAATGAAGAATAATTTGAAGATGAGGAGAATGGGAAATGACTACTGAATGACCATTGAATGACCATTGAATGACATTCTAATTAAAAACTACACCATTGCAGTATTGAAAAACTAAAATATTATTAATTCAGACTATGCCAAAAAGCCTTAACATTTATCCCGGAGAAGTCAGAAAACCGGGTTTTATCGAATTCGGTAAAATTCCTTTGAATCAGTATGACAGGTCAATCGAAGAAGAGCGTGTAAACTATTCTGATACCGATTTTATAAGGATATACCGCGACATGGCTATTATACGCGAGTTCGAGACGATGCTCAACAGCATCAAAACGAAGAACGAATACAGAGATATATCCTATAACCATCCCGGGCCTGCTCACCTTTCGATAGGTCAGGAAGCGGCCGCCGTAGGCATGGCTTATACCCTCGGTATCGACGATTATATCTTCGGCTCACACCGTAGTCACGGCGAAATACTTGCAAAAGGGTTATCGGCAATAAATTCGCTTGACGATGACACACTTTACCGGATTATGAAGAACTATTTCGGCGGTGGAACGCTCAGGGTTGTAGAAAAGGGATTTACCGGCGAGATAAAAGAACTTGCGGTGCGTTTCCTTGTTTACGGCGCACTGGCGGAGATATTTGCACGGGAGAATGGATTTAACAAAGGGCTTGGTGGTTCGATGCATGCTTTCTTTACACCCTTCGGTATATATCCGAACAATGCCATAGTGGGCGGTTCGGGCGATATATCGGTCGGCGCCGCACTATACAAAAAGATTAACCGTAAACCCGGCATTGTTGTATGTAACATTGGCGATGCCTCGATGGCGTGCGGCCCTGTGTGGGAGGGTATTTGCTTTGCAACCATGGATCAATACAAAACCTTATGGGACGGCGAATACAGGGGCGGACTTCCACTGATTTTCAATTTCATGAATAACTTTTACGGGATGGGAGGACAGACGGCAGGCGAGACGATGGGCTTCGGCATTCTGGCCAGAGTTGGTGCAGGCGTCAATCCTGAGATGATGCATGCCGAACGGGTTGACGGATATAACCCCCTTGCCGTGATTGACGCCTTCCGTAGTAAAAGGAAGATACTTGAAGAGAAGAAAGGGCCTGTTCTGCTCGATACACTTACATATCGTTTCAGTGGCCACTCACCATCCGACGCATCATCATACAGAACAAAGGAGGAACTGGAAGCATGGATGCAGGAAGATTCAATAAAGGCTTATGGACGTTCGCTTGTGGAGGCAGGCATAACAGCACAATCGGCTCTCGAAGAAATATCCGAAACAGCCGTGGAACTTATAACCGAAATTCTCAAACTAACTGTTGACCCGAACATATCACCGCGTATTGACCTCGAATCCGACAGAAATGCAATTGGCAGGATGATGTTTTCGAATCAGTCGGCCGACAGACTGGATTACCGTGAACCTGAAACGCTTATACCGATTGAAGAAAACCCGAGAGTAAAATCAATTAAGAACAAGGAAAGGTTTTATCTCGATAAGGATGGTAAGCCTGTATCGAAGGCGAAGCTTTTCCAGTTGCGCGACGGAATCTTCGAAGCGATAATTGACAGGTTTTACAAGGACCCCACACTTGCGGCATGGGGTGAGGAAAACCGTGACTGGGGCGGAGCTTTTGCAGTCTATCGTGGACTCACGGAAGCCCTTCCTTACCACAGACTGTTTAACTCACCCATCTCAGAAGGGGCAATCGTGGGTACGGCCATAGGCTATGGAATGTGCGGCGGACGTGTTATTGCAGAGATAATGTACTGCGATTTCCTTGGCCGCTCGGGCGATGAAGTGTTCAATCAGCTTCCTAAATGGCAGGCAATGAGCGGAAACCTCATTAAGATGCCTGTAGTGGTACGCGTATCGGTAGGCTCAAAATATGGCGCACAACATTCACAGGACTGGTCATCGCTTGTTGCACATATTCCCGGATTGAAGGTTGTTTTTCCGGCAACGCCGTACGACGCCAAAGGACTTATGAACAGAGCTCTTCAGGGAACCGATCCTGTGATATTCTTCGAAAGTCAGCGAATATATGATATAGGTGAAATGTTTCATGAAGGAGGCGTTCCGGAAGGATATTTCGAAATCCCTCTCGGCGAACCCGATATCAAGAGAAAAGGAGATAATATTACAATCCTTACGATAGGGGCGACTCTTTATACAGCCCTTAAGGCCGCCGATATACTGAAAGAAAAATATGGCATAAATGCCGAAATAATAGATGCCAGAACGCTGGTGCCTTTCAATTATGAACCGGTTATAGAGTCGGTCAGAAAAACAGGGAAAATAGTTCTTGCAAGTGACGCCTCTTCGCGCGGTTCATTCCTGAAAGAGATGGCACAGACAATAACCGAGTTTGCATTCGATTATCTCGATGCTCCTCCGGCCGTTGTAGGATCACGAAACTGGATTATTCCAGCACACGAAATGGAAACCTACTTCTTCCCCCAGCCCGACTGGATAATTGATGCAATCCATTCAAAGATAATGCCTCTTGCAGGGCATAATCCGAAAAATGATTTCTCGAATGAAACATTGCTGGAGTTGAACCGTGAAGGAGTTTAGCAAAGATTCATATCTTTGAATCAGGTTATGGACTTTTCCAGCTCAGATATTACAGATAATAAAGCAAATCTGCTCTCCGGGTTTCCTTCTGCCGGACAGCTCGCCGCTGCTCTTGCAGGCCACGTTTTTCCTGCATACCGCGAAGTGAACGGACATATTCATACTCCTTATTCTTTCAGTGCTTTCAAATCGCTCGACGAGGTATTTTCGATGGCTCGAAATGAAAATATCAAAGCTCTGGGTATAAATGATTTCTACGTAACCGACGGCTATGATGAGTTTTATAACGGATGCATTAAAAACGGAATATTCCCGCTTTTTAATATCGAATTCATCGGACTGATGAAAGAGAAACAGGAAAATGGGATAAGGATAAACGACCCGAATAATCCGGGTAGAATATACTTCTGCGGTAAAGGGCTCGATTATCCTTTTCATCTCGACCCCCGGCTTATGGAGGAACTTTCGGAGGTGAAGCGAAAAACTCAGGAGCAGATAAAGGAAATGATCGATAAGCTGAACCTTATTATTGGAAGATATCATCCGTCACTAAAACTTGATTTTGACGAAGTAAAGAGGAAATTTGCCCGCGAGCTTGTCAGAGAACGACATCTTGCAAAAGCGATAAGAGTGCTCGCAGAGGAGAATTTTACTAAACCAGAAGACCGCATTGAATTTATTGGAAAGCTCTACGGCGGAAAGAAGTCAATCTGCGGTGTGAACAATCCTGCCGCACTTGAAAATGAGATAAGGTCGAACTTGCTTAAGGCCGGCGGCCCGGCATTTGTCGAAGAAGATGAAAGTTCATTCCTCGATCCTGTAAAAATTATACGTATTATCGAAGATGCGGGCGGCATACCGTGCTACCCCGTTCTTCTCGACGACAGCTCAGACAATTTTACTGAGTTCGAAAAAGATCCTGAGAAACTTCACGATGCTCTTCTTGGGCTTGGGACAAATCTTATTGAACTTATCCCGGGCAGGAATAATCACGACATACTGAAAAAGTTCGTGGATTTTTTTTATGAAAAGGGATTTGTGATAACATTTGGTACCGAACACAACACACCCGAACAGGCGCCTTTGTCAGTAAGAGCCAGAGGGAACTGCGAGCTTCATCCTCTCCTGAAAGAAATTTCATGGAAAGGAGCCTGTGTGATAGCCGCTCATCAATACCGGAGAGCGCGGGGTGAAAAAGGATTCCTTTCGGGAAAGAAAACCGACATTGATCAGCGAAGGGAATTTGAAGAGACCGGCAGAAATGTAATCGAATATTATTTAAAACACAGCGGTTATGAAAACTGAACTTGAAGAGCTTATTGAGATTTCGCGTTTTTACGGAAGCAATAAAGATTATGTTATTGCAGGAGGTGGAAACACATCATATAAGGATGAGTCCACAATGTGGATAAAAGCCAGCGGATACCCGCTTGCCGACCTTACCGAAGAAGGAATAGTGGCATTGAGTCGTGAGAAGCTGCACCTTATTTCCAAAAAAGAATATTCCGATATACCTCTTGTAAGGGAGGAAGAGGTAAAGAACGATCTCTCTGCAGCAGTGCTCGAAGAGTGCGAGGGCAGACGACCTTCGGTTGAGACGTCATTGCACGACCTGATAAATTACAGATATGTTGTGCATCTACATCCTGCGGCCGTAAACGGTGTGCTTTGCAGCCGCAACGGGAAAAACATCATTCAGAATCTTTTTGGCGATGAGGCTTTGTTCGTTCCATATACCGATCCGGGTTATACCCTTTATAAAAGACTTAAAGATGAAATCTTTGCTTACAGAGAAAAATGGAGAAAAGATCCGCAGATAATCTTTCTGGAAAATCATGGAGTTTTTGTCGGAGCCGATACAATAGCAGATATACGTGAAATTTATGAAAGAATTATACGTACAATTTCTTCCCTTTACGAGCCTTTGCCCTATAGTGAACAATTACCTTTCGACCCTTTGCTTGTTAAAGTGATTCCTGCTATACGAATGCTTCTTTCTGACGATTCACTGAAAGTGATCAGGTGGAGAAACAATAAACTTATTGATATGTACGGTAAAAGTCAGGCACAATTTCAAAAGATTTCCCACCCGCTTACTCCTGATACTATTGTTTACTGCAAATACAGATATCTTTATATCGAACAGTCGGTTTCTCCGGAAAGCATACTTGATTCTTTCCGCCGTCAGATCGAAAAATTCAAAGTAGAATATGGCTTCATTCCTAAGGTGATAGTCATCAAGGATTTTGGCATTCTGGCAGTTGATGAGAATTATGTATCAGCAGGGCAGGTGCTTGATGTTTATGAAGACCTGATCAAAGCGAGTCATTATGCTTCGTCATTTTGTGGAGGTGTTAAATTGCTTTCTCCTGAACAGATAGATAATATTGACAAATGGGAAGCTGAAAATTATCGTCGTAAGGTACTGAGCGGAGAAAAGAGTGCCGGCAGGCTTCAGAACAAAATTGCAATAGTAACAGGCGCAGCACAGGGCTTTGGAGCAGGAATAGCCGAAGAACTTTTCCGGCAAAAGATGAATGTGATTGTAGCCGACATAAATGCCGAAAGCGGTGAAAAATTCACTGCTTCCCTCAATAAACCCGGAAGTAAAAACTGTGCTGTTTTTGTCAGGACAGATGTGTCCGACGCTGAATCGGTAAAAGAAATGGTATATACCTCTGTGAAGGAATTCGGAGGGCTCGATCTGATGATTAGCAATGCCGGAATACTCAAAGCCGGTTCGCTCGAGGAGATGGAGCCCGACAAATTTCGAAAGATGACCGAAATAAATTATAACGGTTATTTCCATTGCGTGAAATATGCTTCGGAAATAATGAAAATCCAGAACCGCGAAAGACCCGACTATTTTACCGACATAATCCAGATAAACTCAAAATCGGGATTAAAGGGGAGCAATAAGAACTTTGCTTATGCAGGCAGTAAGTTCGGAGGCATCGGACTCACCCAGAGCTTTGCTCTCGAGCTTGCGCCTTTCCGGATTAAGGTCAACAGTATATGTCCGGGTAATTTCCTTGAGGGCCCTTTATGGTCCGATCCTGTAACAGGGCTTTTTGTGCAATATCTGAAGACAGGAAAGGTGCCGGGTGCAAAAACGATTGATGACGTAAGGCGTTATTATGAAGGGCAGGTTCCGCTGGGGCGGGGCTGCAGGATTGAAGACGTGGTGAAGGCAATATTCTATGTTATTGACCAGGAATATGAAACCGGGCAGGCTATACCTGTGACCGGAGGACAGGTGATGTTGAAGTGAGAAGGGGAGGGGGATGGATGATTGATGATGTGATGATTGAGTGATGTGATGATTTGGATGATTTGATGATTGAATTATTGAATGATTGGGAGATATCGATTCCTGAGAAATGAGAGGTTTGTATATTTTTAATAGCACGCGGATTACGCGGATTTTTACGGATTTGCGCTGATCGGTGAAAATCTGTCGCATCTGTGTCATCGGTGTTCTATCCGGAAATAATTCAATTCACCAAGGGAAGCACGGGTTAACACGGATTACACCCGTGCCAACCCGTGAATTCTAAGATAAAAACAAATTTTTAAACGATTTTTTGTTGATAAGT
>CAZIRN010000004.1:0-37774 GCA_964541495.1 uncultured Rikenella sp. | reverse complement strand
TCCCCTCATTGTAAGCTTCCCAGCTTAGTGTGTTGATCCTTGCATAACCATTCTGTATACTTACTCCCAGCTTCGCACCAAATTCTACCTGTGCTTTATCCTTCCCCCGAACAATGGGCCTTACATAAGGCTGGTAAATATTGACTATGCGGTTGTCAATACTATGAGTGTGTTCTTTATACATCTGATCCTGCTGTTCGTATATATGTTGTATCACCCAGTATATTCTCTGATCCCTGTGATCAAGAGGAAAACTCATGCCTTCTGCAGTGTCCAATAGATTATCGATGGTTTTCAGGTTACGCCTGAGGTATCTCAGCTGTTGTCATATCCCTTTGCGTATTTCTTTTTTGCTCTTGTTTTTCTTCTTTGCCAGATTCAGATATTGTTTCCTGGCTAAACACCTGTATGTGCGCGGTTTATCTTTAATGTCCAGCTCCTTACACAACTCATCAATTAACCTTTCACTCTCTTCCCTGCTTCGCGAAAGAAGACCAAGATCGGTCGGATTGACTCTCCAAGCTTTACCCACCTGTTGTTCCTGTCAAGCCTGACCTGAAAAGGCGTCTTAAATTCCTCAATGCTCATCTGATTTTGTGAAGTATATCTGATCATAACTGCATGGTTTTCTTATATAAAAATACAAAAAATATGCACATATTGATCAAAAATAATCTGTATTTTATTAACAATTAATTGTTTATAACTTATTTACCAAATCCTACTTATTGATATTCAAACATTTATAACAGTGTTGAAAAAAGTGCAGAAAAAAGAACCTGAAGATGGCCAATATCGCCAAAATACTCACCAGTCACAACTTGCTGAAATATTACATTTTCCGTTTCCCATTGAATTTATGTTGAACATCGGATGCGAATCCTCTCTCAATGCAAAATAATGAACTTCAGTAATATGAAAATCATAAGATCTTGAAATTTTTTATGCTTTTAGGAGGGTGCAAAAAATATTCATGGCGGTTTTATTATACTACTCCCTATAATTAAGCCACACTTTCATTTGTCCCTGTTCCCTGTTATCCCATGCATAATAAGGGATTAATTTGATTGTTTGATAATTTGTTACAGCTTCGATAACGGTTATACCGTTTAAAAGCGAATCATTGAAAGAAGAGCTGAATTTCGAATCTGAGCTCAAGACCAGATCATCAAATTCAGGATTATCAACTTCCTCAATACAATAAACAAGGGGACCTCTTTGTATGGCTCGTTTCCCAATATTTTCCTTCACCCGTGGATCAGCTTCAACAATTTCTACAGGCATATCCATTAAAAAAGATATCTCATCGCCTTCTCTCCATTTTTTACCAATAACAACGTAGCCCATTTCAATCGGATAATTTTCATGCTTTTCTCCATTTACTAAAATTTCATAGTGTTTACACCATGCTGGTATGCGCAAACGAATTTCCTTTTTTAAAGGTCTTGATAGTGACTCCATCTTTAATGTTACTCTTCCTTCCCATGGATAATCAGTAACTTGTTGAATCACCACTTTATTATCATCCTCATTTATTTCAACCGTGTTACCTATAAAGAGATTAACCCATATTTCATTTTCGGATGTTCCATATATATAATTTCCAATAGAGGGTAAAAATCGCGATATCTGACTTGGACAGCATGCAGTGCCATACCATTCTTGTCTGTGATGATCGCCATAAGATGCCAGGGGATTAACATAAAAGAAAAGGTCGCCTTTTAGCGATATACCTGCTAATGCTCCATTGAACATCGAACGCTCTAATATATCAATATATTTCGCATTACCCGTCAACTGAAACATGCGTGAATTCCAAAATACCATTCCGACTGAAGCACAAGTTTCACAATATGCGTCGTAATTAGGCAAATCATACGGCTCAGTAAATCCTTCATTATGCCGTGAAGATCCTATTCCACCGGTAATATACATTTTACGCAATACCACATCATCCCATACACGATCCAATGCTGCAACATATCCGGTATCTTGCTTTAAAGCAGCTACATCAGCCATAGCGCAAAATAAATACATGGCACGTACCGAGTGACCTTTAACTTCTGTCATCGTTCTAATTGGTTTATCATCCTGATAATAAACGGGATTCCATATACCTTCATCTCCTTTAGAGCCATATCCATGCCCTCGCTCCTCAAGCAACCAATAAGCAAAATCCAGATATTTTTTATTATTTGAAAGCCGATATAATTTTACCAATGCCAACTCTATTTCTTCATGACCAGGAACCCAATGTCGTTTTCCAGGTCCAAAAATACTCATCATATGTTCCACCATTTTTATAGAAACATCCAGTAGTTTTCTTTTCCCGGTAGCCTTGTAATATGCAATTGCAGCCTCAATCATATGCCCCGCACAATACATTTCGTGTTTATCCATGTTTGTCCAACGTTTATCCAATCCCGTAAGCGTATAAAATGTATTGATATAGCCGTCAGGTTGTTGAGCGGAAGCAATTTTATCAATCCATTCATCTGCTTTTTTTTCCAATTCCGGATTAGGATTATTGATCAGGCTATAGGCTATTCCCTCCAATGCTTTATAAACGTCGGAATCATCGAAATATATACCGGAATGTTTTCCTGTCCCTTTAGCTGCATTTTCGAAATTGCGAATTCTTCCGGTTTTATATTCGATCTGATCAATACAAACAGGCAAAGTTGTGGTTACATGACTTTTTAATCGTGGAGACCAAAAATTATCCGTAATCCTGACGTGTGAAAAATCCACCGGAGTAATTGTTTCAAAAAATCGATCATCTTTATTGGATACCTGAAAGCTCAAAAACAGCAATATACTAAATTGCGAGAGTATCATTAATAGCTTTTTCATTCTTTAATTATTTATTTACTAAGCATAAAAACTTATTTTAGTTGATAATTTTATATTTGTTGCTCAAATATCGAAATTATAATAAGATTCCGTAATAACTAACTGGTGTAATTATTTTTTTCCTTTCCATAAAGTAATAAACCATTCATAATTAGCACTTTTTGGCCTTAGTTCGTATCCATTGCCGCAACATCGAAAAATTCATTGTTTTTTCCGATGGCTTCGGTCATTTTCATTGCCAAATAAGCATGATATGTCTTTTCAAGTTTTGAACTGACGTTCTTTTCTCCGTCCTTCAGGCAATCTTCTTTAAGTCCTTTAAATGCTGCAACCGTATCAAAATCTCCCAGTCCTTTGTTGAAGGCATCCATTATTACTGCGCCGGTGAATCCCATCCTTAATATTTGGGGTTGGCCAGTATTTCCTGTCTCCCCCGTCCCGATGCTTATAGTAATCGGCCAGTGAACGGGCAATATTTCTGGAAATTCCTGGTTCGAGTAGCGAAACAAGTGAATATTTCCGGAAATCGTCCCAAAGACTCCATGTAGAATAATATGTAAAATCAGTAGCCGTGGTTTTCGTATTGAATAGCGAATCGGGCTGATTAGCCGCACGATAATCCCCATTGGATGCTGTAGCGTTGCACGGCACGAGATAAGAATGATACGTATTCTTCACGGAACTCATTAATTTTGCTGGTAAATCTGCCTATGCCCGGCTTTATCAGTATCCCTCCGCCTTTCCCCTGAGAACCGGCTCCGGCAACACGGAGATGAGAAAAACCGTCGATGAATTTATCTTCGTAATAATATCCAACGTGCGAATCGCCTTCGGTTTCAGGTGAAAGCTGAACCAACCCGAACGGATAAGAAGCTCCGGGATATAATTGGCAATAATCCCGTGCAGTACAGATAAACGGATCAACATATTGCAAGGGATTCTCCACATTACGTTTACCTGATGTACGACACGCTTTCAAAGATACAAGGATCAGTAAACAAGTAATAACTCTTAACCATTTTCTATAAGAACTTTTCTTTCGATAAGGTGAAATCATAACGCATTATTTTATTAGTTAGATAAATATGGCCCGTATATGGCCGTTATCTTGAAATTTTCTTCTGAATCATCGCGCGGCCAAGGATATGTCAAGGAGGACATCATTCGGGAAATAACCGATGGGAAAGGATAATTTTCATTTGTTCGTATCTTTAACTCAACTATTTAATTAATATTCTTTTAGCAGAGAATGATCTTTTAAGACTTTAATCATTTCAGGGCTTACTTCCACTTCATCTGCATCGTTAACCCTTGTGAAGTTTGCCGTTTCGTATAAAACATAACCATTTAAACCGTCGTGTTTTTTAACCAGTTCTAATTCGGCTTTTGTACTCGTAAAAGGTCGTTCAAAGGCCATTCCATGAAAATCACCTTGAAAATAAAAAGGCTTGTTTGCTACACGTGTTACACTGCCGAATATATCAAGCACTTTATATAAATTCCACGGACGAAGCTTAAAAACGCCCCTGAACTCCACGTCGTCAGCTATCTCCTTCACCCATGTTTCCCATTGCCATTCGAAATTTGGGGGAAGCTCGCTAAGATTTCCGGGGCGGTTATCCGGTATCAACATTTCTGAATTCAAGTGAATTGTAATTCCTTTCCTCCTTTTCTTAATGAGTTCTCGAGCTTCTCGTAAAAAAAGTGTGTAGGAATCACCATTAATACGATTTATTGTCGGATAGTCCGTTTTTCCTTTAGATGCCTCAATTACAGGTTCATTAAAGGCATAATCCCAATATTCTGGCGAATTAGTATGATTGGCCGCTCTGAAGTTAATGCCATCCACTCCACTGTCAAGGCAAAAGCGCACCATCTCAAGCCAATATTTACGAACATCGGGATAAATAGGATGCTGGTTCCCTAACATATACTCAGGTTTTCCGCAAGCTGCTGCAACAAAGCCATCCTTGTCAAGGGTTACCCAATCAGTTAAACTGTATTCACCGAAACTGTAGAAAGAACGATAATGCTTTTCCATTTTTTGCAAATCATCTATTTCAGCCTTAACCTCCGGAAGCTGCAGATAACGAACTATCTCTGTCATTACCTTCGACTGATAAAAACTTTCATAATGTTCGTCAAGCCTTACAGGACCGGTACTCAGTGTACACGGTAAAACTTTACCATCTGCTCCTGCCAATTCGATAATATTCCCTTTTTCATTACTAAAATCGCCCTGTTCATCTGCAAGAGAACAGCAAATAAGAAAATAAGAATGTCCTCGAGGAATTTGTAACTCTTCTAAATGAAAAACCCGACATTTTCTCCAATATGGGAACCTGTAACGATCTTCAATAGTTTCACGAAAAGTAATAGTGCCCTTATATTGAACAAATTCGTTATTAGAAGGACTTGTCCAAAAAGACAAATGCTCGGCTTTAACCCGTGTGGGCTTATCATCACTTTTAACCAAACGAATGGCAGAAACCGGACTATTGCATTCATAGGTCCCGGGCCTTCGTTTTAAATTCATGGAAAAGTTCTCTACAGCAAAGCTTCGGGCAATAGGTAAAATTCCGCGCATATCTTTAAAAGCGGGAGCCCCCTCAGGAAATGGCATCGAATGAGGTAAAATAATACTAAAACCGCCGCCTTCAAAAGGCTTTATCTCTGCATATAACTCAATACCATATTTATGTGCCGATTTAACTGCTTCTTTCAGTAAATCGAATCCCTGCGGATAATCTTCATACAGGGTCCAAATGTTATCGACAATCCACTGATGACGTGTAACGCCTATGGACGCAAGAACCCTGTGCAATTCGTCCAGTTGAGCCTTATCCATGAAGCATTTGTGCTTATGGTAATACTCAGGCGTCCTGTTCACCGGATTACCGTACCTGCTTCCCCTGTGATTTATAACAATGTTGTCGAAAAAATCAGTCGTTGCAAAAAGTCTCTTTTCCCATTGTTGGTTTGCCTTTACTCCTGTTCTGCGTTCAAAGGGAGAAACATAAGTGCCTAATATTATTCCCCCAATTCCTTTGAAAGATGTTGACATAAATGTTCTGCGGTTGATTGTACGTTTCATCGCTATTTAGTTCCCTTTAATACTTCAATACTTCTTATAATTTAACCAAGCATATTTTCATCAGTGAAAAAACAATATTGATATGCGTCATAATATGTTTGCATAATTAAAAAACTTAGATTTTCAACATCTGCAAATTCCCTATATGCACTAATGGCAGATAAACCCGGAAATTGTCCAATACAGTTTTCCCGTCTAAATTAATTTCCCGGCCTTTTTGGTATAAAATAATACGCAGGGTATAACTAACGGCTAATGCTATCGTATAAAAAAAGGCAGCAATATCATGGTTCCCCGTCGTCACAAAAATTGTCACCAGGCTACTATCGATCAGCGGGCAACTTTTTTCCATTTCCCCATTCTTTATTGGGCTCTGGCCCCATTTCATATACTAGTTTACCTCCTTTTACGATTTCTTCGTGTTTTAGCCACGAACGATACAGTGGTTCTCCATTCAGCGAAGCCGATTGAATATAGATATTTTTATCATTAAGGTTATTAGCTTTTATAGTAAACTTTTCCCCTTCGTAAACTGATTTATCGAGGTTAATGCTAACCTCATTAAAAATAGGTGCAGTTAGCTGGTAAACCGGATCGCCGGGACAAACCTGATAAAGTCCCATGGATGCCATATTGTACCATGCCGCCATACATCCGTAGTCGCAATCCATTTCTTCAAGATAACCATCAGGAGTTGCCTTGTAAACACGGTCGAAAATAGGTTCCGTGAAAAAATCATGAGTTCCGTATTTTTGTACGATCGGCTCGGTTAATATTTTCCGTACCCATTTCTGTGTAAGCCAAGAGGCACCTGCATAGTTAAACAGGAAAGGAGCGTGAATATCTATTTGATTTCCGGCAGTATATAAATCGTTTTCAAAAAAATATTTCAACTCTTTAACAAAAGTGGCTTCCCCGCCAAACTTTTCTATCAATGCCGGCACATCATGTAAAACATTCCAACGCCATTGCCATTTGCTACCCTCATAGGTATATTTTTCACGGTTTACAGACGGGTCTTCGGGAAAATCGAGCCATTTACGGTCAGCCGCACGGGCACGAAAAAAATGAATTGTCGAATCCCATGTATTCTTCCAGTAATCAGAACGCTTCATAAAATAGTTATAATCGTCTTCTTTGCCCAGTTCTTTAGCCAGTTGTGCCACACACCAGTTATCCCACGAGTACTCCCCTGTCTGGTCGGGTCGCGCGGGAATGAAACCAATTGAGTCATATCTTTCCGGCATTTGAATCATCGCTTCGTGTTTTATATGCGGATACACTGATTCAAGGCTAATATCGAACAGTCCTTTAAAATAAGCATCGGTCATAACCATTAGCATATGCTCGTGCCGGCATGTATTGTACGGAAGAAATCCTCCTTCTCCTCTGACAACGTAAGAAAAACCGTGAGGCGGATGGTTGGTGTCGGGAAACGGGTCCCAATTCCCGGCCTGATGATAAATATCGCGTAATGATTTCACAATATCACTGTAAACACCGGGTATCCAGAGGGAGTAAAGCGGATATTTGGTACGGAACGAATCCCAGAATGCATAATTGTCATAATGTTTGTAACCTTCGGCTTTGTGAATTTTCTGGTCGAGACCGGGATAACTCCCATCAACATCGCTCAGTACTACCGGTAAAAAGCAGGTATGATAAAGAGCGGTATAAAAAATGGTTTTATCCTCCTCATTATCACCTTGTATCTTAATTTTTGACAGGATATCATTCCAGGCAGTGGCCGCCTTTTTACATGTGCCATTAAAATCCCAGTTCGGGCATTCTGCCTCCATATTTTTTTTGGCTGCGTCAATACTGGTGAGAGAAATACCTACTTTTATTTGCAATACCTTATTGCCCGGCTTCCCGAATTCACAGATAAGTCCGCCTCCAATCTGGTTGTCGAGAGAATTTCCTTCTTCGACAGACGAACCGTCCCATACAAAAGCAGCGGTGACAGGGGAATTGAACTCTACCACAAAATATTTATTACCCACTGAACCTTCAAGTCGTGACGGTTCGGCGATCGTACAAGAAACGGAATTGTTCCTGTTCCCGCTGTTCAGGAATATTTTTGCGGTCTTTCCATTCTGAAAAGTGTAACGGTGCATTCCGACATGTTCAGTAGCAGTCAATTCAGCCAGAATATTGTCCTGCAAGAGACAGACACTGTAATACCCTGCCTTAGCCGTTTCAGTCTGTTTGTCGATGTCCAATATCGGGTTGACGAAAAAATTGTTGACCGGGGAGTGAGAAAACGGTACCAATGAAATCAATCCTGCACGGTCGTGTATTTTAGTGCCACCCGAACTTCCTTTGTGAAGGTGACTGAAGCCACGCACCTTGTTGTCAGAATAGTTGTATCCACTATGGGCGAAATCGCCGTCGCCAATTAAACTACCGGGATAAGTATCGGGGCATAACTCAACTAACCCGAAGGGAACCAGAGCAGCAGGCAACCACTGTCCATGGTCGTCCTGGGTACAAATAAATGGATTAACATAATCCACCGGGAGTTTTTCTTTTTGCTGCGAACAGGATACAAACAGCAAAATAAGCATCATTACTGATAGTACAGTAAAATATTGTCCCAAATTTTTCATTTAAAAAGTTTTAGTCCACTCTGAAGAGTGGTATTAAAAAATGTTTAATATTCGACAAAATTAAAGCAAAAAACTCTACCCGAAAAAATGCCGTTTTTTTTTATGCTGAAAAACGTTATAAAAACCCATTTGGACAAAAAACGACAGAAAAAGGTTGTATTTTTTACAAATGAAAATGTTCTTTGTCATTTTTTTGTATAAATTTCATCATTCTGACCGGTTTGAACCAAAAGCACCTGCAAACAGCCAACATTTGGTGTTTGATCAACCCTAATAATTGGTTTTACCTTTACATACTCCTTTTTATCTCTGATCCGTCAGGTTAAATAAGTTCAACTAACTACGGCCCGATAAGTTAAAGCCGTATTGTTCAAAAAGCCGCGAATTGCAGGTTGATTTTTTAAACATGATATCATCTGTTTTTTAGAATTCTGTCTTTAGAATGATGTAAAAATAAGGAAAATCCAGAAGGAATTTCTTATCAGCCATGATTATCTTTTATCAACCATACACTTATCTGACATTTAGGAGTGAGTTTATAATATATATCTGCTGTATTTGTTTATTGATATTACTTTTAATCATCCATTAGGTTAACACAGTTGTCCAATTACAGGTTTAACTTTATATTTTTCTTTACATAACCTTTCTATCGAGATGCAATTCAAAAATTTGACAAACAAATTTGTCTATATTTAATACAAACGGGATATTAATAAAAACCAGGTCGGTATAATTACCGACCTGACTAAAATTAACGCTATATTTGCCAGACCACTTTTAATTCCCGTTTTTATTAACATCCCACCACAGGGGAGTAGATTCCAAGTCCGGACCTCCCAGCAATCCAACGGCTTTGGCATATTCTTCGGGTTGTCCATTTTTTTCGATGGCAGGATAAGGTAACCGGGTTACAATCATTCCTTTACTTACATCGATATTCGGATTCATCGAATTCTTTTTGGGATAAATTTTTGGTAATCTGGTTCTCCGATATTCAGTCCATGCCTCCCAACTATCGGGATATAAAGCCAGCCATTTCTGTGTCATGATCTGTTCGTATTGGTCTTCTCTATCAGAAGCAAATTTTACAGGTATGTCTGTCATCGCCGGATCATAATAAGGATAATTATCAGGTGCAATAGGTGTTGCAGTGCTGTTAATATACTCGTTGATGTCAGCTACCGGATAATCTTTCCCACGCCATTGTCTTATTGATATCTCTATCCCTTTTTCATAGAATGACTGGGCTGTTCCGCCCATATTCCATCCTCTCCAAACACCTTCAGCTTTCAAAAAATATGTTTCGGCAGAATTGGCTACATTAATCGGAACTGCAGTTGACACAACATTTTCGCCTGCCCATCGGGGACCGAAATTGGAATAGAGTTTAAACGCTACAAAGTCGGCTGAAGTAAAACCAGGGGCCATCCCATGATACCCTCCAATATTGGCCATGATTTCAGGAATACTAACTGTTGTTTCTTTTTTCACTGGAGAAAAATATTCCTGCATACGCGGATCGTTATAACCTTTCAATACGCTTTCCATACTGGTGCTCATGGAATTCTGATGCCAGCCCCCAATGCGGCACATGCCATTCTGAAGCCCATTAAAAGAAGGTAAATCCGTAATATAAGCATCATCATCATTACTGTCCATCATCACTCCCTTAACGGCAGCTTCTGCTTCGATTTTGGCTTTATCGGGATCAATGTTCGAAATCCTGCAAGCTAAACGCAAACGCATAGTATTGGCAAACTTAATCCACTTTAAAACATTGCCATTATAGATAATATCTCCTTTCCCAAAAACGTTCAAATCTGGATTTTTCGCAACTTCCGTTGTCAAATAATCAACGGCGGCGGTAAGATCGTCAAAAATTTCGTAATATACATCTTTAACGCTCTCATAAGGAACAACATCGCTACCATTGCCTGCTTCCTTGTAAGGGAGCGGCCCCCATGCATCAACAAGACGATGTATGACATATCCTTTCCAAATTGTGGCTACATGATACGCAACAAGATTATCTTTAATTGCCTTATTTTGAATAGCTACGACGGCAGGTATTGCACTCCTGTAAAAATCTTTGAATACTGTTTCCTGATGGGATAACTGAAAAACATTTTGTTCGCGATCCACGCCTCCGATTACCGTATATCCGGAAAAATGGTCAGAAATGTTGCTTTTCCCCCTGCTGTATTGGTCACTGGTCAATAAGCAACACCCTTTAATAAGAGCGGTAGTAAACAATCCCGCAAATTCCTTATTGGTAACTTCCATTAATTGCGTCTTATCGGTATTGTATTCTTCAAATTTGTCGGTACATGCACTGTACACAATCATTATTAATATCAATGGGATTGTTATATTTTTTTTATTAAATGAATGTCTCATTGTTATATAATATTAAAGGATTAGAAAGATAATTTAATATTTAAGCCGAATGTACGAGCATATGGAAGAAAAGAATTTTCTGATCCCTGCCCATTTGTACTTGTATCGTAGGAAACATCGGGATCAAACCACTTGCATCCATTATAAAAAAAGAACAGATTGCGTCCTACGGCTGAAACTCTCAATGAATTGATCAAATTGCTTTTGAGGGGTATGGTATAACCCACTACAAATTCTCTTAATCTCGAATTAGTGGCCTCATGTGTAAAAAGTTCCACTGGACCTCTACTTGAACTGCGACCTCCTACCAGTGTCCAATATGCTTCGGCAGTAATCGGAATATCATTTACAGAACCATCTTCCTTAACGCCATCTAACACAAATCCTTCACGACCAGCCACGGTAAATTTCCCGCCTCCAGTTAAGGCTAACATGGATTCGGTGGCGGATGTTCTGATTCCTCCGAAATTCAAGTCAATTAAAAATGAAACATACCAATTTTTGAAAGAGAAAGTATTGGATAAGCCCGATTGCCAGTCATAATTATAATTTCCAAGATATACATCGGCATTTGTATTAAGTATAGGAAGTCCCGTAGAAGAAACAACAATACGCCCCTGATCATCCCGTCTGAAACCTGGTGAGTATATTTCACCATAAGGATGACCAACTTCTACCCATACCTCACCTAAGCTCAAATTTGGTTTATTCAATTCATACCGGTTCACTTCTTTAGCTAACTCTTTCACATTATTTTTATTTCTGGAAAAAGTCAGATAGGTATCCCATGTAAAATCCGGCTTTTCAACGGGAGTAGCTGAAATTATTAATTCGACTCCTTTATTTTCAATGTTCCCACAATTAATCATCGTACTGGTATAGCCAGAGGTTGCCGGCGCCGCCACATTAATCAGTTGATTAATCGTGTTAGACTTATACCATGTAAAATCTATTCCTATCCGATTTTCAAAAAATTTAAACTCACCACCTATTTCCCATGATTTGGATCGCTCAGGGACTAACTTTTCTGCCACTTTGGCGCCCATGGTTGTTATTTGCCCGATCGGGCCATTCGTACTTCTTCCATAAGTTTGATAAATAGATGCAAAACTTGCCCCACTGCCTACTTCTGCATAGGAGCTGCGTATTTTTGCAAAGGAAATAACTTCAGGTAAGTTAAATATATCGGAAACAATGCCGCTTAATCCTATGCAAGGATAAAAATAATGATAAGGAGAAGGCAATGTGGAGTTCCAATCATTTCTCCCGGTAAAATCCAAATATATCATTGACTTATAAGATAATTGTGCTGTACCAAAAAGACTTTGTACTTGCGTTCTGGATTCATAATCTGTTGTGGTATTGGATATTCCATAGTTAAGGGCGAACTTGTTTTCCACAGTCAAACCATGAGTGTCTGAAGTTTGTGACCTTCCTTGGTTATCCTTGATCTCCGCCCCTACCATGGCATTCAATCCCAATCCTGTGGAAAATTTTTTATTAAAATTCAACATAAAGTCAGCGTTTATATTTTGCTGTTTGCTGAATTTCGTCCAATAATTGCCCTGTCCGTCATTGATATAAATGGCATCCCAATAAATTTTTTCCTCTGCGTCATCATGGATATCATCCAACGATACCCTGCCCTGAGCCCAAAGCCAATCAGTAATATCGTATCGTAAAGAAACAAAAGAAGTTATTCGGTCACGTCTGGTTGGGGCCACACGACGGTACATGGCCCAATATGGATTTTGTACCGACTGAGAGCCTCCCGGAACCCACATGTTTTGTTTCAGGGAACCTTCATTCGTATAATATTCAAATTCTTTTATATCTTCTGTCCTAATGCTTCTCGGCATTCGAAGAAGAGCTTGCATTGGACTGAAATAATCATCGCCTGTAGCCGCCCGATTAGGCATTTCCTGTTTGAAATACGTTATCTTAAAATCAATTTTTAACTTTGGAATAAGTTCTGCGCCGAGACGCAAGTTAAAATTATGACGTTGAAGTTTGTCGGTTTCAATCATGCTACGAGCGGTTGTGTTACTATATGAAAAATAATTTGAAATCTTTTCGACGCCTCCGCTGTACGATATTGTATTCGTTATATTATAACCGTTAACGAAAAAATCACTTACATTATCAGGTTGCGGTGTAAGCTTAATTTCTTCTCCCGTCCAATTGGTGACGGTTTGCCCGGTCATTTTTGGTCCCCAGCTCTTTGTGGCCTCGTTAGGAGAATATATCCCTCCTGATCCTTGAGCATATTCATTTTGGAGCTCAGGATAAAGATAAGGAACATCCACCATAGAAATGGAATTAAACTCTACCTGAGGTTTTCCCGATTTTCCCTTCTTTGTGGTAATAATGATCACTCCATTATTGGCTGCCGAACCATATAATGCAGCAGCAGCAGGCCCTTTCAATACGTTTATGCTTTCAACATCATCGCCGTTGATATTAGAAAACCCGTCAAAAGAATCAACCTCTCTGTCACTTGTTCCTGTAGATATAATGCCCTTTGAATTACTGTATGGCACACCGTCCACAACAAGAAGAGGTTGATTATTTCCCGTGATTGAACGGTTCCCACGGATAATAATTCTGGAACTAGCACCTACTCCGGCAGCTCCTGAGGCATTGGAAACTGTCAACCCTGCTACTTTTCCTGACAATGATGTTGCCAAACTCGGATCATGGACTGCTGCTAATGGTTCTATATTAACCTGTTCCGTCGTATAACTTAAACTTCGTTTGCTTTTTTCAATGCCTAAAGCAGTTACAACTACCTCTTCCAATCCCATTACCTCTTCTTCCAATATTATATTAAATACAGACTGTCCGGCAATGGGTAGTTCCTGCGTTTTCATCCCAACGAAAGTAACTTGAAGCGTTTGGGCATTGACAGGAATACGAAGATAAAACGTTCCGTCAGCAGCGGTTACAGTACCGATAGTAGTGCCCTTCACCATGACAGTGGCTCCTGGCAATGGTGCACCAGATGAGTCGGTTACTTTACCGCTAATTTCTTTTTGTTGTGGCTGTTCTATTACCGTTTTCAAATCTTTTTTTAGCACCGCTATCTGTGCCTCCAGAGCTTCACGGGGTGCTTTACCGATTACAACCTGACGATCACTCACGATGTAGATAATATCGGTGCCTTTAAATGCCTCATTCAATATCTCCTGTAACTGTTTCCCATCTGCATGAATAGTTACCCGCCGGTTAAGATCCACTTGTCCTTCCTGATATAAAAACAAAAATTCGCTTTGATCTTCAATAGTTTTGATGAGTTCCCTTACAGTAGCATCTTTCAGGTTAACCGAAAGTTTCATGTTTTGCGAATAGGCAGTAGCACTCCAGGCTATTGCCGTACTTACCACTATAAAAAACAGACTTAACCGCATAATTCGCATTGTTTGCCGGAAATATTGTAAAATATTTCCTCCCTGTTGTTCATGTTGATTTTTTTCCATAAGTTTGTTAGTCTTTTAATTGTTAATTTAATAATTAAAATTCACTGTGAAAACCGGGGTCTGCTTGATATCTGTCCCGGTTTTCTGTTCTTTAAGAAGTTTAATGTTTTATTCCATAGGCATTTAAAATTTAATCTGTGTTTAATAAAATAATTTATAGTTCAACGTTGTATCGTTGAGAATTACCTGATTATTTTACTGCTAATAATATAGCTGTCGTTTTTATATTCTACTGAAAAAGAGGCCGAAAAGGCAATATTTTTCAATACTTTCTCCAAATTATCAGCTAAATTGAGTTTTCCTGTAAACCGGGGTTGCTCGGAGAGTTCTTCTATCACGATTTTTTTGTTGTAATATCGCTCCAATTTTTTAAATATCTCGCCAATAGGTTCATTTTCAATAAGAAGGTAACCATTAACCCATGAGGTATAAAGCTCAATATCCACCTTATCTTTTCTCAATTTATTTTTCTGTCTGTCATAAACTATGCGTTCGCCAGGAGAAAGTTCAACGGCATAAGCAAATGTGTGACTTTTTGTGGCCTCAATTTTGCCATCAACAAGAACTGCCTGCGAAACAGCATCATTTGCATAACAAGTTACATTAAAACGTGTCCCGGTAACCCTGATTTTCATATCATTTGTAATTACGCAAAATGGTTTGGAACTATCTGTTGCCACTTCAAAAAAGGCTTCACCCGACATATACACTTCCCTCGAATTGCCCGTAAACTGTATCGGATACGATAAAGTACTGCCTGCATTTAGCCAAATTTTTGTCCCGTCGGCAAGGATAATTTCCGAAGATTTTCCATAAGGAATAATAACCTGGGCCATAGAAGGTTCATCTGATTTTACTTCTCTGTCTTTCAATAAAATGGTATCATTATTGATAGTCAAATCGCCTAAAACTGTCTGTTGAATCCGCGTTTCTTTGGTTTCAAATTCACTGATTGTTCCGTCGGGAAGAATAACTTTACCTTTTTCCATCAATTCGCTATCTGCTATCTCCACAGGAAAATGTTCCCGATAATGCTGATAATACAACAAACCGCCAAGAGCAACCAGCAGAACAAAAACAGCAGCAATTTTTATTAACCGTTGTCTGATGTTACGCACGGGTTGCGAAGCGAAATATTTATCAGGGTAATCGTACTTTAATTCCTGGAAAGGTACTAATGGTTCAACCGCACGAATAGACCTGATAATATAAACAGCCTCTTCCACTTCCACTTTCTTTTCGGGATATTGAAGCAGAAACGCTTTCCAGAAACGATCGCTTTCTTCGTCAGAATGCATTACCCATCGCATAAAATCGTCATCGAGCACGAATTCCTCAGTAGTATATGCTAAATATTTTTCGCTGTTCATAATTTAACTTTATTATCTTTATCTATAGTATAAAGGCAACAAGTATGAAAATATCATCAAAATGAACTGATTTTTTTTCAGTCTTTCCCGTTAACCCTCTTTTTTATGTTGAAGATAGCTTTGGAAATAAGGTTACGACAGGCCTCCACACTGATATTCATTATTTCAGCAATTGCTGTGTAATCGAGTTCTTTTGTAAAACGAAGATAAACAGCTTCTTTTTGACGTGGCGTGAGTTCACTAAGTGCCTTTAATAACATCGTTGATCGTTGGCCGGATTCTTCCTCAACAATTAAATCGTGTTCAGCAGACCATACGACTTCAAACGGATAATTATCGGTTATCTCGCCGGTCAGGTCATATCTGTTTGTACTTGCCATTTTCCGGAATAATTTTCGCCGAAAAGATTTCAAAAGATAAAAAAGAATGTTATCTGTTTCGCCTAAGGTTTCACGATTTTTTATCAGCTCTGCAAATAAGTCCTGAATAGTATCCTCTATCAAAGAGTTATCAACCTTAAATTTTAATCCGTACCGATATAAATTGGGAAAGTAGTTACTGTAAATATACGAAATCGCCCGGTCTTCTCCTCTTTTAAAAAGGAGCCATATTTCACTATCATTAAAATCGGATAACTTCGTCATCTCGTTAGCGATTAGAATTTTTCATCTATGAGTCCATTCCAAAAATCGGTATTAAAAAACGCATCTATCCAAATTAGTACAGTTTAATTTATGTATGAGCACTTCGAAAAAGTACATTATTATTACGGTTGTTTGAAACAAATTTACTGTTGGATTTTTAAAAAACAAAATTTTGCCTTTACCCTATTTTTTAATGTTTTGTTACATTTTAACAGATAATCTTTTCCCAGGCAACTCTTTCATTTTTCATTTCTGTCACTTTTTAAGAATTTCAAGCAGCAGAATTAGTTTGTTCACAAGTATTAATACTAAGTTTATAAAACTAATCTTCTCCGGATAATAAATTTTCTCAAATATATTTTGTCAGCTTCGAGGAAATAGGTAAATTGCCCCCTGTTTAAAAAAATTGTTTGTTATGGTACATTACAATGAATTAGGATTAGTAAATTCACGTGAATTATTTCAAAAGGCCATAAAAGGAGGATATGCTGTTCCGGCATTCAATTTTAATAACCTTGAACAATTACAGGCTATTATTTCTGCCTGCGTTGAGACCAGGTCGCCGGTTATTCTGCAGGTATCAAAAGGTGCAAGAAAATATGCCAACCAAACTCTCCTTCAATATCTCGCAAAAGGTGCCGTGGAATATGCAAAAGAACTTGGCTATTCAATACCTATTGTTTTACATCTAGACCACGGTGACTCTTTTGATTTATGTAAATCGTGCATCGAAAACGGATTTTCATCAGTGATGATCGACGGTTCACATTTACCTTATGAAGAAAATATAAGAGTTACAAAAGAAGTTGTTGATTTTGCTCATAAGTATGATGTAACGGTTGAAGGCGAACTCGGAGTACTTGCAGGTATTGAGGAGGAAGTATCGGCCGAACATACATCGTACACCAGACCTGATGAAGTGGAAGACTTCGTAAAAAGGACTGGCGTTGATTCTCTTGCTATATCAATAGGTACATCGCACGGTGCATATAAATTCAAAGTGAAGCCCGGACAATTGCCTCCTCCGCTCAGGTTCGATATTCTTGAAGAGGTTGAAAGACGGATCCCTGGATTCCCAATAGTTCTTCACGGAGCATCATCCGTGCCAAAGGAGATTGTGGAAGAGATAAACAAATATGGAGGGAGACTTGAAAACACTGCAGGAGTCCCTGAAGACCAGCTTCGCAGGGCAGCATCATCGGCTGTGTGCAAGATTAATATCGATTCCGACGGAAGGCTCGCAATGACTGCAGCAGTGAGAAAAGTACTGTATGAAAAACCTGAAGAGTTCGACCCGCGTAATTATCTGGGCCCTGCCCGCGACAAACTTAGAGAACTTTATAAACACAAGGTTGTTAACGTGCTTGGAAGTGCCGGAAAGGCTTAACTTACAATGTCTGTGTATTATTTATTTACATTTTTCATTTCTCCTCATGGGGAATCAAGCTATGGTGGCTTTCTTTAACTGCCTAACTTAACGAGAGAAAACTTTTTAGAGCATCCATTTTTATTCGGACTTCAGAATAGATTTATACGTTACCTGGTAATTTACCTGTTTTTTATAATTGAAATCACTAATATTAAACACAAAACTAAGGATAAAAGGTAGCCTATAAGTCCTAAAACCGGATAACCGAAAATAAAAAGGCCTGATTGTTGATGCAAAAAAATTAGTGAGGATCCAATAATCAATGCTGCAATGACGAGGCCGAGCGATACATACCATCCGGCGTGACCAATTGACCCGGAAAGCTTTTTCAAATCCTGGTTTTCGGTTATAAATTTTAGCTTACCTTCCTGAACTTTCTGGAAAATCATGTTCATGCCCTGTGGTAATTCTTCTATCAGCTCCAGGCTTTCCTGCAATAATGTTTCGCTTTTTTTGAACAATTCTTTTGGTTCGATTTTCTTTTTCGAGACTTTTCTGACAAAAGGCTTTGCAATAGAAAGTATATCAAGCTCGGGATATAGACTTTTCCCTGTCGTCTCTATCATTGAAAGAGCTTTGACCATCAGTACCAGATTGGCAGGCAAAGTCAGATTATAACGAATAGCTATTTCCATGACATCCTGGCCGACTCTGGTTATATCCAGATTTTTTAGCGGTATCCCCAGATAGCTGTCGAACAATTCAGCCAGATCCTGGCAGAATAAATTACGGTCTATTTCTTTTACAATTATTTTCAGATTTTCGAAGATTTCGAAGGTCTTTTCCGCATCTCTGTCAACAATTGCTTTTAATAGCTTTACGCCTTCAACTGTGGTTTTCCTGTCGAGGTACCCGACCATGCCGACGTCGAGCATGATAATATCTGCAGGCGGCTGAACGAATAGATTAGCCGGATGAGGATCGGCATGAAAAAAGCCGTCTTCGAGAACCTGCTTCAGAATTGCTTCAGCTCCCCGTATGGCAACTTCTCTGGAGTCATAAATCCCGTTGTATTTTTCCTGCGTTATCTCATTTATTTTTATCCCTTCAATGAACTCCATCGTTAAAACTACAGAGGTGGTCATTTCCCAATAGACCTTTGGGACTCTTATATAATCAATATTCTTGAAATTGTTCCTGAATTTTTCATAATTGTGTGCTTCCCTGTTAAAATCCAGTTCTTTTCTGATGGCTTTTTTGAATTCTTCTACCATCAATCGTGGGTGGTAATTCCAGCCGTTCTGCAAACGATTTTCTACCAGTCCGGCCAGGTCCTCAAGAATGGAGAGGTCGAGTTCAATTGTCTCCTGTATATCAGGCCTCTGGATTTTTATTGCCACAATGTCACCGTCGGACAGTGTTGCTTTATGCACCTGACTCAACGAAGCAGCAGCAATAGGTTCAGCTTCAAATTTTTCGAATAATTTATCAATAGGATTTCCCAGCTCACGTTCTATTATCTGCCTAGCCAGGTTACTGTCGAATGGTGGAGTCTGGTCCTGCAGTTTTTCCATTTCCTTTATGAAAGCGGGTGGCAGAAAGTCGGGCCTTGTGCTTAATATCTGACCAAATTTGATAAAAGCCGGGCCCAGTTCTTCCAGGGCCATACGAAATTTTTCCGCTGCACTGGATTTATCATGCCTTTGCCTTTTCCCAATACGCGCCAGGAGGTTGATTTTATTCTGATCAATAAGATAATCTATACCATATTTGACAAATACACTTATGATCTGCCTGCCGCGTCTGATTTTCTTCAGTCTTTTAAATTTAACCATGCAATATATCAGGCATTAACGCAAAGTAAGCAGAGGTCAAAATCAACTAAGCCAAGAATAATCGTGCTATGCTTTCTTTTCCTTCTTTGAAAGCCTGTTGATCTCTTCTCTGAGCGCGTTTATTTCTTTTCGTGTTGGTATGTCAAGTCGGGTCAGTGTTTTTTCCACAACTTCTTCTATTTTCTCCTCCAGCCTGGCCTTATTTTTTTCTGCAATGTCCATCAGGTCTTTGACAAATTTTGCTTCTTCATTTTTTGCCAGCTCGCCTCTCTTTATTAAATCCCCGGCTATTTCTTCGGCCTTTTCACGACTAAGTGATATAGCACCAAGCCCTGCTAAAATTGTTTTTTTAATTAATTCCGACATGTTTCTATTTTTAAATGTTTCAACGTTAATTGTTATCTTTTGAAATAAACTTTTATTATACGACTTTCCAATATTTTGCCTCATTCAAATTATCATGAATAAATCTTATACAAATATAGTCGGTTAAGAGGAAAGTTAAAACAAAAAATTAATTAATTTCCAGTTATACATCTTAGTCTATTTTATTTAAGCTGAAAGCAAAAATTAATCTTTTTTAACAATCCACACAAGATAAATTAAATTATATTTGACTTCTTAATAAGATTTAAGGAACCTGAAAAAAATTACTAATATTGTTTAACTTATTAATTTTGAATTCTATGAAGAAGAAAGGAATAATAATTTTATTATTTTTATTAATTTCTGTTTATCATTTAACAGCTCAACCACTTGAAAGAAGAGGTCACTATGACATTAATAAAGACAAAGTTCTTTATACGATTGGTTATGCTCATTTGGATACAGAGTGGAACTGGGAATACCCTACCACTATTAATCAGTACATAAAAAATACTATGGAGGATAATTTCAAACTATTTGAGAAATATCCTGACTATGTTTTCAACTTTACCGGATCCAGAAGATACAAAATGATGAAGGAATATTACCCTGAATCATTCAAAAAAGTTACTGATTACATCAGACAGGGGAGATGGTTTATCTCCGGTTCATCTGTGGATGAGGGAGAAGTGAATATTTCTTCCTCGGAATCAATAATAAGACAGGTCCTTTATGGAAATCAGTTTTTCAGGCACGAATTCAGTAAGGAGAGTTATGATTATATGTTGCCAGACTGTTTCGGATTCGTAGCAACTCTTCCTCAGGTATTGAATCATGCAGGTTTATTAGGATTTTCAACTCAAAAACTTACATGGAGGTCAGCAAATGGTATTCCATTTAATGTAGGAATCTGGGAGGCTCCGGATGGTAAAAATATACTTGCTGCTTTAAATGCCACCAGCTATACAAGCAATATTGAACCCCGTCTTGATATAAACGATACATGGAATACAAGGTTACAGGATAATATAAACAAATATGGTATCTCATTCGATTTTCGATATTATGGTGTTGGTGATGTTGGCGGGGCTCCAAGAGAAGAAGATGTAGTCAATGCAGTTGCGAGCTTAAGAAATCCGGACAGCAAATTTAAGGTTGTTCTTACATCCTCTGATCAGATGTTTAAAGATATAACTCCGGAATTAAGAGAAAAACTTCCTGCTTATTCAGGTGATCTTCTGCTTATTGAACATAGTGCAGGTTCTTTAACCTCGCAGTCATTTATGAAAAGGGCAAATCGAAAAAATGAAATACTTGCCAGAAATGCGGAGATGGCTTCAGTAATGGCCGACTGGCTTGGAGGATCTGCTTATCCGTTCGTAAAAATTAACAATGCATGGGAACTTGTATTAGGAAGCCAATTCCATGATATTTTGCCCGGAACAAGTACTCCTAAGGCCTATGAATATGCCTGGAATGATGAGTTTATTGTTATGAACAGTTTTGCTGAAGTACTTAAAAATGCTGTTGGAACTATTTCAAAAACTTTAAACACGCAGGTTGATGGAAGGGCTATAATTGTATTCAATCCGGTTGCCAGGGAAAGAGAAGAAATTGTAACTGTCGAATTACCTTATTCAAAACTTCCTGTAAACGTTAGAGTTACTGATAAAAATGGTAATTATCTGCCATCACAGATAATTTCAGCAAAAGACAATAAACTAAAAATGATTTTTCTTGCAAAATTGCCATCCGGAGGTTTTTCTGTTTTTGGAATACAGGAAGCCATAGATAAATATACCTCTTCAGAATTATCAGTTACTGAAAGAACTCTTGAAAATAAATATTTCCTTGTCAGGATTGATGATAAAGGAGATATTGTGAGTATTTATGATAAAAGAGCAGCAAGGGAAGTACTTTCAAAACCGGCCACGCTTGATTTCCAAAAGGAGAATCCAACTCAGTGGCCTGCATGGAACATGGATTGGAAGGACCGAAAGAATCCTCCTTTCGATTACCTTAATAAAAATACCTCTATACGGATAATTGAAAGTGGTCCGGTTAGGGTTGCCTTAGAAGTTAAAAGAGAAGGACAGAATTCTAAAATAACCCAGATTATAAGCCTTTCTGCCGGTGAATCTGGAAAAGTAATTGAAGTTAATAACAAAATTGACTGGCAGTCAAAAGGTGTAAGTCTTAAAGCAGCATTCCCAACAACAGTTGAAAATGAATTTGCTACATATAGTTTGAATACTGCAGCAATACAACGGACAACAAATAATGAGGTAAAATTCGAAGTACCCGGTCGTCAATGGATTGACATTACTGACCGCTCCAATAACTATGGTGTATCAATTCTTGAGGATTGTAAATATGGATCTGATAAACCAGACAACAGTACCTTGCGTCTTACACTTATGTATACACCAACAGCAAATTCTTATTATTACCAGGGCACTCAGGACTGGGGAATACATGATTTTAAATATGCCATATATCCACATGTCGGAGACTGGAAATACGCAAAAACGCCATGGATGGCAAGTAATTTAAACAATCCTGCTATTGCATTTGAAACTTCAAAACATGATGGCCAGATTGGTAAAGAATTATCTATTATTAAAATTAATAAAGAAAATGTAGATATAATGGCCTTAAAAAAATCTGAAGAGTCAGATTTTTATATAGTTAGGGTAAATGAACTCTATGGTAAAGAAGTAAATAATGTTGTGCTCAGTTTCCCTGCAAGAATAATTGAAGCATTTGAGGTAAATGGTCAGGAAAAGAGAATCGGCAATGCAAATTGTTCTGATGGTAATCTGAATTTTGAAATAGGCAAATATGCAATCAGAAGTTTTGCCATAAAATTTGAAAATTCAGCCACAAAATTTAGTAAACCTGTCCAGCAATTTATTTCGTTGCCTTACAACGAAGATGGTTTCAGCTTTGATACAAACAGAAAAGATGGAAATGTCACAAATAATCTAACAATTCCAGCAGAGCTAATTCCCCCGGAAGTTGTAAGTGAGGATATTGTTTTCCAAATTGGTAATAAATCTGATAACCAAAAAAATATGTTAAGTGCCGGAGGGCAAAAAATTAATCTGCCCGAAGGAGAATATAACAAATTATATATTCTTGCAGCTGCAACTGAAGATACATATGGACAAATAAAAACAGGAAATAAAAGTTTTAATATACTTTTCCAAAACTGGACTGGTTTTATAGGTCAACATTATGGAAGAGATCTTTATTTCAATAATATGAAAGTAGCTTCAATTAAAGAAGCATTTGTAAAAAAAGATAATATTGCTTGGTTTTCGTCACATTGTCACTCACCAGAAGGAAACAATGCTTATCAATATAGTTACCTGTATAAGTATGAAGTTGAGTTGCCAAGAGGAACTAAAACTGTGGTATTACCAAATAATCCAAAAATTAAAATCTTTGCAATGACAGTTTCTAGAAATAACAAAGATGATATAATTCCTCTGCAAAATCTATATGATGATTTTAAAGATAATAAACCAATCAAACTTAGAGTAAATGAAATTGTCACATCGGATCTCAAACCTTTAAATTTTTATCAGGTACCGCTTTTTACTGAGAAAGTTGATGAACGAATGATGCCGAGGTTAAAACGAATGCTTATAAATGCTGGAATGGATACGACCATCGTAATCACCCCTCCTTCTTCAAATGACTATGCTGATGTCAATTCAGGCAATAAAGTAACTGCATTTTATTATCCTTTCGGCAGATCGTCAAAAGGAATTGATTATTCCGGCCAACCAATTGACATTTCCAATATTCTGGATTCCAGGACAGGTACCCTTAAAGACACACTTTTCTTTGATAATGGAGAAGGAAGAATTGTAATTGATTTGAAAAAGCCAATTTCTGTTGACAGAATAAACATATATTTTGAAACATCAAGACCCAGGGGACAACAAACAGGAGCTCCACAAGCAGGCAGCTCTTTTTCCCAGATGATGGCCAGAGGACAACAGATATTTTCAATTTGGGCATCATCAACAGAATCAGATATTACAGGAGATCCAAAAAGTAAAGGGTGGCAATATGTGGGATACTACAATTCCGAAACTGGCAGAGGAATTAGAACTTCAGGAATATCATATATCTTTAATAACAATCTTAAATGCAAATACCTTATGTTTATTTCAGATGGAACATGGCATGGAACAGATTATTTTAAGCAGATTGATATTTTTGAAGTGAAAAAATAAGAATTTACCTGCTTTACCCGATGATAATATGATATGTGCAGACATTAAAACAATATATATCCCCGAAGAATAAAGCAGTCCATAAAAAATGACTGCGGTTCTGAATTTATTTGTTGTATCTGTAAAGGTTTTTATCTTAACTTTACAAACTAAATTATTTCCAAACCTTTATCTTCGATTATATGAATCGTTTTTTATCCTTTACATTGATATTTGCAGTACTGTCTCTTTTTGCGTGTAAAAAGCAGACTGCCGATACATCGTTAAAAATACCCATTGAGAAATACACTATGCCTAATGGGCTCACAGTAGTGCTTCATCAGGATAAATCAGACCCGATTGTTTCAGTTGCTATCTACTATCATGTAGGTTCAAGTCGTGAAACTGAAGGTAAAACAGGTTTCGCCCATCTTTTCGAACACATGATGTTTCAGAAATCCGAGAACGTTGGAGAAGATGAATTTTTCCGGAATGTTCAGGAAGTTGGTGGCACGTTAAACGGAAGCACCAGTCAGGACAGAACAAATTATTATGAAGTGATTCCGAAAAACGCACTTGAAATGGTGCTCTGGATGGAATCGGACAGAATGGGTTATCTTGAAAATACTGTAACCCGGAAATCTTTGGCAAATCAACAGAACGTGGTTCAGAACGAAAAACGTGAAAGTGTTGACAATGCGCCTTACGGGTTTAACAATGAACTAATACTTAAATATCTGTATCCCAAAGGTCACCCCTACAGTTGGCCTGTCATCGGTAAAATGGAAGATCTTACCAATGCCACTGTTGAGGACGTGATCGCTTTCCACCGGAAATATTATGTACCTAACAATGCTTTTATGGCAATATCCGGAGATTTTGACCCTGCGATGGTAAAGGAGCTTGTGGATAAATATTTCGGCGAGATACCGGCCGGTCCTCCTGTTGACAAAAGGGCACCAATGAATGTAACTCTTGATTCTACCATTAAACTCTTCCATGAGGACAATTTTGCAAAGGCTCCCAGGCTCACGATGGTTTTCCCGACTGTGGAACGCTATTCAAAGGATTCATATGCTCTCAATTTTCTCGGAGAAATTCTTTCAGGCAGCCGCAAATCGCCTATGTATAAAGTACTTGTGAAGGATAAAAAGCTCACATCCTCAGTTATGGCAAGAAATAGTTCCCAGGAACTTGCAGGCAGTTTCACCATTTCAATAACGGCAAATCCGGGAGTTAACCTGACTGAAGTTGAAAAAGCAATATTTGAGAGTTTTGACAAATTTGAAAAAGAGGGCTATACTGAAGAGGATCTTACAAGAATAAAAGCAAGAAACGAAACAAATTTTATCTCCAGGTTTTCAAGCGTACTGGGTAAGTCCTTTGCATTGGCCGAATACGTAATGAATACCGGAGATCCTGAGTTCTATAAAAAAGACCTTAAAAACATTCTGGCCGTTAGTATGGACGACATAAAAAGAGTTTACGAAAAATACATTAAAGGCAAGAACTTTGTTGAGACAAGCTTCGTGCCCAAAGGTCAGTCAAATCTGATTGCGGAAGGTTCAGTGAATGCAGGTATAATAGAAGAGGATGTGACAAAAGCGGCAGAAGTAAAAATTGACGAAATTAAGGAAGAAACTGTTGCTAAAACACCAACCAGAATTGACCGTAGTAAAATGCCTCCAATCGGACCGGATCCTGAAGTTACAATTCCCGAACCATGGACAGATAGTTTATCTAATGGTATAAAAATATGGGGGATTAAACATAGTGAACTTCCCCTTGTTCAATATACTCTTGTAATTGAAGGTGGCCGCTTGCTCGATACCCCTGAAAAAGCAGGGCTGGCAAATATGGTGGCAGTAATGATGAATGAAGGGACAAAAAACAGAACGCCCGAAGAACTCGAAGATGCCATAGGGTTAATAGGTGCTTCAATATACGTCAGGGCAGGTAATGAAGATATTTCTATAAGTGCAAATTCACTTACAAAAAATTTCGAGAAATCAATAAGCCTTGTCGAAGAGATGCTTCTTGAACCCAGATGGGATAAAGAACAATTTGAGATTGCAAAAAGCCGCATAATAAACAATCTTAAACGGAATGCTGCAAGTCCCGATTATCTGGCATCACGCACACTCGATAAGCTTATATACGGAAACAGCATATTGGCTTATGACCTTACCGGAACAGAAGAAACAGTAGCCTCAATAACTATTGAGGATTTAAAAGATTTCTATAATAATTATTTTTCTCCTTCTGTAGCAAGATTTATTGTGGCAGGTGATGTTGACCAGGAGAGGGTTGAAAAGTCACTCACAGCTATTAATACAAAATGGCAGCCAAAAGAGGTTTTACTCCCTGAATTTAAGTTACCGGGACCGCCGGAAAAATCTGTGATTTATCTGGTTGATGTGCCGGGTGCAAAACAATCGGTTATTTCAATCGGTGCGCCAGCAATATCAAGGAGCAATCCGGATTTCTTCCCTGCAACGGTTGCAAACTATAAACTTGGCGGTTCATTCAATGGTATTTTTAACCTGATTCTGAGAGAAGAAAAAGGCTTTACATATGGAGCACGCTCATCTTTCTCAGGAGGGAAAAATTACGGTGCTTTTACTGCCTCATCAAGGGTACGGACAAATGCCACGCTTGAGTCCGTAACAATATTCAAAAACGAAATGGAAAAATACCGCCAGTATATTCCTCAGGAATATGTTGATTTCACGAAATCGGCTCTTATGAAAGGTAATGCTCTCAGGTTCGAAACACTTGGAAGCCTGGCCGATATGTTAAATACAATGAGCGCATATAACCTGCCTAAGAATTATATAAAACTAGAGGAAGCTTTTGTTAAAGACCTGACATCTGACAAGATACTCGAGTATGCAAGAAAATATATTGATCCTTCCCGAATGTATTATGTTGTTGCGGGCGATGCCAAAACGCAGGCGAAGGAACTTGAGAAGGTAGGCTTCGGCAAACCGGTAATTGTGAAATATTGAATAATTTTTTAAGATTTTGACTAATTTTGCATCGCAGAGTTGTTTGAAAAAGAGAGAAAAGCCATAAAACACAATTTTATATTTTCTCATATTATAAAGTATTTTCAGCCCGGATGGTGGAATGGTAGACACGCAGGACTTAAAATCCTGTGGGCAGTAATGCCTGTACGGGTTCAAGTCCCGTTCCGGGTACTAAGCAAAGCAAACGGGTTGCCCGCTGTCTGAAAAACCGGAATCATTCGATCAGGCGAAAAATTCCCTTACGGATACATAAAGACATTTGAGGCTTGCGAGTTAAAAATCTAATCAAACTAAAAATACCTCCGCACTGTAAAACTCGGGGGAAATGCACTTGCTAATCGCTCCACCCTCCCATAAACTGTGAAACACTTGCAAAAGAGGATCGGGGATTTACACAACATACAGGTATTTTTGAACTGTTGGCAATAATATATTGCTCAGATGCCCCAAGAACGTAGTCGGCAAATGTAATGTTCTTTGTTGTCACTATTAATATGAGGTCGGCATTGATTTTTTGTGCAAAATCAATGGTCTGCTGTGCAAAATCTCCCTTCGGCATATCATGAATCTCATATTCTATATCATTCTGTATAAGATATTTTATAGCAAAATTCAGATTGATATTTGTCTTTTTTAAAAGGGTTTTGTCGCTAGGCGTTGTCTTTATAATATGAATTTTTGAATCGAAATATTTCCCCATAAAGATTGCCATTTTCATCTTTTCCTTATTTTCACTCCGGAAGTCAACAGGGAAAACAATATTATGATATCTTTCCCAGTCGCGTGGAGGATCCTGAACAACAATAAAGGGAACTTTTGATTTGACAATCACTTTCAAAGCCCAGCTGCCTGTTAGCTTCTGCATCCCTTTTATGCCATGAGTTCCCATAACCACAAGACTTGCATTTTTATCATTTGCAAAAGCAGAGATGGATTTAAATATCGAACCTTTTTCGATATGCCCTGATATGGGCACATTGTATTTATGGCTGTTCTCCTCGGCTATTTTGCCAAGGCTTTCCATTTTTTTCTTTTCCTCCGCAGGTTTTATTTTTTCGTCAACAATATGCAGAAGGCATATTTCATTCGAAACCATCCGGCTTATTTTAACAGCATGAGCAAGTGCGCTCTCTGCAACCTCTGTAAAATCCCAGGGCACAACAATAAGCTTTTCATTTTTTTCACTCTGTTCCATATCTTTGTTGGATT
Source organism: uncultured Rikenella sp. (assembly GCA_964541495.1). Taxonomy (GTDB): domain Bacteria; phylum Bacteroidota; class Bacteroidia; order Bacteroidales; family VadinHA17; genus LD21. Next base: position 9,294 of record CAZIRN010000004.1, on the reverse strand, counting down.
TTAAATTCAAATGTAAAGTTATTCAGAAATTAACAATTATACAACTAACCTGTTAATTATTAAGTTCAAATTTTGACAATTTTAACCATTGAAACTTAATTTAAGTCATATCTTCTCATATATCATTACATTCGTTGTAATCCTTTTATATCCTGCCGGAATTAAAAAATTTTCTGCGTCAATAATTTTTTAACTGAATAAACAATATAATTTTTGTCCCTGTCATTCATGAATGAAATTACTTGCTGAAGATAAGAAATTTTACTTGCTATCAATCTCACATATTATCAATAAAAGAAATACCATTACTGCTTATTCGTTCCCTGTTAAAACTAAATTTAATAAGCTGTTACAATTAAATTAATATATAACCAGGAATTAGTAAAATATATTTTCTTATTTTTATACCCAATTTAATAAGATTAAAATTAATATAATTAAAAATGAAAAAAGTTACCTTAATTGCAATAACGATGTTGCTGGTTGTTTGCATCGCGAGCACTACTTCATGCAAGAACAAGACTACTAAGGAAAAGAAGGCAAGAATAGAAAAAGAAACTGAAGAGGTTGAGACTATCAAAAAGGAAATTGAAAAGAATGTTTACCCTCTGCCTACTTCGGCTGAAGTGATAAAAATGCTTACCGATCTTGAGGTGGGCTATATGATAGGAATAACCAATCCGGCTTCGAATGCAAAAAAATACATCAAAAGTGACAAAAAAGCATTGAATATGGGTGTATATGGTGCTGATTTAAGTTATGTCACACTTTATAATATACAGCAGAATGTACAGGAATACCTGGAAGCTTTGAGATTGCTGGCGAATGACCTTAATATGGCAAGAATTTATGATGAACGGCTTTACGACAGTATCAAAATTTATTTCGACGACAGGGACAAGCTGGTAAAACTGCTTACAGATGCGTTTAATGAGACTTATAAATATCTAAGCGAGAACGAGCAGCAAAATCTTGCGTTGCTTGTTGTGGGAGGAGCATGGGTGGAAGGCATGTACCTGACAACTCATGTTTCGGAAGTGGCTTATCATGTTGCAGGTATTTCAAAAGTTCTGCTCGAACAGAAAAAATCCTTCGAACTATATCTTGATATAACCCAGCCTTATGCGGATGATCCGATGATAAAAGATTTTCTTAAATTGCTCGAACCAATGAAAAAGGTGTATGAGAGATTATCAACAAGTCTTACGGAACAAGATATAATGGATATTACTGCTGCTATAACCCTGATAAGGGAGAAGATTATTTAATATCCGGCCTTCTGAAATGAAGTATTACTGTGTCATTACAGATACCGGCATAAAGTTATATTAAAATTTACCTGAATCTGAAATAGAAAGGGTTTTTAATCTGTTTCCATTCAAATTTGCTTAGATGAGGGAATCAGTATTACTTGCGCTGGTACATATCTTCGCAATCATCTCAACTGTTAATCCGGGAGGAGTATCCAGCCGCGGGAAAAAGATTCTTAGAAGCTATCTGAGAAGATATCTGAACAGAGAGCTCGAGGAAGAATATTTTTCATTGTTTGAGAATAATCTTGAATTTTATTCGAACGAACTTAAGAATCTCGACCGGAATGAACTTGATGATGAGAATTCACTGATTACATTCCAGATTACAAATATATGCCGTCAGATTAAAAAAGGACTCTTCATTGAAGAGAGAATGGTTGTATTTATTCAACTTCTTGAATTTACTTTTGAAGATGGCCAGATTACAAAGCAGGAAGAAAATATCATTGATATAGTTGCACGTTCATTCAATATAAGTCGAAAAGAGTACAATAATGCCTTTGCATTCATGATTGGCGGGCAGTTTGACAAAGTATCACCTGATTGTATGCTGGTGATTGAAAGTGATAATCCTCAGTACAGAACAAATTCAGGCTATGAAAATTATGATCAGTGGAAGCATTTGTATATTAAAGGTTTTAAAGGAAGCTTGTATGTTCTTCATATAGAGAGCACAGGTTCCCTGATTCTTATATACGACGGCCCTCTGCCTTTATATTTCAGGGGCAGAGATATAATTGCATACCGTCCTTACCTTCTCGAAAGAGGAGTAAACATTAAAGGTCCCGGTATTGAACCTGTCTATTATTCTAAAGTATATAAGGCTTTTCTTATAGAAAATTTTCGCGAAAAAATTAGTTTTGAAGGTCATAATATTGAATTCAGATTCAAAAATTCGGATAATGGCGTAAAACCATTGAATTTCAGACTTGAATCGGGCAACCTTGTTGGAATAATGGGGAGTAGCGGTGTGGGTAAAACCACTCTTCTTGATGTGCTGCATGGTAAAATAAAACCTGATAAAGGCAATATCTATATTAACGGTTATGATCTCCATAAAGAGGCAGAAAGCTTAAAGGGTTTGATTGGTTATGTACCGCAGGATGATCTTCTGCTTGAAGAACTAACAGTTTACCAGAATCTCTATTTTAATGCAAGACTTTGTTTCGGTGATTATAACGAACAACAGCTAAATGAACTTGTTGAAAAGATTCTCTCCAATCTTGAACTACTTGAAATTAAAGACCTTCAGGTGGGTGATGTTCTCGATAAAAAAATCAGTGGAGGTCAGCGTAAGAGACTCAACATAGGCCTTGAACTAATGAGAGAGCCTGCAGTTCTGTTTGTTGATGAACCAACTTCAGGACTATCGTCGCACGACTCCCATAATGTGATGGAAATTCTGAGAAAACATGCCCTTTCGGGAAAGCTTGTAGTTGTAAACATACACCAGCCCTCGTCGGATATCCTGAAGCTTTTTGACACACTATGGATACTCGACAAGGGAGGTTATATGGTTTATGACGGGGATCCAATTGAAGCTCTTGTTTATCTGAAAACTGAAACCTCTCAGGCTAATGCTGCAGAAAGTGAATGTCCAAACTGTGGAAATATAGATACTGATAATATTCTTCAGATAATTGAAGTAAAGGTTATTGATGAAAATGGTTATCCAGGTAAAGAACGGCAGGTATCACCTTTAGAGTGGTACGAGAAATATAAACGCAAAATGATGCCTCAGCTTGCAGGAACTCCTTCAAAAAACCCTCTTCCTGCAAGCAACTTTAAAATCCCCGGTAAGCTGTATCAGATAAAAACATTTATCAAACGGAATTTTCTGAGGAAAATTGTTGACAGACAATATGTTGCCTTAAATCTGCTGGAGTCACCCGTGCTTGCATTTATACTCGGATATTTTTCGAAATACGTTTCCGGCAGCAGTTATACATTTGCCGACAACAAAAATTATCCTGTCTTTCTTTTTATGGAAGTGGTTGTTGCACTTTTCCTTGGTCTTATGGTAAGTGCAGAGGAAATATTCAGGGACAGGAAAATACTTCTCCGTGAAAAATTTCTGAATATAAGCAGGTTGAGTTATCTTATTTCAAAACTTAATTACCTGTTTATTCTTTCTGCCATACAATCCCTGCTTTTTGTTGCCGTTTCAAGCCTAGTTCTGGAAATAAGGGGTATGTTCTGGCAGCAATGGCTCATTTTCTTTACTACGGCATGTTATGGAAACCTTCTGGGATTGAATTTATCGGCAGGATTGAGAACGGTTGTCAGCATCTATATTTTTATACCATTGATTCTTGTTCCCCAGTTACTTCTGGGAGGTGCAATGATACAATTCGACGACTTACACCCGTCGCTCACAAATAAGGAATATGTACCGGTTCTCGGCGATCTTATGGCTACCAGGTGGTCGTACGAGGCTGAAATGGTCGAAGGATTCAAAGGAAACAGATACAATAAGCCTGTTTTTAAATATAATCTTGAAATCGAACAGAATAACTATTATAAAGATGAACTTATCAAAAACCTTAAAAATGAGGTTATAAATTTTGTTTTACAACGTAAAGGCAAGGAGCAGAAGGATGTAATTGAAAATAAACTTGAAATTCTGAAGTATCACATAAACCAGCTTGCCGGAATTTCAGGAATTACTCCCGGTAGCTGGACCACCATGATTAGTAATGAAGGGTTCGACGAAAGAACAGCTGATTCAGTAAATCTGTTTTTTGACGGTGTTAAGAAATATTTTATTGACGAGAACAAATATTATTTCAGGCTTAAGCTTGAGGCTGAAAAGAGATTAGCTGAAGAGATAAAAAACATGAGTGAGGAGGAGTTTGCAAATGCATATAATAATATAAGGCTTGCGGATATTGTGCTTAACCAGACTGAATTACTTTCTGAAAAAAAATATGTAGTTAATAAAGATCATTTTGTGCAAAAGTCCACTCCTATATATATGAAACCTACTTCAAATTACGGGAGAGCACATTTTTTTGCTCCATATAAGCAGATTGGTAATCTTAAAATTGATACTTTGTTTTTTGATTTAATTGCTATCTGGCTGATGTCATTTGTTTTTTTCATAACTCTTTATTACAACCTGCTTTATATTTTCATTCATTACCTTGAGATCAGGAGATTTCCTTTCCTGAAAAAGTTCGGCAGGCATCTTATTGAAAGATAAAATATATTTTAATTCAATCAACCTTTCAATGAACGGAATACGACCCAAAAAAAGCCTTGGACAGCATTTCCTTAAAAATAACGGCATAGCTAACAGAATAGTCGGATCTTTGCTGGCCGAGGGCTGCGATTCGGTTCTCGAAATCGGTCCTGCAACCGGTGTTCTGACAAGGCCTCTTATTAAGAGAGGATTTAAAGATTTCCGTGTTGTTGAGATTGACAGAAATCTTGTTGAATATCTTAGAAATGATCTTGGCAGCTATTGTAATATAATTGAAGGTGATTTTCTTGAGCTTGACCTGGAAAAGCTTTTTCCAGGCACGCTTGCCATAACAGGGAATTTTCCATATAACATATCTGCTCCGATACTTTTCAAGGTACTCAGATACAGGGACAAAGTGATTGAACTGACAGGAATGTTCCAGCGTGAGGTGGCACAGCGGTTATGTGTCGTTCCTGGTTCTAAAACATACGGCATAATAAGTGTGCTTATTCAGGCATTCTACAATGTCGAATATCTTTTCACAGTTTCCGAGAAAGTTTTTTTCCCACCTCCCAAAGTCAAATCGGCAGTAATAAGGATGAGAAGAAACAATGTCGAACATCTTAACTGTGATGAGGAACTCTTCTTCAGGGTTGTTAAGTCATCATTCAATCAACGGAGGAAAATGCTTCGTAACTCGTTGAACTCGGCTTTCAAACTGAGTTCTGAAGAGAATCCGTTATTACATTTACGTCCGGAACAGCTTAATGTTGAGCAATTTATAAGTCTAACGCGCTGGATCTCGGAAAACTTAACATTAGAATGAATATCCGATTGCGTCAACCGGATTCATCTTTGCCGCCGCATAAGCAGGAGCATACCCTGCCACTACTCCTATAATGCCGGAAATAAGAATTCCCAGAAGTATGTTTCCTAAAGTCAGAAACATGTTCATTTCATAAAGATAATTAACGACAAGTGTCCCAAGAAAAACAAAAAACAAGCCTAAAATACCTCCGAGCAGCGACAACATAACCGATTCCGAAAGGAATTGCAGAAGTATAAAGAACCGTTTTGCCCCAAGAGCTTTCTGTATTCCTATAATATTCGTTCTTTCCCTTACCGAAACGAACATAATATTTGCAATGCCGAATCCGCCAACAAGTATAGCAAACCCGCCGATAAGCCATCCTCCTGCATTGATTCCTGCAAACACAGCATTGAACCCCTGAGTAAGCAGGCTTGCCCTGTTGACTGAAAAGTCGGATACTTCTCCGGGTTTGAGTCGCCTCGACATTCTAAGTATCATTGTAACTTCATCTGAAAGTTCTTCAATAGGCACTTCTGGCCTTGCTTTTATCATAATCTGAGTTTCGGCCGATCGTCTGCGTAAATTGATAAATGACTTTGCAAAATTTAGCGGAACAAGCGTTATTTCATCCATGCCGCTATCACTTATACCACCTTTACCCTCCTTTTTCATGACACCTATTACAGTTGTTTTAAAGCCGGCGATTATAATTTCCTTGCCGACAGGCTCCCTGTTTTCAAAAAGTCGAGATGCAATTTCAGCACCCAGAATGGCTACATTTTTGCCAGCCTGAGATTCGAATATTGAAAAATATCTGCCTTTTTCTATTTCAAAGTTTCTGATATCCTTATATTCTATTGTACTTGCCAATATATTGGCATTGTTTATCGAGTTATTTTCAAATTTGACAATTACCGGCCTGAAAACTGTAAAACAGACCGATTGCGCAAATGTTGATTTGTTCGACACAGCTTCATAATCTTCAATCGAGACAGGCGGCCATCTGACGATATCCCACCAGTTAAGGTTAGGATCGAACGACCATGGGAATTTCTGAACGTAAATTACATTTTCGCCCAGAGTGGAAATGCTGTCGCGAATAGACTTTTCCATCCAGTCGAGAACGGTAAAGACTGAAATAATGGAAACTATGCCTATAGTAATGCCAAAAAGCGTAAGAAAAGTTCTTAGCTTGTTTACCGAAATCGAATTGAAAGCAAATACAATTCCTTCCTTGATTAATCTCAGAAACATTACCTTATTTTTCATTTCCTTCTCGCTCGGTCGTATATTTCCGTAAAGAACGCAAAATTAGTAAATTTAATTCATACTTTCACCTATTATTCTTTTGCCTAAATAACTAAATACAAATAATCGGATATACGAGTGTATAAAAAAATTACCTATTTTTATTCGCCTACAAAGGATATTGCTTTGCAATCATAATTTTCAGATAATGAAAGAAAAGAAAATTAATACCGCACTTATTTCAGTGTTTAATAAGGAGAAGATTGAAGAAATTGTCGGAATTCTCAACAGCCTCGGCGTCAGAATTATATCTACAGGAGGAACGTATGATTTCATAAAGAGTCTTGGGATACCTGCTGAAACTGTTGAAAAACTAACAAATTATCCATCAATTCTCGGAGGGCGTGTGAAAACATTACATCCTTTGATTTTTGGAGGTATTCTTGCCCGAAGAGATAATGATGAAGACATTATTCAGATGAAAAATTATCATATACCTGAAATAGATATGGTAATTGTGGATCTTTATCCGTTTGAAGAAACTGTTTCTTTATCTGCAGTTGAGGAGGAGATAATCGAGAAAATAGATATTGGAGGTGTATCTCTTATACGCGCTGCCGCAAAAAATTTTAGCGACGTTCTGGTTATATCATCAAGAGCACAATATGGCAGACTTGCGGAGATGCTCAGAAACGGTAAGGGATATACCTCACTGGAAGAAAGGAGGCGATTTGCCGCAGAAGCCTTCAGCATCACATCGGGATATGATGTCGCCATTTTCAAATATTTTAACCGTGAGAAGAATATTTCTGCTTTCAGGGAGAGTTTCGAACCGCCGGTTGTTTTGAGATATGGAGAAAATCCTCATCAGAAAGGAATATTTTTCGGCAAGCTTGAGGAAGTATTCGACAAGCTTCATGGGAAAGAGATTTCATATAACAATCTGCTCGATATTGATGCTGCTCTTGCTTTGACGGGTGAATTTTCGAATCCTGCTTTTATAATTACCAAGCATACCAATGCCTGTGGTGTTGCCGAAAGAGACAATATTTTCGACGCATGGAAAGATGCACTTGCATGTGACCCTGTCTCGGCTTATGGAGGTGTTCTGGCATGTAACCGGCCTACAGATGAAAAAACCACAGCAGAAATTGACAAACTGTTTTTTGAGATAATAATTTCTCCTGGCTATGAGCCTGCAGCGCTAGAGATACTTAAACGAAAAAAAAACAGGATTATATTGCTACAAAAAAAATTCAGCTTCCCTCCAGATGTTTTCAGAAGTGTCATTAACGGCGTTTTATGGCAGGAAAGGGATAATGTTACCGAAGATTCGGCCTGTATGAAACCCGTGACAGAGAGAGTGCCCGACAGCAGGGAATATGACGACCTTGTTTTTGCTTTGAAGATAGTGAAGCATAGCAAGTCGAACGCTATCGTTCTTGCAGGAAATAAACAGCTTTATGCAAGCGGCGTCGGACAAACATCCAGAATAGACGCACTGAAGCAGGCGGTTGAAAAAGCAGGTATGTTCGGATTCAATCTTAACGGTGCAGTGCTTGCTTCAGATGCATTTTTCCCTTTTGCTGACTGTGTTGAGCTGGCCTATAAAGCTGGTATCACAGCCATAGTTCAGCCTGGAGGCTCAATAAGAGACCAGGACTCAATAGATTTCTGCAATAAGCACAACATGACAATGGTTTTTACCGGAGTAAGACATTTCAAACATTAGAAACAATTTAAAATTTATATGGGATTATTTTCATTTTTAACTCAGGAGATTGCGATAGACCTTGGCACAGCCAATACTGTCATAATTCATAATGATAAAGTTGTAGTTGATGAACCTTCGATAGTAGCTATCGACAGGAATACCGGTAAACTGATTGCTATCGGGGAACAGGCGCGGCAAATGCATGGGAAAACTCATGAAAATATACAAACTATAAGGCCTTTACACGACGGTGTGATTGCTGATTTTAATGCCGCCGAACTTATGATAAGAGGAATGATTAAAATGATCAATAAGAATTCCAGAGTCTTCAGTCCTTCTCTCAGAATGGTCATAGGCATTCCTTCAGGCAGTACTGAGGTAGAAATCAGGGCTGTGCGCGACTCGTCGGAACATGCTGGCGGAAGGGATGTCTATATGATATATGAGCCAATGGCTGCTGCAATTGGTATTGGCCTTGACGTTGAAGCACCGGAAGGTTCAATGGTTGTGGATATCGGCGGAGGAACAGCCGAAATAGCAGTTATAGCACTTGGAGGAATAGTATGCTTTAAATCAATAAGAATCGCAGGCGACAGCTTTACATCTGATATACAGACATATATGCGCCACCAGCATAATATTAAAATTGGTGAAAGGTCGGCCGAAGATATTAAAATCGTTGTTGGTTCCGCCCTGCCGGATATTGATAATCCGCCTCCAGATTTTATAGTTCGCGGACCCAATATTATGACTAGCCTCCCTGTAGAAATTCCGGTATCTTATCAGGAAATTGCTTATTGTCTTGATAAATCACTTTCAAAAATAGAAGCTGCAGTCCTGAATGTGCTCGAACTAACTCCTCCTGAACTTTATTCTGACATCGTGAATAAAGGAATATTCCTTACAGGTGGAAGTTCTTTGCTTAGAGGACTTGATAAAAGACTGACCGACAAAATAAATATTAATTTTAAAGTGGTTGATGATCCTTTGAGAGCAGTGGCGAGAGGTACTGCGGTTGCCCTTA
>CAZIRN010000003.1:19745-44176 GCA_964541495.1 uncultured Rikenella sp. | reverse complement strand
GATATAGCATAAAGTATTAAAAAAACTCCTGCCGTAATCAGAATAATGTCTGAAACTTTTTTGATACGGTAATCGGTTATTATAATAAAAATAAAATACAATAATATTGTGACGAGCAGAACCTGATAAGTGTCAAGAATGCCGGAAGTAAGAATTGTAATAACAATTCCGGCTATTATTCCACCTATAGTTTCAACAGAATAAGATTTCCCGCTGTCGAAAATTTTCTGTTTCCTCGCCGTCATAAGCATTTTTATGAAGGCAAAGCCTGAAGCAAAGCATACAGGGAAAAGTACTACAATAGTAAACAGAATGCCGGCAAGAAATGAGGGAGTTTCTCCTGGGTTGAAATATAACCTGTTTATTGCAATCATCAGAGCAACGGAAAGCAAAGGGCTGATAGCCAGCAACCATTGGAGTTTCTTCAGGGAAAGAGGTTTTGATTTCCCTGCGAAAAATGAGCCTGCTGCAGAATTAATAAGCCACGAGGCAAGATAAGTTCCGGTAATTAACTCATAGCCACCTGAAATGTTGAGCATTTCCCGCATCAAGAGAAGTTGTGCCGAGGAACCTATGTAACCTGTCAGAAAGAGGTTTGCCTTTAAAAGTTTTGCCTGCGGCATTTCCGTCAATTCATTGTCGTATGTTGTTTTGACTGTGCCTTTGAACAAATCTTTGAAGTATTTGAAATGGTTGATAAGATGAATAAGTGCGATGAAAGAAAATGCTATTCCGGTCTCAACATGCCATTTAAGGAGCGAATCGAATAAAGGGTTTCTTAATTTATAAGTTACTCTGACGGCAAGAATAAGTCCTGCAACAGCCGTAATCAAAAATGTAATTCCAAGGAGAATATTCCAGATTTTACGGTTGTCGGATGAATTGAAGAAGCCTGCTTTATAGAAAAGATGACAGATCAGATACAAAATTGCAACGACAATGCCTGTGCTTATTACATGGTACATTGCATTCTATCTCTTTTCTTCAAGAACTACAGCTTCGTAAATATATAATTCTGCGTCTTTCCATCCATTCCATCCCAGTCCGGCTTTATCGCGTGAGGTGTAACCGAGGAATTCCTCAACTGTCCAGTTGTTTTCTGTGGCAACCTGAGGCAACATAGTTCCCGATCTGTAACCTTTTTTAATATATATGCCATGTTTTCCGAGCTCTATCTCGGAAATATCGTATATACGTTTAAGTGGGCCGATTACTGATATTTCTATTTCGACTTTGTTGAATTCTTCCCTTGTCAGAGGCATAAAGCGGCTGTCTTCGAATGCCGAAGCAATCGCCATCTGGTTAACAACTTCATATAGAGGGTCGGTAGATGGAAATCTTCCGATACATCCCTTTAACTGTCCGTTTATTTTCAGGGTAACAAAAGCTCCCATATTCTTTTTGAGTCCGGGAAGGATCTTTGAAGGATCAAGAACCTGTTTTGTATGACTATCGAGCATAGTAGAAATCGAGTTTCTGGCTATAGTGAATAATTGCTCAATTTCCTCTTTTGAAAAATTAACTTCCTGCAACTGGTTTTTATTAACCTGTTTCGTTTTTGATTCATCAGCAAGAATAATTGCGTTATAACCGACTACTTCCGTTTTGTCGCCGTAAGGTGAATCTCCTGAATTACAATAGCTAATTTTTTTGAAAATAAGATTTGTGTCATTATTCACAAGGTAAAGAAGGACTAGTCCGGAAGTCCATCCGCACATACTTGTGACAAGATTCGGGATACCTTTGGAAAAATTCCTTTCGAGGGTTTTAAGAAACTGTTCAGGATCTTTTGTTAAGATAGCTTCGGCTGTCAAATTATCAATCTCTTTAGCTTCCTTATATGGAGGATAATGTGAAAAATCGCTGCTGATTACAAAAAGATTATTCGGTGTAAACCATGGTCTGAGTGCATTTGCTATTTCTTTAAGTAAATTTTTATTATCGGCCCCTATGATAATGGGGACAATCTGTTGAGGATTCCTGAAATAATACTGAATAAAAGGAACATGTACTTCAAGGCAATGATCCTTGAGTTGGGCGTTAACCGGAAAACGAAATACGGAATTTTCTTTTCTGAGTTTTTCGGCCAGTTCCGTGTTGACTTTCATTTTACCCAACGGTGTTATGAAATCGCCGGTGTAATATATTGAAGCTCCTTCGAACGCCATAACATGACTCGATCCTATAAGGAATATATTGTCGAACTTGCTGTCGGGCGGAATTGTGGAATAAGCCGAGGCAGCAACTTTACCGGAAAATACATAGCCTGCATGCGGTGCAATAATTGCCCTTACTTTCAGATTTTCAGTATACTTGTCGCATGAGGCAAAAAGTTGCTTCATGTCATTCATTAACGATTCGCGTCCGGCAGAATAAAATCTGCCAGCAGCGACAGGCTCCCTGTCTGCAGGTCGGCCCTGGGGGAAAATATCCATTGCAATAAATATTGAAAGAGTTATACAAAAAACGACACGCATCATGCCGATTAATTTTTTATAAAATTACAAGAAAAAAACAAAAAATGTTCTTAAAAAGATTTAAAAAGAAATAGAAAAGCAGGTTAAATAAAAACCAGGGATTCCTTAATTATTCCCCCGTTTTCATCAGTTCCGTATATCTTTACGCCGATGCTTACGGTGGCATCATTGATTATGTCGATTACCGGGCTAATTGCATCTTTAATATCTTCCGATTCCATATTGTCAAATTCTTCGATGTCAAAATAAAGATGTATGTAAACAATATTGTCCGGATTATCCATGCGCGTCAGCGTCTTTACAATCTTTGCCAGCCAGATAGATGATGCCGTATTGAAGTATTCGAGATTGAGTCTGAGATTAGTAGTGGGGCATGGATTTTTTATATATTCGGAAACCCAACTGAATAAAGGTTCATATAACTCAGTTGCATTTTCAGGAATCGATCTTCCGGAGAGAATCAGATCCCCTGTAAAAGCGTCAAAATCAACTTCCGGCGTTTTGGGAGTTCTTTCTATGAAAATATTCTTTAATTCTTTCATTTCTTAAAATGAGTCATAACAAACTGTTTTTTCCTTTGCCCGAATTCCAAATTTAATTCAAATTTATTATATTAAAGATTCCTTCATCAAAAACTATTATGTAATTGTCAATTAATTTTGTCTGTTTGTATAAAGCAGATGTCAAATCCGGAATATTGATTTAGTATTTTTAAAAAGTTCGAAAAGGCGGCAATATTATAAAATGTTATATTTGCGCCTGAATTTAAAAATCCTTTATGGAACTTGTTCTCCGGAATAAAATTGCAGAAGCGGTAAAAGCACTATATGGCGGTGTTGTTGATGAAAATTCCATACAATTGCAGGAGACGAGAAAGGATTTTAATGGTGATTATACATTTGTTGTCTTTCCGATTATCAGATTTTCAAAAAACACACCCGAAAAAACTGCAGAGGATATTGGTAATTACCTTGTTGAGAACCTCTCTCCGATAGCGGATTTTAATGTAGTAAAAGGCTTTCTTAATCTGGTTATTTCCGATGAATGGTGGGTTAAATTTTTTACGGAATTTTGCAACTCGGATGATATTTTTGCATCCTGCAGAGTAAAAACTCCTGAAACAATACTTGTTGAATATTCTTCGCCAAATACAAACAAGCCGCTACATCTCGGACATATACGAAACAATTTGCTCGGTTTTTCATTGTACCGCATTTTATCGTCTTGCGGTCATAGGGCGATCAAAACCAATATAGTCAATGATCGCGGGATTCACATCTGCAAGTCTATGCTGGCATGGCTGAAATATGGAAATGGTGAAACTCCATCAAGTTCAGGCATGAAAGGCGACCATCTTGTGGGAAAGTACTACGTGATGTTTGAAAATGAGTATAAGGCACAGGTGGAAGCTTTGAAAAAAGAGGGGATGGATGAAGAAACTGCACAGATGTCGGCTCCTATTATTGTCGAGGCAAGAAATATGCTCGTGAAATGGGAAGCAGGTGATGAAGAGGTGATAAAAGTATGGAAAATGATGAATTCCTGGGTATATGAGGGTTTTGATGAAACTTACAGAAAACTTGGAGTTGATTTTGATAAAATCTATTATGAGTCGGAAACATATAAGGATGGGAAAGAACAAGTGCTGAAGGCTCTCGATAAAGGAATTTTTTACCGGAAAGAGGACGGTTCCGTATGGGCAAACCTTGAACCTGACGGCCTCGATCATAAAGTGCTAATCCGGTCTGATGGCACTACCGTGTATATAACCCAGGATATAGGCACTGCTATTGCCAGACAAAACGACTTTCATTTTGACAGGTGCATATATGTTGTCGGAAATGAACAGAATTACCATTTTCAGGTGCTGAAAGCCATTCTTAAGAAAATGGGATATAACTGGGCCGACGGACTGATCCATTTCTCTTACGGAATGGTCGAATTGCCGGAAGGAAAGATGAAATCGCGTGAAGGCACAGTGGTTGATGCCGATGATCTTATAGATGAAATGATAGAAACGGCCAGAGAACTTTCGGCAGAACTTGGAAAACTGGAAGAAATTAATGACAATGAAAAGGAAGAAATTTTTAGAAAAATAGGACTCGGTGCATTAAAATATTTTATTCTTAAAGTTGATCCCAAAAAAAATATGACATTCAATCCCACCGAATCTATTGATTTTAATGGTAATACAGGACCATTTATTCAATATACTTATGCAAGAATAAGGTCCGTCATGCGAAAAGCATCTCAGATTAATCTTGCGGCTAATCCCGCCATGCTCATACATGCTAAACCATGTGCAAAAGAAATAGCACTTATAAAACTCATCAAAAAATTTACATCATCTGTAACTGAATCTGCTGAAACATATAATCCGGCAATAGTAGCCAATTATTGCTATGAACTTGCAAAGGAATACAATCAATACTACCACGATTATTCGATTCTCGGAGAAAAAGATATTGTCACCAGAAATTTACGTCTGATGCTTTCGGATAAGATATCATTTGTGCTTTCGAAAGCTATGTGGCTTCTTGGAATAGAAATGCCAGAAAGAATGTAACTTAGTTATTTTTAGTGATGCTATGTTTGAAAATTTAAGTGACCGGCTGGAAAAATCGTTCAAAATCCTGAAAGGAGAGGGGAGGATTACAGAAATAAATGTAGCGGAGACACTTAAAGATGTGAGACGTGCCTTGCTCGATGCCGATGTAAATTTCAAAATTGCCAAACAGTTTACCGATACGGTCAAACAGAAAGCCCTCGGGCAGCAAGTTCTGAAAGCCGTGAATCCTTCGCAGATGATGATTAAAATCGTCCACGATGAACTTGTTGAGTTGATGGGCTCCGATAAGTCCGATATTAACCTTCATGGAAATCCTGCAATAATTCTTATTACAGGGCTTCAGGGCTCAGGTAAAACAACTTTCAGCGGCAAACTTGCAAAATGGATCAGGACAAGGTATAACAGGAATCCTTTGCTTGTTGCCTGCGATATTTACCGCCCGGCAGCTATAGAACAGCTTAAAATTGTTGGAAATCAGGTCGAAGTTCCTGTCTTTACTGGCGGGGAAGGAGATAAGCCTGTTACTATTGCACTTAACTCGGTTAAGGAGGCAAAAAAGACAGGTTATGACGTTGTGATAGTGGATACTGCAGGGCGTCTTGCTATAGATGAAGAAATGATGCTGGAAATATCGGAGTTGCGAAAGGCATTGAACCCTCATGAGATACTTTTTGTTGTTGACTCGATGACCGGACAGGATGCTGTAAACACTGCAAAAGAATTCAACGAACGACTCGATTTCAACGGCGTGGTGCTTACAAAACTCGACGGTGATACCAGAGGAGGTGCTGCCCTTTCAATAAAAGCTGTCGTGAATAAACCGATAAAATTCGTAAGCACAGGAGAAAAAATGGATGCAATCGATGTTTTCTATCCTCAGAGAATGGCTAACAGAATACTGGGGATGGGAGATATCGTCACACTTGTCGAAAAAGCTCAGGAACAGTACAATGTTGAAGAGGCAAGGAAAATTCAGAAGAAGATTGCAAGAGACCAGTTCGACTTCAATGATTTCATTTCCCAGATTCAGCAGATAAAGAAAATGGGAAATATGAAAGAGCTTGTTTCTATGATACCTGGCGTGGGCAAAGCCGTGAAAGACCTCGATATAGACGACAACGCTTTTAAAAGCATCGAGGCTATAATCCAGAGTATGACTCCAGAGGAAAGAAAGAATCCTAATCTGATAAACGGTAGTCGCCGCAAAAGAATTGCAGCAGGAAGCGGCACGTCAGTGCCGGAAGTAAATAAACTCCTCCATCAGTTCGATGATATGAGAAAAATGATGAAAACTATCTCAAAAGGAGGAAATCCGGCCCGACTGCTTGGAAACAGATAAAACATACAGTTATGCACATCATTCTTGACGGGAAAAAAATTGCCGCAGAAATCAGAGATGAAGTTGCGGAAGAAGTAATAAACAGGAAAGAGAAGGGACTTAAGGTTCCTCATCTTGGTGCTATTCTTGTCGGAAATGAACCATCAAGCGAAATTTATGTTGCCAATAAATTAAAAGACTGCGAAGAGGTGGGCTTCAATTCCACGCTTATAAGGCTCGATAAGTCTGTGGACGAAAAAGAACTTCTCCATAAGGTGGATGAACTTAACAATAATGACGATGTGGATGGATTCATTGTTCAGCTTCCTCTTCCTGAACATATCTCTCAAACCAGAATTATTGAATCAATCGATCCGGCAAAAGACGCCGACGGATTTCACCCTGTCAATATAGGAAGAATGGTCCTCGGCCTTCCATGCTTACTTCCGGCAACACCGTGCGGCATAATCGAGTTGATAAAACGGTACGGAATAGAAACCACAGGAAAGAATTGTGTTGTGATAGGCAGAAGCAATATTGTCGGACGTCCGCTTAGCATTCTTTTGTCTCAAAAAGGGATGGATGCAACTGTTACTGTTGTGCACAGTCGTACACAGGACATTCCGTCAATAACAAGACAGGCAGATATACTTATCGCTGCTCTTGGATCACCCTTATTTGTAAAAGCTGACATGGTCAAAGAAGGAGCAGTTGTAATTGATGTGGGAACGACAAAAATAAGTTCTTCCAAAACAAAGTCAGGATGGAAGCTCTCCGGTGATGTTGATTTTGAAAACGTTGCTCCGAAATGTTCTTATATAACACCTGTCCCTGGTGGAGTAGGGCCTATGACACGTGTCTCCCTTCTGCGTAATACGCTCTATGCTGCTGCTTCCCGTTGCGGCTAAAAGACTTAATGTCCTGTTAATGAAGCCGGTAGAGTGAATCCAGCAAAATAAAGATCGAAACCTCCTTTTCCTCCGGGACGATTGGAAGAAAATATAATTGCCTGATTTGAAAAATCCTGGTTTGATACAATAACCGGTCTGAATTCATCTGAAGATGAATTTAAAGGCGGACCAGGATTAAAAGGTGAACTCCATTTCCTGTTTTTGAATACTGAATAATAAATATCATAACCACCTAAACCACCAGGCCTGTCGGAACAAAAAAACATTATATTCTTATATACAAAAGGAGCTTTTTCATTATAAATAGTGTTTATGCTGTCGGCTTTTACCGACACCTCGAAATCATGCCCTAAGAAAATATCGGTAATCTCGGCGGTATTCCTTTTATGAACGTAAATGTCGTAATCACCTGACCGGTCGGAACAAAAATAAAGCGAGTCGCCATTTGCATCTAATGCTAAATATGCATCATTGAAAGAAGTGTTGACTATCTTGACAGGGTAAGGCCCTGAAACCACAAGTGCCGATGTACCATAAGATGGCAGATTCTTTACATAAAAAAGATCGAGGCCATTACTTGAAGTTTCCGACGCAAACAATAGATATTCATATCCGTCATTGGAACTGAAGAATCCGTAAGGGCCAAAATCATTGCCGGAACTGTTAGCCTTGCCAATTATTGTTCCATAATATGGATCGTTTGTTATTTCACCGGTGAGAGTGAAATTTCCGTTAGTCTGGTCGAAACTGAATGTAACTGATCCCTGAACAAAGTCGAACGAAACACCGCTGTTCCCCCTGTTACTCGAAAAAATTAAAGGATAAGTGCTCCCCAGGTAATATAAATTAAGATTGTAATCATCATATTTCGAATTCAAATTTACAAGGTTATAGAGCGAATCGGGGAATATGCCTTTCGGAAATTTGACAGGATTCTTTTCTTTTTTACAACCGCATCCTGATATAATAAGCAGTAAATAAACAGAAATAATTATTGATCCTGATTTTACGTCAAAAAATTTCATATCTCAATTTGAATTTTTCTGACAGCAAATTTAAAAATATATTACAAAAACCGGGTTTTGAGGCCCGGTCTTCGAAATTAGAATTTAGGTTAATTTTGGGTATATAGGGTATGAGGGTTTTCTGTATTAAGATGATTTTTTCGTTCGTTAGGTTGCGTTTATTCTCATAAAAGACTAAGATTTTTTAATATTTTATAAATTAACGGTTATTAAATGAATTATAGAAATGTTAAAATGTTTATAAAAATGAAAAATGTTTATAAAAGGTCTCACTGAATAACTCATACAGAAAAAATAATATTAATTTTGTTTCATATTATTTCTTTTTTAAAATGGAAGAAGAAAAATATATGTATTCTCAGGAAGAAGAAATAAGTAAAGTTATCCAGCGTTTTGAGCGGATGAAGAGAAATAATGAGAATTATTTCTTCGATGTTATCGAGTTTGAAACAATAATTGATTACTATCTTGAAAAAGATAACCAGGCAAAAGCTTTTGAAGCAGCCTCAATAGCAAACAGGCAGCATCCTAATTCGGTTCCGATACTTATTCGTAATGCAAAATTGCTCCTGGAAAGAGGAAGGACTGCTGAAGCTGTTCAGATACTTAAGAAACTTGAGAATATCGAACCGGGCAACCATGAAATTTTTGTTGCTGAAGGCACAGCTTTAGGAATGATAGGAGATGTAGAGAATGCAATAAAGTGTTTCGACGAAGCCCTGACAAAAGATTCCGACGATATTGAAAATATACTTTTCTCTATCACTTCCGCCCTTCAGAATCTTAATTATTATGAACAACTGATACCTTATTTGAAGCGTTTTATAGAACTTGAACCTTTTTATCCGGAACATCTTTATGACCTTGCTTATGCCTACGAAAAGATTAATGACTATGAAAACAGCCGGAAATATTACCAGCAATATCTTGATGAAGAACCGTTTTCAGATAATGCGTGGCATAACCTTGGTATGATTTACTGTAAACTCGAAAGATTTGATGAAGCCATTGAAGCGTATGAATATGCGCTTGCAATAAATCCGCAAAATAATTATGCACTTTTCAATAAGGGAGTTGTGCTGTCGGGACTTGAAAGGTATCAGGAAGCCATACATATTTACCTCGAATACCTTAAAAATGCACCTGAAAGTTTTGAGGCAATGACATATCTGGCTGAATGTTATGCGAAAATCGGAAATATTTCATTAGCCAAAAAATATTTTTATGAGGCAATGGAACTCTCCCCTGAATTTTCTGATGCCTGGATAGGGCTTGGAGTTATTGAACTTAATGCCGGGAATAATGATAAAAGCCTCAATTATCTAAGGAAGGCGGCAGAATATGACCCGGATAATCCTGAAATCTGGTATCTTACAGGAAAGGTTTTCTGTCAGAAAAATAATAAAAAACAGGCTATTAAATGTTTCCGTGAATCACTCCGACTTGATCCCTTTTTAAATCAAGCATGGTATGAAATAGGGAAAATAATAATTGAGGAAGAACTTGTTTCCAAAACTCTTCCCTTCTTTGAAAAGGCATATAAAATTATCGGGGATTTTCCAGGAATTAATTACCTGATGTCGGCATTGTACCTTCGTTCAGGTGATAAGAAAGCTGCATTGTTCCACTTGAAAGCAGCTTTGGAACTGGACAGGGAAATATTCGGGCAATTTGTAGAGTTCTTTCCTAAATTACTAATTAACAATAATATAAAAAAAGTTTTGAAAAATAACAACCTAATTTAGAATCAGCTTATGAAAAAAATACTCCCTTATTTGCCTGACCGGCCTGCAAAACCTCGTACGTATGGGATTACAATGGTGATGGACAAAGGACTTAGTGTTAGCGAAGCAGAAAATTTTATGGCGGTCGGAAGCGAATATACCGATTTTGTAAAACTTGGCTTTGGCACTTTTCTGATTACGCCAGGCTGTGAAAAAAAGATAAAAATATATAAAAAAGCCGGAGTAATTCCTTACCTTGGAGGCACACTGTTTGAAGCTTTCATAATTCGTAATATGTTTGATGATTTTATCAGACTAATTAAAGAAAACGAAATCAATCTTGTCGAAATATCAGATGGTTCATATAACCTTGAATATTCAAAAAAACTCGATTATATCAATAAATTATCCAGGTTTGTTACTGTAATATCCGAAGTGGGATCGAAAAAGAAGGAAGTGATTTATACTCCCGAACAATGGGTTTCAATGATGAAATCCGAACTTGATGCTGGTTCGGTTAAAGTAATAGCTGAAGCACGTGAATCGGGAACTATAGGAATATACAACGATGACGGGTCGGTAAATAAATCGGTTGTGGACGCTATTTCAACCAGTGTGAAGCTCGAAAATGTGATTTGGGAAGCTCCTATGAAATCACAACAGACATGGTTTATTAAACACTTCGGCCAAAATGTCAATCTTGGAAATATTCCTCCAAATGAAATTATTCCTTTAGAAACGTTAAGGCTCGGTTTAAGAGGAGATACCTTTTCCCAATTTCTTCCTGAAAATCTTATTAAGTAGCTTTACCCCATTTAAAATTTATTATTCTCACTATTCTGATTTTTCCATGAGACAATTTGGCCTGATCGGGTACCCTTTGGGACACTCATTTTCAGAAAAGTACTTTCTGGAAAAATTCAGGGATGAATCTATTATTGATGCTTCTTATAAAAATTATCCTATAAAAAGTATTGATGAACTTCCAGGTTTGATTGAAGGAATTTCAAATTTACTTGGTCTAAATATTACCATTCCATTTAAAAAAGATGTCATCAGATTGCTTGACCAGATTGACGAAGAGGCTGCGAATGCCGGCGCAGTCAATGTGATTAAAATTATTCGCAGGAATGATAAATTATTTTTAAAAGGTTTTAACTCTGATATATACGGCTTCAGAGAATCATTGAAACCAGTGTTGGATAGTAATGTAAAACAAGCTATCGTACTCGGAACAGGTGGAAGTTCATCTGCAGTTGCGTACGTCCTCGCATCTATGAAAATTCCGGTAATTTTTGTATCCCGTAACATTAAAGAAAATTGTATTACTTATAATGACGTTACGGAAGAACTTGTATCATCGTCTCATCTTATTATTAACACAACGCCACTTGGCATGTTCCCTGAAACAGATAAAAAACCCGAAATTCCTTACCATGCACTTACTCCTGATCATATTTTGTATGACCTTATTTATAACCCGGCCGAAACTCTTTTTTTAAAAGAGGGAAAAAAGAGAGGATGCCGTATAATTAACGGGCTGGAAATGCTTAAACTTCAGGCTGAAAAATCATGGCAGATATGGAACGATCCTTCAGTTTAAATAAATATATCTTCGGGGTATTCAATATAAGTCAGAAATAATCCTTCTGCCGGAGCTGATTTGCCGGCGCCGCATCTGTTATGTAATTCAATTATTTCTTCAAATTCTTTAATTGTTATTTTCCCGGTTCCTGTTTCTATCATCGTTCCGACTATTGCTCTTACCATGTTCCGAAGAAACCTGTCGGCCTTAATAGTGAAAACAATAAGATTCCTTTCTTCATGCCACTGTGCGGAAAAAATTTTACAGATATTCGTTTTTGTATTTGAATGGAGCTTGGCAAAGCTTGTGAAATCAGATTGTTGCATTAACACACTACAGGCCTGATTCATCATTACAATATCAATTTTATGAGGAAAATACCATGCAGTTTCAATTTTAAAAGGATCTTTCTTCCGGATAATAAAATAATTGTATGTCCTTGAAATTGCACTGAACCTTGCATGTGCGTCATTCCTGACTTTCATTATTTTATTTAATGCAATATCCCGCGGAAGATAACTGTTTATTTTATCTGAAAGATTTTCGTTTTTGTCCAGATCATTATGAGAACTGTCTAAATGTCCGCAAAAATATGATGCGTGTACTCCTGTATCAGTCCTGCAAGCTCCTGTGACAAAAATATTTTCTCTCAGGATGTCGGAAAGAACTTTATTGATTATTCCCTGCACCGATACAGAATTCTTTTGAATCTGCCACCCGTGATAGGCAGAGCCATTAAATGTTATAAATATGAAATATCTTGTATTCAAGAAAAAATTTATACAAATATAGATTATTAAAATTGTATCTAATTTTAACAATTAAGACTTTTTTAATCCTTATATCTTTGAAAATCGATTTTAAAATATAAATTTACTGCCGCCAAAAGATAAGTATTAATATTCACTAATATTTTTATTCTATGACAGAACAGAAAAATACACAGGTAATCGGAATGGCCTTTATGGGAATGATTTTCTTCCTGTTCGGTTTCGTTACCACATTTAACATTACCCTTGCTGATAAATTTAAAGCGGTTTTCGAGCTTTCTAATTTTCAGGCACAGCTTGTAAATGGTGCTTTTTTTATCACGTATTTCTTGCTTTCCTTTGCTGCAGGGAGTATAATAAAGAGAATTGGCTATAAAAGTGGTGTAATTCTCGGACTGGTTATGGTAGGAGTGGGGAGTTTTTTATTCTTTCCAGCTGCAAAAGCATTATCCTTCCCGTTCTTTTTATTTGCCATTTTCGTTATGGCCGGCGGCGTTGTTTTTCTTCAGGTAGCTGCAAATCCTTATGTCACGGCACTCGGGCCATCAGAGACCGCATCCGGACGACTTAACCTTACGCAGGCACTAAATTCAATTGCCACATACATTGCGCCGCTTATTGCCGGACTGTTTATTTTCAAAACAGCGGCCAACGCAGCTCTGAGTCAGGCTGAAACTGCAAATTCGTTGCCTACAACTCCTTTCCTCGTTATCGCTATTGTAGTATTGGCAATCGCAATTGCAATTTATTTTCTAAAACTGCCTGTTATTCCCACTCAAGGTGAGGAGAGAAAAAGTGTCTGGAAATATTCTCATGTAGTTTTAGGTGCAATAGGTATTTTCTGTTACGTGGGAGCAGAAGTCGGTACTGCTGCAATGCTCCAGCGTTATTTTCAGGAAGCACTGAACATGCTTCAGTCGGAAGCCGCTATGATTATAGCGTTGTACTGGGGAGGTGCAATGGTTGGAAGGTTCTTCGGCTCATTTATGCTTTCGAATGTTGAAAAATCAAAAAAATATCTGTATGCACTGCTTGTTATTTTACTGGCATTGTTCGTCGGCTGGTTCGTACGCCGTCAGATAACCGATGGCCTGATCTTCGCCGTAATTGCCGTAGTAAATTACCTGGCAATGCAACTTGGAAAGGGTAAAGCCAACAAATCACTTGCTGTCTTCGGAGTCATTGCTGCACTTCTCCTTGTAACTGTCATGTCAGGTAGCGGTAATTTGATACTCTGGGTGGGTTTGTCAGTAGGCTTCTTTAACTCGATAATGTTCCCGAATATTTTTGCACTGGGAGTTGACGGACTCGACAAAGCAGAACTAAGTATGGCTTCCGGATTGATTAATACCCTTATCGTAGGCGGAGCCGTAATACCGGTTTTGATGGGCCTCATTGCAGACGGACTTGGTGTAAAATTTGCATTTATTCTTCCAATAATCTGCTACATATATATTGTATTTTTCGCACTTATTGGAAGTAAACATAAATAAATTAAAAATAATAACCTATTAACTGAGCAACTTCAATTTTTACATGTTTACAGAAAAAATTTATTTTGTCTAATTACTTTAATAATAAGTTTTATGCCAGCAAAAGAAATATTAATTAATAAAATCAATGAGGGGAATAATACTGTTTTCCGTGAATTATATGGTAATGATTCAAATGAGTTGAAACGTCATGCCGAAAGATATATCCGGCTTTTGAATAAATTTGAAAATGTATATGGTGGCAAAGCAGACCTCGAGTTTTTTACTTCTCCCGGACGGACTGAAATAGGAGGCAATCATACCGACCATAACTGGGGACGTGTTTTAGCAGGGGCAGTAAACCTTGATAATGTATCTGTTGCTGCCAGGAATAATTCGAACGTGATCAGGATATTTTCAGAAGGATACCCGAAATTTGAGGTAAATCTCTCCTCTCTTAAACCCGAAGCAAATGAGAATTATACTTCTGCTGCCCTTGTGAGAGGAATATGTGCGCGTTTTAAAGAACTTGGCTATAATATTGGCGGTTTTGACGCTTGCATTGATGGAGGGGTTCCTAAAGGCTCAGGGCTAAGTTCTTCTGCTTCTTTTGAAGTCCTTATAGGTGCTATTATTAACAGGCTTTTTAATAAAGGGAAAATTGACCCTATTGAAAATGCATTAGTAGGACAATACTCTGAAAATAATTACTTTGGAAAGCCTTGTGGATTAATGGACCAGACAGCATGCGCAATGGGCGGACTTATTACAATTGATTTCGAAAATCCATCAAAGCCCATAGTAAAAAAGGTAAACTTTGATTTTACTACTACAGGATTCTCTCTGGTAATAACCGATACAGGAGGAACTCATGCCGACCTTAATGAAGAATATGCTTCATTGCCTGTAGACATGAAAGCTGTAGCCGCTGAAGTGGGAGCCAAAGTTCTTCGCCAGACAACTCTTGAAAAAGTGCTTGAAGTTGCACCGAAAATACGTGAAAAAGTTGGAGATCGTGCAATTCTCAGGGCAATCCATTTCTTCGGCGATAATCAGCGCGTTGTCGATCAGGTGGCCGCACTTGAAAGAAACGACTTCAAAGCATTTCTCAATATGGTTGTTGATTCAGGTTATAGTTCATTTATGTATAATCAAAATATATACACTGTAAGCAACGTAAAAGAGCAAGGAGTATCACTCGCCCTGGCTTTAAGTGAACTGGTGCTAAAAGGACAAGGAGCATGGCGTGTCCATGGAGGAGGATTTGCAGGAACAATACAGGCATTTGTACCTCACAATCTGCTTGAAAAGTATGTTAATACGCTTGAACATTTCTTTGGAAAAGGATCCTGCCATAACCTTTTTATTCGGCATCAGGGAGCAGGTGTTGTGGAATTTTGAATTAATGATTACTTAATATAGATTTTTACAGCGCAAAACAATGAAGATAATTAATGAAGAATCATTCAGGAATGTATATTCGGGTAAACCTGTTGACCTCTATACACTGAAAAATAAAAACGGCCTTATTGCTCAGATTACAAATTATGGTGCAATACTTGTAAGCTTGTTTGTTCCCGACCGTAACGGGAAAATAGAAGATATTGTTCAGGGATATGACACTGCTGCGGAATATATTAAAGGCAATAGCCCTTATATGGGTGCAATATGCGGCCGCTGTGCAAACCGTATTGCAGGTGGAAAATTTAAGATTGAAGGTAAAGAATATTCCGTTGCAACTAATAGTGGTCCTAATCACCTTCATGGCGGGATAAAAGGCTTCAGTAAAGTGGTATGGGACACAGTAAATAACTCTCCTTCATCTGTCACACTTGAATATTTTTCGGCTGACGGGGAAGAGGGTTATCCAGGAAACCTCAAAGTATCGGTCAAATATACACTGACAGATAATGACGAGCTTCGGCTTAATTATTTTGCAATAACCGATAAGACGACTATTGTCAATCTGGCTTCTCATTCTTATTTCAACCTGGCAGGTGAAGGATCGGGAAATATTTATAATCATGAATTAATGATAAACGGTGCATTTTTCACACCTGTAGATGAGACCTCAATTCCAACAGGCGAAATATTAAATGTAAAAGGTACACCAATGGATTTTACAGTTCCAAGAAAAATCGGATTATTTATTGATAATGATTATGAACAACTAAAATTTGGTGCAGGTTACGACCATAACTGGGTTTTGAACCATCGTACCGGAGTTCTTGACCTCGCTACTATAGCAAGAGACCCTGCTTCAGGAAGAATGATGGAAATTTACACAACACAACCTGGAGTTCAGTTTTATACCGCAAACTGGGTTGATAATGAAAAAGGAAAAGAAGGAAAAATATATGGCAGACGCTGGGCCTTTTGTCTTGAAACCCAATATTTTCCAGATTCAATTAACAAGCCTCATTTCCCTTCTGTTATTTTAAACAAAGACGAAGAATATAAACACGTTGTTATCCATAAATTCGGAGTGAATTAGAAAATGTTTTTTCTGTAATTTATAAACTTAACAAATACTAAAGATATGACGACAAATAAAAATAATTACCTCTTTCCTCTGATTGTGATGGCCATACTTTTTTTCCTTCTTGGCTTTATCACAACGATGAATAATTCGTTAATTAATTATCTGAAGGATGCCTTCAAACTTAATGAAGTTGAAAAACAATTGCCCAATACCTTTTTTTATGGGGCTTACATCCTTTCAATTCCAGTAGGCTATCTTCTTAACCGCATTGGTTATAAGAATGGCGTGCTGACAGGACTGGGCCTTGTAAGCCTGGGCTTTTTCCTTTGTATTCCGGGTGTAACTCTTGGCTACTATGGTTTTTTAAGTGCAGTTTCAGTTTTTGCAATTGGTGTGGTTATATTGCAAGTTGCAGCAAATCCTTATGTGAATGCACTCGGAAAACCTGAAACAGCTGCAAGCCGGCTTACTCTCACCAATGCACTTAATTCACTGGCAACAGTAATTGCGCCTATTTTCGTTTCGATGCTGATTGTGTCTTCAAGTACCGGTGCCTCTGCCGATCCAAAAGCCGTTCAAGGGCCTTTTGCTGGTATAGGAATAGTCACCCTGATAATTGTAATTATAATGTTTTTCCTTCGGCTACCTGAAATAAAAGAAGGTGAAATGACCGGCGGTGAAGAGAAAAAATATAAATCAAGCGCTTATAAATATCCTCACCTCTGGCTGGGGTCACTGGCTATTTTCTTTTATATGGCAGTAGAAATTGGAATTCCAAGTTTTTTTGCAGATTATTCGGCAAAACTTGGGTTTGACTTTGATGGTGAGATGAGAACAAAATTACTGGCATATTACTGGGCTGGGCTTATGGTAGGTCGTATTGCAGGTATTTTTATATTACGCAAATTTACGGCAAGGTCAATGTTGGGTTTCAATACAGTTTTTGCAGCCGGAATGTTTTTACTTTCACTGATTCTTGGATCGGCAGGAATGAGTCAGGTTGCTCTTGTATTATTCCTCGGAACAGGTTTGATGCATTCAATTATGTGGCCTTGCATTTATAATCTTGCTCTTGAGGACCTTGGCCCACATTCAAAAATAGGTTCAGGTGTAATTGCTACTTCTGTTATAGGAGCTGCAATACTTCCCATAATGATGGGAAGTATCCAAAGAAGCATAGGTCTTATTGCTGCTTTATGCTGTATGTTTGTTTATTATGCTTATATTACCTTTTTTGCAGTTAAAGGCTCAAGAATCAGATAATTAATAATTTATAATATTATTTGCGTTTTTTAATTGATAGTTTTCAATTAATAAGATGGATACTATTATTAAAGGATTTGCAAGTGACAATAATTCCGGAATTCATCCTGCTATTTTAGAGGAGATAATTGCAGCTAATAAGGGTCATACTCTTTCTTATGGTGCCGATGCATATACAAACCGGGCAGAAAGTTTATTCAAGGAACATCTGGGTGACGACACTGAAGTATTTTTCGTTTTTAATGGCACGGGCGCAAATGTACTTGGGATCTCAGCCGTTTCACGTTCTTGGAATTCAGTTATCACTGCATATACGGCCCATATAGTGCAGGACGAGTGTGGGGCAGCAGAGAAATTCGCAGGATGTAAAGTTCTTACCGCCGATACGCCGGATGGTAAACTAACACCTGATATAATAGAACGGCATATACATGGTTTTGGGTTTGAGCATCATTCACAACCTAAGGTTATTTCTGTGACACAGTCAACTGAAATGGGCACAGTATATAGACCTGATGAAATCAAAGTAATGGCAGAATACGCTCATAATCATAATATGCTTCTTCACATGGATGGAGCTCGAATTGCAAATGCAGCCGTATCACTGGGAATTCCGTTCAGGGCTTTTACATCCGACGTAGGAGTTGATGTCCTTTCCTTTGGAGGAACAAAGAATGGCATGATGTTCGGCGATGCTGTTTGCTTTCTGAAAAGAGGATTATCGGATGATTTCAAATACTTAAGAAAACAGGGGATGCAGCTTGCATCGAAAATGAGATTTATAGCTGCACAATATATTGCATGGTTCAGGAATAACCTCTGGTTCGAAATGGCACAACATGCAAATGAAATGGCACAACTACTTTTTGAACGAATTAATGATATTAAGGGTTTAACCGTGACTCAGCCTGTTCAGGCAAACGGCGTTTTTGTAATTTTACCCTCCGAAGTAGCATTGAGGTTACAGAAAGAATATTTTTTCTATTCATGGGATGAAATGAAGTCTGAATACCGTCTGATGACTAACTGGGATACAAAGGAAGAGGATATTATTAAATTTACTGAATTGTTGCGAAAAGAAATGAATTGAAAATATTGAAAATAAAAAAGGGCTTCAGAAGGAGCCCTTTTTTATTTTAAGATTCTTTATTGTAACACAAATTTAATAGGCCATACATACCATACATTAACTGGTTTGCCACCTTGTTTTCCTGGTTTCCACGGTGGAAGCATTTTGATAACTCTTATTGCTTCCTGGTCGAGAGAAGGATCAACTCCTCTTAAAACTGAAACCTGGTCAATAGTTCCTTTATAAGTTACACAAAATCTTACAGTAACTGTTCCCTGGATATTGTTTTCCTTAGCTATTTCAGGATATTGAATGTTGGCATTGATAAAATCCATCAATGCTTTATCACCGCCAGGGAATGAAGGCATTTCTTCAACGACCACAAATACTTCGGTTGGAGCTTCTTCTTCCCTTACCTCTTCCTGTACTTCTTCAACAACTTCTATTACTGCTCCGACATCTTCATTTCTAACTTCTATTTTAGCTTCGTCCACAGTCATAAGCCTTTTAACGTCTTCAGGTCTGACTGTATCAACGACAACAGGAGCAACATATTTTGCGACTTCAGTAACTTCACTTGGTGGAGGTGGTGGAGGTGGTGGAGGCGGTTCAACCATATTTTCCGGTTGTTCAAGATTTTCCAGTTTAATCTCAACTGTCCTTTCAACATGTTTCTTCTGACTCTCTGTTGCTTTCGCATTTATATAAGGGCCAACTATTATAGAACTGGTTACAACGATGCCAATTATCATCCCTATAGTCAAATACCTGGGGTATTTTTTCCGAAGGAGATATGCACCGTATTCCTTGTTCCTTTTTTCGAATATTATCTCATCGAAATTTGGAGCTTCTATCTTTTCTTTTGCCATAATCCTGATAATTTATGGTTATTTATTTTTCACTGGTTCAGGAGTTATGCCGAGAGTCTTCTCAACCATCTGCTCTTCAATCCAACTAATGTCAACAATTGCATAACGGGCTATTCCTACAATGGACATTTCATCAAGGATGTCGACAAAGTTCCCATAAGTAGATTTTTTATACGCTTTTATAAGAACTATAGGTCCTGTATCATCTTCATTTTTAAGTTGACGAATAGCAGCCTCAAGAGAATCCCTTTTTATGTTAATCTTTCCTGAAATAACATCTTTGTTGAACTGGTCTATCTTTCTGAAAAGAGCCCTGTTTCTTTCAAGAAGAAGCTGACGGATACCATTTGGGCCGAAATCTGTAACTTGCAATGGAGGAGGGTTTTTAGTGTCTTCAACCATTCCAGTATACCATAAAACTTTATTTTCAGGGCCAAGTATAACATTCAAAGTACGGCTTTTTGCAATCTTTGGAGCTTCAACTTTTTCTTTTTCGCTTTTGATTTTTTCAGGAAGAACTATTTCCATTATCTTAGGCTTACTAAAGGCCGTTGTAAGCATGAAGAAAGTAATCAGAAGACACATCAGATCAACCATTGGCGTCATATCAATGCGGACTACTCTCTTTTTGAGAGTCTTTTTTCCGCCTTTTTTCGGAGTTTCTTGTGCACCTATATCTGCCATTTTACTATTGTATTGTTTCTTCTTCTATTTTTACTGCTTCCAGATTCGTAACCAGATTAAACCTGTTGACGTTTTTATCCTGAAGTATATCAAGTACTTTTTTGACTATCGGATATTCAATTTTTGCATCTCCCTTTATGCTTGCAACAACATTTGGATTAACCTTCCTTGTGCAAAGTATCCATGTTGCAAGCTGATTATTGAGTGAATCAGTAGGAATTCCTGTCTGAAGTGCATCTCTTTGCATTTTATCGGTTGCATTGAGAAATTCTTTCATTTTTTCTATAGGAACTCCAATTGAGGTTGGAAATTTTTCAAAAGTCCTCAGTTCATCTTCAGTAAATTCAATATTATAGTATTTACCTACCTCTGCAAGAATTTTTGGTCTGAATTTAAGTAATGTATCAGGTCCGTTGTCAACATTGAAAAAAATACGATTATCATTTGATATAACGATAGTCATATTATTAAAATCAGGTATAGGTTTTTCTGCTATGGAGAAAGGCGTATCAACAGGAGCCGGTTCATTCTGTCTGAAGGTTGCCGTAAGTATAAAAAATACAAGCAGTAACGAAAACAAATCAACCATCGGCGTCATGTCGATAAAAGGTTGTTTTGTTGGTAGTTTGATTTTTGGCATCGTTGGTTTTATTTACTGGTTTAAACCAAAAGATAAATCCTGTCTGATTTTTTAACTCTTTAATGATGCTGCAAAAGTCTGGGTCAGACTGAATCCGGCTTCATCAATTTTAAATGTAAAGTTATCAACCATATTTGAAAAATAGTTATATGCGAACAGGGAAAGAACGGAACCGGAAATACCAAATGCTGTGTTGACAAGAGCTTCTGAAATACCTGTTGCAAGACCAAGTGCATCAGGAGCACCTGACATAGCTAAAGCGGCAAATGCACGGATCATACCGAGTACTGTTCCGATAAGACCAATAAGCACTGTACCTGGTGCAAGTGTTGCAAAGAACACCATGTTACGCCCCAGCATAGGTAATTCAAGTGCTGTAGCTTCTTCAAAAGCCTTCTGGATTGAAAGAATTTTTTGGTCTTTCATAAGCGTTTTGTCATTTTGAAGCTCACGGTAACGGATTAATCCGGCCTTCATAACATTTGCAAGCGAACCTCTCTGCCTGTCACATTCTTCAATGGCTTCCTCAATCTTATCTTCTGCCATAAGAGTCTGTAATTTGCGTACAAAAACACTAAGTCTGCCTTTACCTTTAGCCCTTGTTAGGGTAAAATACCTTTCGATGGCCATGATAATAACAACCATAACGCAGGTCATAAGCAGAGGGACAATAAATCCGCCTTTATAAATAATTCCGAGATAATTGCCCTGAAGGGGAGTGCCATGAGGATTACCACCTTCAAAGTTTACCGGATCTCCCATTACTTGCGAATACAAATAAAGGGATACTAAAAAGGCAATTAGAATAACACTGGTTGCGAATATACTTTGCAACGCATCTTTAAATGAACTTCCTTGTTTACTCATTTTATCTCTGTTGTTTAGGTTAAGAATTTTTTTAAAAGTTTAATTAAATTAAATAAAATGCAAATATATATTATAATTGCTTAATATTCCAAAATCGTATTATTAATTTTTAAATCATACTTTAGAATTCTTTATTCTATTTATTTTTTCTTAAATCTTTATTACAGCTTATAATTTTTTATTTATTTCATAACTGAGACTGAAGTTTTTACTTTTCAAGTATAATAGTCAGCGGTTTCAATGGCCTTGTAATGGGTATTTCCTTAGTCTGGAACCCCGGGGCACTTATAATAAGTGCTTCCGATGCTTGAGGTATTTCAAATTTAAATTCACCTTTGGTATTTGTGTATGTTTCTGCAGCAGTATCCTTTATCCTGACTGAAGCATTGGCTATAGGCTGTCCTGAAGAACTTCTTACAAATCCTTTAAGCTCATTGGGATTTATACCTTTCCTGATTGAGGCCTCATAATCCTGAGTCCATTTAAGAGATGATTTTGTAACTTCGTTTTCCGGATCATAGGCAAGAATCTTCTTTAAATTTTCTTCTGCTCTTGCGAGGTAGGGTAGCTTCCCTTCAAGTGTTTTTTCATTTACAGCCATTCTTATATCAATCTGGGAAAGACCCGAATATCCGCGCGTTTTATTTTCCATATTGTTCGGATTAAGTTCAATCATGCGAGAATAATATTCCCTTGCCTTGCCATAATCATCATTCAACAGATAATGATATGCCAAATACGTGAAAGCTTCAATCATTTCAGATTCATTTTTCAATGAATCAACCGATGCAATCTGAATTACTTTTTCAAACTTTGATTTTGCAAGGCCTTCTTTGGGATCGGCTTCCATCTTTGAATATGCTCTGGCAATATACAAATGTGCCGGAAGATAATCTGATTGAATTCCAATGACAATATTGAAAATTGAATCAGCTGCTTTGAAATTTCCGCCCACATAGTATGCTCTGCCCACCTGCATATAATCATTTATGTCCTTTCTGCCTAGGGCGATAAGCTTTGACCACATCTTTGCCGCATCTTCATATCTCCTGAAATTGTAATAGTTCAATGCAATTTCGTTAATCAGAGAAGCATCCTCAGATTCAAATGATAGAGCCTTTTGGTAAGCATCAAATGCTCTGTTTATCTCTTGTTCGGCCATTGCTATCCGGTCATTAATTCTTGTAAGCCTGGTATTTATAGTGTCAACAGCAGGCTTAATCTTAGATTTTTCTGCAGCATTTGAAGCCCTGTTATACCTTGTCCTTTCATTTTCAAGCTGAGCTTTCAGCTTATCTCTTTCATTAAGCAGATTAACATAGTTTTGATTCTTTTTAAGTAATATTTTTGCCAGATATACATAGTCTCTCTTTATTAAAAGATCGGGTGAAACTGTTTCAAAAAGAGTTTCCATATATTTCAAAGCTTTATCATAATCCGGATTCTTTTTTTCGTAACAGGAATAAGCTGCAAGACGATTAAGATAAGCTTTGGATTTGTCAACGGCAAAAATTTCATCAACATTCTTAATTACTTCATCATATTCACCTGCATAGTATAGTGACCTTACGTAAGCAATTTTTGCAGGAATATTACCTTTTGTAAGCTCAAGATATTTTTCATAATACTTTTTTGCCAGATCATATTTTCGTGCCATCGAGTATAAAGAGCCAAGTTCCCTGTAAGCTGGTGCAAAATTCGGATCCAGTTCAATAGCCCTTTCAAAATATGGTATGGCTGCATTCAGATTTTTTGCCTTTACATATATGCTTCCAATCTTCATGGTGGCAGTAGGTGAAGTCGGATCATAATCCTGAGCTAAATTATAGTTCTTTATTGCATTAGAACCATCAAGCACCAGATTATAAATATCTCCTGCAATAAGATATATATCTTTATTCTTGTAATCTATCCTGAGAGCTTCACGAATGAGAGGTAGAGCCTTTGAAGTATCAACTGTAAACTTCTCCGTTATATATGATTCGGCAAGTTTTGCAAGCGTGAAAGCATAATCCTTTGCCGGGGGATTTATTTTCTTTATATTCTTATATGGAAGGAGAAAACTTCTGGCTTTTGCCCTCATTTCATCAGCAGTCTTATAGTCTCTGTTATAGAAAGCTACTTTTGCCAGGCCCACATAATTCAAAGGTTCACCCGGATTAACACTTACTCCTTTTTCAAATAGTGCTTTCGCCTCTCTGGTATATACTTGAAGAGAGTTGGATATAGTATCAGAAAAATAATCGAGAAGCCAATTCTCCCCAAAATAAAAATAGTATTTAGCATTGCTTGGTTCTTTCTCAATAAGCTGTTTATACACTTCTGCAGCTTTATCGTATGCTTCACTTCTTGTGTAGGAAAGAGCAGTGTTAAGATCCTGTCCTTTGAGGATGCAAATATTTGAAAAAACCAGAAATACAATGGATGTAATTAAAAATCCTGTTTTTAAAAGTGCACGTTTCATTGTTCCTTTTTTATGAAGTTTATTAATATTTGTTAATATACAAAATTAAAATTAATAAGTCTTTTGCTAATAGACTTTAAATTCATTGTTTTATCTGAACTAGCCTGATTGGCATAGTCGCAGGTACAATGCCTGATTTAAGTACAATTCTCTGACCCTGTTCAGCACATGCCCAGTTAATAAAACCTGAGCCAAGCCCGACATGACTTTCTCTCTTTATCATATACACTTCTCTGGTAAAA
>CAZIRN010000003.1:0-19735 GCA_964541495.1 uncultured Rikenella sp. | reverse complement strand
TAAAAGGGTATGATTTATTATAAATGAATCCCTGTTGAGGCCTGTAATATGACGTTTCATCAATATAAGGAACAGATATCGCAGCCACTGTTACTCGTTTAGTAAAACTCAAGCTCAGCGAATCATCCTTATCACTTATCCAGTTTACACTTAAAATTCCAATGGCATCTTTATTTTTTTCAATAAAGTTTATAACCTCAGGATTCGAGTTTACTGCAAAAAAATTTTTTGGAAGAGGATCCTGGTAATCGAATTTTTCTCTGAAATACCTTATATTCCCCGATTTTGCATTGTCGAAAATAACCCTTATTTTTCCTAACCGCGAATCAGGATTAATCTGCTTCCATTCGGAAATTTTCCCGGTGAAAATGTCGCGAACTTCATTATAGGAGAAAAGCGAATCAGGATTCTCCTTGTTAATAATGAGAGCAATAGCATCAATTGCAAAAGTTGTTGTTCTTGCTATAACCAGAGTATCACGCAGAAATTTTATCTGATCATCAGTCAGTTTTCTGCTCGTAACCATCACTTTTGCCGAATCATTCATAAAGTCATTAACCACATCCACTTCCGGCTTATATACTGGTGTTATTCTGGCATTGTTATAAAGACTCGTAAAAACATTTACTTCAGCATCTAACAAGGGTTTGAAAGAATCATCCACAAGTATCTTTATACTACCGCTTGTCGGAGTATCAGTCGGAAAATCAACCTTTCCTCTGCTTGTACAGGAAACCATAAATATTGCTGCAACAGTTAAAAATATTATTTTCCCGGCTCTTATCTCAGAAAAACAATTCATGAAAAAAAATCTGCATTTCGATAATAAAAAACGGCATGCAATAATAAAAAAAATTTGAATATCTTCTACTATTTTCATAGTAATAACTTTTTATTTTAACCAATTCTGTATATTCCATATTCGTAATATTGCAAAGAATATGCCAACAGTCTGCAAAGTTATTTTCATTCCTGCCTGAAATGGATTCCTTAGAATTCAATTTTGCTTTCCTCTCTTCAAGTCAGGAAAAGAAAGCTTCTTTTATTTTCAGATATGCCCTGTACCCTCTGTATAAACTGTAAAAAAGAAAAGAAAATCCGACAATTTTTCTTAGAACCGGATCAATGTAATAAAGAGTTTTTGCAAGAATCAAAAAAAGTCCTACAATTATATAAAAAAAAGTCATAAATATCCCGAATATGGCGCTTATCTGATCCATTAATTTTTTCTCATTCATAAGAAAAATTTTGGCGGCAAGTAATAAAAAATCAATTTAAAATCAAAAACTCATTTATATTTTATGTCACGATATTCCTGAAAAGAAGGGAAGAATCGCCGTAACTTAAAAACCTGAAATTCTTGCGAAGCGCATATTCATAGACCTTTTTCCAGTCAGTTCCGATCCATGCCGCAACCAGCAACAACAAGGTACTTTCAGGCATATGAAAATTCGTTATAAGAATATCCGGAATCATGAACCTGTACCCCGGAACAATTATCAGTCTGGTTGAAGCCCTTAAAGTTGAAATTCTTTTTTTTGCCATCCAGTCGAGCAGAACTTCAAGAGATTCAGAGGCATTTATTCGTATATCATTGTAATATGGCTCCCACTGGCCTATATTGATGCAATCGTCTGTTTCAACGTCATAATTCTTGCTTAGTTTAACCCCTGCCCAGTAAATACTTTCAAGAGCCCGCATTGAAGTTGTGCCAACAGAAACAAGATGGGAATGGCTATTTGATATTTTTAAAAGCCGTTCAATCGAATCTGCTCCAACTGAGAAAAATTCCCGGTGCATTTCATGCTTTGCAATATTATTTTCCTTTACCGGCAAAAAAGTTCCTGCGCTGACGTGCAAAGTAATATCAATTTGTTCCATGGATTTTTTTTGTGCCTTTTCCAGCAGTTCCTGAGTAAAATGTAAACCGGCAGTTGGAGCTGCAACCGAACCTTCAATTCTGGAATAAACTGTCTGATACCTTAAACGGTCTTCAGGTTCATCAGTTCTTTTTATATACGGTGGAAGCGGGACATGACCTGCAAGCTCGATAACCTGGCCGAAATTCAAATCATCTGAATCCCAATTGAATCTGACCCTCCATACTTCTCCATCTTCACTGCCAATCCTGTCTGCATAAAGATTGTATGCTTTATTCTCAGAAAAAAAACCACATCTGATTACACCCTTTTTCCATTTCTTAAGATTTCCAATAATACATTTCCATTCAACAGGCTCTCTCGACATTAACGACTTATAAGGATCTATTGGAGTTAATGGCTCAAGACATAATACCTCGATCTTGCCGCCACTTTCTTTTTCAAAAAGAAACCTGGCCTTTATTACTTTCGAATTATTGAAGACAATACCACTGTTTTCAGGTAAATACTCAAATATATTTTGGAATACGTTTTCCAATATTATACCTTTATTATATATGAGCAGTTTTGACATATCCCTTTCCGGCAATGGATAAAATGCAATGCGATCACGAGGCAGATTATATGAGAATTCTTTGATGTCCGGAATTCTAAGGTTTTGGTCAGAATTTAAAACTATATTTTTCACTTTTTTAATAATCAGTATTACTGTGCTATCTTAGTCTGTAACAGTTCAGCTCCATCAACCTGATTCAAAGTCTGCCAACCGTCAGAATAGGCACAGTTGGCAAAAGCAACAGCAGAACGTAAATGAGGAATATACAATCTCTGCAAAGTTATGAATTTTACGAATGTATTTAATGTCAATTTATTTTAATCTAATTGCTTTTTAACCGTTAAATTATTAAATTTGCATTTTAGCAGACCGTTCCATCGTTCCGCCGGTTGGCGGAAAGGAAAGTCCGGGCAACACAGAGCACCATACTTCCTAACAGGGAGATATCCGCGAGGGTATAGAAGTGCAACAGAAAATAACCGTTTCCTTGGGCCTTACCGAAAGGAGGGTAAAGGGAATAAGGGTGAAAAGGTGAGGTAAGAGCTCACCGGTTCTGCTGGTGACAGTGGAAGTCGTGCACCTTATGGGTTGAAAGACCATGTATACCGGCGATTGAGGGCTGCTCGTCCAATGCCGGGGGGTAGGTCGTATGACTCAGTCAGTAATGACTGGGCAAGATAAATGATGGAAAAAGGGTTCAGTCTTCTTTCGCAGAAATATGAATCCTTACAGAACCCGGCTTATAGGTCGGCTGAAAAAAATCAGGAAGAAGCGTTAAACACTTCTTCCTGATTTCATTTTCATCAGATTTTGAAAAGAGAATCGTCCAGCGGAATATTTACTTCTGCTTTTTCCAGATTTATTACTATTTCGATATTTCCGGCCGATGTCCTTGTAACTTTTGGAAGAATAACACCGCTCATTTCAGCCCACTCCTGATACGTGTCAATATTAATACCCTGTGAAACAGCAGTAATTTTTACAGGCAGCCAGGTAGATTTGTCAATATAATAATAAAATGTATTTCCACCATCAACGACTTTGATTTTGAAAGCCGGTTTGTCGTCTAAATTCTCTGTTCCTTCAAGAGTCAGTTTCTTTTCGTGAAAATAACGCGAAAGGGGACTCTTGAATGTACTGTTGTTTTTCATATTAGCAGCCTGCTCTGCAGGAAGCTCCTGAGGGTTGTTATTTCCTGTCATGGGATTAATCAAATATCCTTTATTCCCGTCATATAATTGAATAATATCCTGACCATTGAATGAAATAACAACTCTCGATTTGTCTGGGGCTTTATAATAAGTAGTCATTGTCATGGTTAATCCCGACTGGCTCATACTGCCTGTAATCTTCAAAGTTTGTATTTCATTATATTTATTTTCCTTTAGCGCCTGCGACTGTTTATTTACTATTTCTTCGAGTGTCTGTGCATTGGTTATTAAAGCGCATGATGTTAAAAACAAAAAGGTTAAAGTCGTTTTTTTCATGATTTGGATTGTTTAATTATTTTTTAGTGAAAGAATTGATAGTATTTCTTAAAGCCAATAATTTTAAAATAAGTGATTCCATATCCGAAAGCTTAAGCATATTAGAACCATCAGAGAGCGCTTTTGCAGGTTCGGGGTGAGTTTCAATAAAAACTCCATCTGCCCCTACAGCTATTGCAGCTCTTCCAATAGTCTCAATCATTTCTGGTATTCCTCCGCTGACACCGTCCGGCTGGTTTGGTTGCTGAAGGGAATGGGTTAGGTCAACTATTACAGGGAATCCTGTCTTTTTCATTATAGTAATATTCCTGAAATCAACTACAAGGTCCTGATAGCCGAATGTGTTCCCCCGTTCGGTAAGCATTATGTTTTTATTTCCGGCTTCGATTACTTTTTCGACTGCAAACTTCATTGCATAACCGGATAAAAACTGCCCTTTTTTAATATTAATACATTTACCCGTTTTCGCTGCGGCAACAAGCAAGTCGGTCTGCCTGCACAAAAAAGCAGGGATTTGAATAACATCAACATACTTTGCTGCAATGTCTGCTTCATCCGGATTGTGAATATCGGTTATGACAGGAACGGAAAATTTTTTTCTTACTTCGGCCAGTATTTCGAGAGCAGGAATATCTCCAATACCGGCAAACGAATCAAATCTCGATCTGTTGGCCTTACGGTAAGATGATTTGAAAATAAACGGTATCTTATATTTGTCGGCAAGCTCACAAAGACGAGAGGCAGTTGTAAAAATTACTTCTCTGCCTTCAACTACACAAGGTCCTGCAATTAACAGGAAATTGCCGGTTTCATAATATTTAAGGCCCGGTATCTTCAAGACTTATCTGAAACAGGTAAAAATAAAAAATTAATTGAAAGAATCTAATATTTTTATTTATCATATTTATAGTATTCTTTCCAGAGATTCGAAAGCCTTTTTCTGATATCATTCTCTCTTTGATTATTTCCAGGCTCATAAAATATGGTCTTTCTTATTTCTTCCGGAAGGAAATCATCCTGGACGAAATTTCCCTTATAACTATGAGCATATTTATAATCTTTACCATATCCGAGATTTTTCATAAATGATGTCGGGGCATTTCTCAGATGTAGCGGCACAGGCAGATCGCCTGACTCTTTTACTTTACTCTGTGCATTTTCTATTGCCATATAGGATGAATTGCTCTTTGGCGATGTAGCAAGGTAAATTGCTGCCTCAGAAAGGATTATCCTCGATTCGGGCCAGCCTATTACATTGACCGCTTCAAAACATGTCTGCGCCATCAACAAGGCGTTGGGATTGGCCAGTCCGATATCTTCCGCGGCAAGAATAACCATCCTCCTGGCAATAAATAGTGGATCCTCGCCGCCTTCAACCATTCTTGCAAGCCAGTATACTGCGGCATTGGGATCGCTGCCTCTTAGTGACTTGATAAAAGCCGATATAATATCATAATGCTGGTCTCCTGCGCGATCATATAGCGCCATCTTCTTTTGCACAATGTTTTGAACCTTTTCGTTGGTTATTGTTATTTCTTCAGCCTCCCCTTTATCGGCTTCAGATGAAACAACCAGCTCGATTGCATTATACAGTTTTCGCGCATCACCTCCTGCAAACTTCAATAAAGCCTCATTTTCTTTAATTGAAATATTATACTTTGAAAGGTAAATATCTTTTTTAAGAGCCCTCTCAATAAGCTTTAACAAATCTTCGTCCGTCAAAGGATTCATAATATAAACCTGACAACGGGAAAGGAGAGGGGAAATAACTTCGAAAGAGGGATTTTCCGTTGTTGCACCTATCAGAGTAATAATCCCTTGTTCCACTGCGCTCAGAAGTGAATCCTGTTGCGATTTGTTAAATCTGTGTATTTCATCAATAAACAATATGTGATTTGGTCTGTCAAAAAACTGTTGTTTCTTCGCTTTTTCAATTGTGTCTCTTACATCCTTTACTCCTGAATGTACTGCACTAAGCTGAAAGAAAGGCCGTTTCAATCTGTTTGCAATAATTTTTGCAATTGTGGTCTTGCCTGTTCCCGGAGGACCCCATAAAATAAAAGATGGAATTTTTCCGGAATCAATTGCTTTCCGAAGTATTGCACCCGTTCCCACAAGATGCTCCTGCCCAACAAAATCGTCAAGATCAGTAGGTCTCATTCTTTCAGCAAGAGGTTGATTTGCAAGCATGTTAATATCTTTTGCGTAAAGTTAATAAAAAGGGCATAGACTTATTTCGATTGAATAATTGTTAAATAAAATTATTAACATTGCCTGTGATGCAACTTTTTCGAAAATTTATATGTTATTCTTATATAAGTAGTGATTTAATAAAAATAACCAAAGCGATAATATCATTGATAAAATTTATTTAATAAATTGCTCTGAGGAGACATAATTATATAACTATAAAATAAAAGCTAATGTACTGATTATAAATATATAATAAGAATTTTTAATATATATAGATATAGGATAAAACTATCTTATCATTACAATTAATAATTTATTTGTTGATTATTTTTTACTAAATTGGAGAAAATTTATTTTGTATGAAAAAATAAATTAATATTTTTAACAGTTAAATTATTTGTTTTATTGATTATAACAGAAGTTTATAGTATTTGAATCTTTTCAAATATATTTTACAATATGAAAAAGCCTTTAATTATTGTAATTATTATCCTGGTTATTATATTGATACTACCGGCAATAAATTTCTTCCGATGGGCATTTCAGGAGAAAAAACCGGTTAATATCATAATACTGGATAAAACTGTTCCAACACTGGAAAGAATAAACCATAAATCTCTGGTATGGGTTCTTACAAACGAGAGATTTGTTAAAGGTACCGGCAGCAGTTATTCATTTAGGAAAGACTATTATGGTTTTTTCCCCACACGGCCATTGCGTGAAAAGGGCTGGAAGCAAAACAATCTGAGAATTACAGAAATCATGTCAGTTACTGACTCAGTTGATGCCCTATATTATACCGACACCTATGGGGTATATATGAATGACTGGTATAGAGGGATAAGTAAAAGCCGCTGGTCACGTAAATTATATGGCGGGCTTAATAACACCGATTATCTTTATCTGGTCGAAATGCAATTAAGAAATAAGCTTTGTATTCTTGAATATAACACGTTTGATTATCCGACAGCCGACCTTGAAAGATATAAAACGAAAGAACGTCTTGGTATAGAATTCGACGGATGGACAGGAAAATATTTCAGCTCACTTGATACTGCAGCAAAAGAAAACAAAGACTTTCCTATATGGATGACTTCCATGTATCGCAGGCGATACTTTAAACCATGGACTTTTACAAAACCAGGAATAGTCCTGTTGAAAGGTCAGAATATTCTGGTACTTGAGGAAGACAAACAACTTAAAAATGCTATTCCGGTCATACTTACTGACTCATTAAATTGCAAGAAATACGGAGTTGCAGATAGAATAGGTTTTGAAGGTTGGTTTGATATCATACAGCCAAAGGATAATATAGTAATTTCAAAATATAAGATTGAAACTACACCGGAAGGAGATTCCCTTCTTGCAGATAATAATCTTTTAAATGAATTTCCGGCTGTAATTACGGATCCTAAAAATCAGAGAACTTATTATTTCTGCGGAGATTTTTCGGCAAATAAAGTAAATTTCTGGACTGCCCGCCTTAAAGGCATACCGGGAAAGAAAGGAATATCCTATTCCAGTAAAGAAAATGACCCGAGAAGGTTCTTCTGGCTCTATTATAAGCCACTTGTAAATGGAATATTCACAGACTATTATAATGATATAAAAAAGTCGAAGTAATTAGTTTTTTCGTGCTATAATTCTTCTTTTTTCTTTAACGCATCATAAAGTATTTCTGCCGGATGCAGGGCTGTTCTTCCTGTGCCTTCTTTTATATGATGCCTGCAACTTGTGCCTGGTGCGGCTATTATCGTATCCTGCGCTGAATTGCGGACTTCTGGAAATAAAACAAGCTCTCCTATCTTATTGGATAGTTCATAATGCTCCTTTTCATATCCAAACGCTCCTGCCATTCCACAGCAACCCGACGGAATTTCTTTTACATTGTAATTCACAGGTATTGAAAGACTTTCTATAAGCGAACCTGACGATGCAACAGATTTTTGCTGGCAATGAATATGAACCAGAATATTCTTTTTTTCGGGAGTGAAAAGTTCCCTGTTTATTTTTCCCATATTAAACTCCCGTACGATAAACTCATCAAAAAGATAACAATACTTTGAAATTCTTCTTGCACTTTCTCTCAGAGATTCACTTGCAAGTTCCGGAAATTCATCTCTGAAACCCAGAAGAGCCGATGGTTCGATGCCGACAAGTACGGTATCCTCATTAATAATATTTTCGAGTATTTTAATATTCTTATCTATATGTTTCCTTGCTTTCCTTAACAGCCCCTTTGAAATAAAAGTCCTTGCACTTACAGTGTTATTGACTGTAATAACTTTATAATTCAGTGAAGTAAGAAGCTTGACGGCTTTAATTCCTGCTTCAGTGTCATTCAGATCGGTAAACTCATCAATAAAAAAGCAAACTGTGCCTGCAGGGCTGACCGGATTTATTTTTTTAAGATTCCTTTTAAGCCAGCGTCTTAATGTTGTTTTATACAACAGTGGAATAGACCTTTGAGTCGCAAAATTTATGCTGCGCTTAATTAAATTTCCTGTAAATCTATTATTTACGAAACCATTGAAGGCAGAAGGAAACAATGTTCCAATGCGGGTCAGAAAAGGCATATATGCCACAACCAGAGTCCGTAGAGATACACCATGCTGGTCTTGCCAGTGCTGAAGAAATTCTGATTTAAGTTTTGCAATGTCAACATTCGACGGACATTCAGATTTACATCCTTTGCATGAAAGACACAGGTCAAGAATGTCATAAATCTCTTTATGATCCCATCGATCGGGGCAATCCTGCCAGAGAAACTCCCTGATAATATTTGCTCTTGCCCTAGTTGTGTTTTTTTCATCTCCGGTCGCTCTGTAGCTTGGACACATCAAACCACCGAAAACCATTGCTTTACGACAGTCGGCCGATCCGTTGCAATTTTCAGCAGCTCTTACCACACCTCCAGTTGATGAAAAATCATAATAGGTTTCAATATTTGGCGTCTCCTTCCCTGGTACATAACGCAGGCAAGTATTCATAGGCACCGTATCGGTTATTTTACCCGGATTGAGTATATTCAATGGATCCCAACAATGTTTTATTTTTTTGAGAAGCTGATAATTATCTTCTCCTATTATAATAGGAATAAATTCACCTCTCAATCTTCCGTCACCATGCT
The DNA here is from genome assembly GCA_964541495.1 of uncultured Rikenella sp. Classification (GTDB taxonomy): domain Bacteria; phylum Bacteroidota; class Bacteroidia; order Bacteroidales; family VadinHA17; genus LD21. Next base: position 10,489 of record CAZIRN010000003.1, on the reverse strand, counting down.
CTCCGCTCATTGAACCTCTATATTTCTTTACCAGTTGCGCAGTTTCGAATCCTATAGCTCTGAACATAGCCACATCTTCAGGATCTTTCAAATTGAGAACAGGCCTCAGGTGAAGTTCGCCACTTCCGATATGGGCATGATAAACACATTCCTTTCCGAACTTTTCCAGCATTTTTTCTATCTCTTCCATATAATCCGGAAGATATTCCACACTTATTGCCGTATCTTCAATAAGAGAAACCGGTTTTGCATCTCCTTTCATGTTCGACAATACTCCAAGCCCTGCTTTACGTAAATCCCAGACTCTTGAAATATCTTTGCCTTCAATAACAGGGAAATAGTAACCATATCCCGATTTTTGCATATCATCTATAAGATTTTTAATGTCGGCGTCGAGCAGTTCTTTGCTTTCTCTAATAAATTCGACAATAAGAATTGCCCCCGGGTTTCCTTCGATAAAAAACCGGTTTTTATTCTGCGTTATATTGTTTTTTGTAAGTTCAAGTATCCTGTCATCCATTAATTCAACTGCTGACGGATTGTGACGTAGAGCTACAAGATTTGCTTTGAAGGCTTCGTTACGCTTTTCCAGATGAATGCAAACAAGAGCTTTATTGGCAGGTGGCAAAGGAAGAAGGTTGAGTTTTATTTCAGTAACTATCGCAAGTGTTCCTTCCGAACCGGTTATCAAATTCGAAAAATTGAACTGCCTTTTTGAATTATTATCGAAAACAGAAGTGTCGAGCAGAAAATCAATAGCGTAACCAGTATTTCTCCTTTTAACTGATTTGTCGGGATATTCCTCTCTTATACTTTTTTGGTTCACAGGATCATCCAGAATTTCCTTAATATTCCTGTATAATGCTCCTTCAAAGGTATCCAGCTCACACTTTTTGATAAACACCTCCCTGTCAATAGGTCCGAAAATAACCTCACTTCCATCAGATAAAATAGCTTTCAATTCAATAGTGTGATCTCTTGTTGACCCATATATAAGCGAGTGTAATCCGCAAGCATTGTTTCCTACCATTCCACCTATATTACAACGGTTTGAGGTTGATGTTTCAGGCCCGAAAAACAATCCATATTTCTTGAGGAATAAATTAAGTTCATCCAGTACGACTCCGGGTTCTACCTTCACCCATTTTTCATCGGAATTTACTTCAAGAATTCTATTCATATATCTCGAAACATCCATAATAATCCCTTTGCCCACAACCTGCCCTGCAAGAGAGGTTCCCCCGGCTCTCATTACTAACGGTATTCTTTCTTCTCTGACAAATTCTAAAACCTGTTTGATATCTTCAGAATTTTTTGGCCATATAACACATAAAGGCATTTCTTTATAAACAGATGCATCAGTTGAGTAAATGACACGTGTAATAAGATTGTAATCAAGTTCTCCCTCAATCTTTTCTTTCAAATTGTCGATTTTTTTATAAATATCATCCATGTAATATTTTTATTAAAACTAATAGCCCGCTAAAATAAAAATGATTTTTATGGAAAGTGCATAAAAGAAAATAACTTTTATTTAATTTGATATTTTTTAAAAGAGAAACAGAAAGATGATATTTGAATTAGTATAATAAATTATTTTTTGTGTACATTTAAAAAAAATAAATATATAAAATACTGACATACAATGGAATTACTTGATAGAATCAAATTAAGCGCCAAAAAGCTCAACAAAAGAATTGTATTACCTGAGGGGTATGAGGAAAGAACTCTCAAAGCAGCCGATATAAGTATTAAAGAAAAAATTGCTTCAATAATACTTATAGGTAACCCTGATGAAGTGCTTGCTCATGGAGAAAAACTCGGACTTAAAAATCTGAAGAAGGCTACAATAATAGATCCCAAGACCAATGTGAAGAAGGAGCATTATATTAATATGATGGTTGAGTTGCGTAAGAATAAAGGGATGACAAGGGAGGAAGCTTCAAAACTCATTGAAAACCCTCTTTATCTTGGCGTAATGATGATAAAAAGCGGTGACGCTGATGGTGAAGTATCGGGCGCCGATCATGCCACAAGCGATGTCCTAAGGCCTGCTTTACAATTTATTAAGACTGCTCCCGGGGTATCCATAGTTTCAGGTGCGTTTATAATTGTTCTCCCCGATAAAAGTTTTGGCGAAAATGGCGTATTGTTTTATGCCGATAGCGGGGTAAATCCCGATCCAAATGAACGCGAACTTGCGGAAATTGCAATTACTTCGGCACGATCTGCAAGGCAGTTATGTGGCTTCGAACCAAGAATAGCAATGTTGAGCTTTTCTACCAAGGGCAGCGCCTCACACCCATCGGTTGACAAAGTAATTAATGCCACACGCATAGCAAAGGAAATGGCTCCGGAACTGATGATTGACGGAGAACTACAGGGTGATGCAGCTCTTGTTGAATCGGTAGGACAAAAAAAAGCTCCTGGAAGTCCGGTTGCCGGTAAAGCGAATGTTTTGATTTTTCCCGACCTGAATTCCGGTAACATTGCATATAAATTAACAGAAAGGCTTGCGCATGCCATAGCACTTGGCCCTATATTACAGGGTATAGCTGCTCCGGTTAATGATCTTTCAAGAGGCTGTTCGGTAAATGACATAGTTGATATCATCGCTATAACAGCTAACCAGGCTGCCAAATAAGCTATGTAAATAAATTTTGTTAAATAAATTTTGAATAATGATAATTCTTGTACTTAACTGCGGAAGTTCTTCTATTAAATACCAGGTTTTTAATTTTTCGAACGGCAATCAGGTAATTGCAAAAGGCATTGTCGAACGTATAGGCCTTAGCGATGGAATTCTGACTCATAAGCCAGCAGGTAAAGAACAATTGAGGATTATTACCGACATTCCCGACCACACAGTTGGGATTCACATGGTTATTGATGCTTTGATAAATCCTGAACATGGCGTTATTAATAATATAGACGAAATTACAGCGGTCGGACACAGAGTAGTACAGGGCGGGGAGAAGTTTCAGAAAAGTGTGCTTATTGATGACGATGTGAAAAAGGCTATTGAAGTCTACTGCGAACTTGCACCACTTCATAATCCAGCAAACCTTAAAGGAATTCTTTCTGTCGAAAAACTCATACCGGATGTACCGCAAGTAGCTGTATTCGATACCTCCTTCCATCAAACAATGCCTGATTATGCATTTATGTATGCTATCCCGTATGAATATTATTTAAAATACCGCATCAGAAAATATGGGTATCACGGTACAAGCCATAAATTCGTCGCAGAGAAAGCTGCAGAAATTCTCGGGAAGAATATTAAAGACCTTAAGATAATTACATGCCACCTTGGAAATGGCTCATCAATGACGGCAATAAGAAACGGCATTTCGGTTGATACTTCTATGGGATTTACACCTGTAGATGGCCTTATTATGGGTACGCGCACAGGTGATATCGACCCCGGGGTTCTTCTTTACCTTGCCGATAAGGAACATCTTAATCTTGCTGATATTAATAACCTTATTAACAGAAAAAGTGGTGTTGCAGGTATATCCGGAATCTCATCCGATATGAGAGACATTGAAAGCTCATCAGCCGAAGGCAATCCCCGCGCAATACTCGCTCTAAAAATGTTTGCTTACAGAGTTAAAAAGTATATAGGATCTTATTCCGCTGCTATGAATGGACTTGACCTTCTTATTTTTACAGGCGGCATAGGAGAAAATGATTTTGACATGCGGAAAATGATTTGCTCAAATATGGAATATCTTGGGATACTTTTTGATTCTGAAATAAACGATGGTGTTAGAGGTAAAGATATTATTATTTCACGGCCGGAATCAAAAGTTACAGTAATGGCAGTTACTACTGATGAAGAATTTGTTATTGCTTGGGATACCAGAACTATGGTTGAAAAACTGTCAACACGAAAGAATGTAAGTTAACGGACATGCTTAAAAAGCTCGACGACCTGAAATCGATAATTACAAATGAGCCGGTTAAAAAACTGGTTCTTGCCGTGGCAAATGACCAGAGCTCTATGGGGGCTGTTCTGAAAGCCTATGCCGAGGGTATTATTATACCGATTTTTATCGGCGACAAAGAAAATATTCAAAATATAGCGGCATCGAACGGTTATGATATCTCAGGATTTACAGTAATTCATGAACCTGTAATAGAAAAAGCTGTTGAATTGGCTGTAAAAATGGTACACAATAAAGATGCTGAAATCCTTATGAAGGGGAAGGTTGGAACTTCAACTCTGCTTAAATCTGTGCTCAACAAGGAATGGGGCCTTCGAACAGGAAGACTGCTCTCACATTTTGCTTTATTTGAAGTTGAAACATATCACAAACTGCTTGCAGTTACTGATGTAGCAATGAACATATCTCCAAAGCTGCAGGAAAAAATTGCCATTATAAATAACTCTGTAGATTGCTTTCACAAACTTGGAATAACTATGCCAAAGGTCGCTGTTCTGGGTGCTGTGGAAATGGTAAATGAGAATATGGAAGCAACTCTTGATGCGGCCCTCCTGTCGAAAATGAACCAGAGGGAACAGATAAAAGGGTGCATTATTGATGGCCCCCTTGCCTTTGACAACGCTGTAAGCATCGACAGCGCAAAACATAAAGGGATAAAAAGTGATGTTGCCGGAGATACCGACCTGTTGCTAATGCCTGATTTAGAGGTTGGCAATGTACTTTATAAATCTCTTGTTTTTTTCGCAAATGCAAAAGTTGCATCCGTAATCCTTGGAGCAGCAGCTCCAATTGTCCTGACATCCAGATCCGATTCGGAACAGGCTAAACACGACAGCATTCTTCTCGCATCGGCAGCCAGCAAAAACTATTCATGATGATCACTAAATTTTAATATATTCAGGAACGCAATGAACAGGCTACTTCATATTTCAACAGCCTGCTATAACAATAAGCGGCCAATAAGACAAAGGCCATAAATCAAAATACTAACTAACTTGATGGTATTCCTTTGTAATATGCAATCAGTCCAAAATATTTTAATTTAATCGAAATGAGTAAGTCCCTGATATTTGCTATAAATCCAGGTTCTACATCAACAAAACTGGCAGTATATGACAGAGAAAAGCCGGTTTTCGAAAAAATTATCAGGCACTCTTCTGCGGAACTTAACAGATTTAATAAAATTACTGACCAGCTTTATTTCCGTAAAGAAGTGATAATGCATGAACTAAGTGAGCACAAGATAGACTTTTCATCAATTTTAGCAGTGGTTGGAAGGGGAGGACTTATGAAACCTGTTGAATCAGGGGTTTACAGAGTTAATGATGCAATGAAGGATGATTTGATTAATAGTCCGATGGGTGAGCATGCAAGCAATCTGGGCGCACTTATTGCAGATGAAATTGCATCAGAACTTTCCGATACTCCTGCTTTTATTGTGGATCCGGTTGTGGTTGATGAACTTCAGCCTGTTGCCAGGCTATCAGGCCATCCTGCTATCTCAAGGCTGTCAATTTTTCATGCTTTGAACCAGAAATCCGTTGCAAGATTATTTGCATCTGAACATGCCAGAAGATATGAAGATTTAAACCTTATTGTTGCTCACATGGGTGGCGGTATTAGCGTCGGCGCTCATTTGAAAGGGAAAGTGATAGATGTTAATAATGCACTCAGCGGTGACGGCCCCTTTTCCCCTGAAAGGACAGGCGGTTTGCCTTCGAACCAGCTTGCAAAATTGTTTTTCAGCGTAAAATATACTCATGAAGAAATTAAAACAATGCTGGTCGGAATGGGAGGGATGACTGCTTATCTGGGCACAAACGACTTCAGAGAAATTTGCGAAAGAGCTTCCGGCGGCGACACTACTGCACAACTTGTAATTGACGCAGCAGCATACCAGGTTTCAAAGAAATCGGGAGTATGGCAACCGTCCTTAAAGGAAAAGTTGACGCTATAATTCTTACAGGAGGAATGGCTTTTCAGGATTTTTTTATCGAAAAAATAAAATCAAGTACAGAATTTATTGCCGGAATTACAGTTTATCCTGGTGAATATGAAATGCAGGCCCTTGCATTGAATACCCTTCTTGCACTCGACGGAAAAATTGAGATAAAGGAATATCTATAAGTATTTTTATATTGTTTTTTTGTTATTTTGCAATAATTATTTGTTTGATTCTGTATTTCCGATAAAATGGAAAATTTTTCTGGTTTACTTAAAATAAAATCTATTAAAATAACAGTTCTTCTGGGTTTGTTTGTACTGAACTTTCCTGCAGCAGAGGCACAAAAAGAGGAAGAGGAGCGTCCGCCGATTAAAGAACGCATCTTTTTCGGAGGAAATTTCTCTCTTCAAATTGGAACATATACTGATATCGAATTGTCACCGTTAGTAGGAGTGTGGATTTTCCCACGGATTGCTGTTGCTGCCGGACCGAGTTACAGGTTTTATAAATTTCTGGATGAAAAAACCAATATATTTGGCTTACATACCTATGCACAGTTTGTCTTTTTGCGTGATTTAGACAAAATTCTTCCGACCGGGATGCATACAAGCCTGTTTTTGCATATCGAAGAAGAGATTCTTTCACTTGAATCGAAATTCTGGAAGCCGACGACCTATATTGAGTCTCAGCCGCGACGCTTTTATGAATATGCAACTCTTGCAGGTGCAGGCATTAGCCAGCAGATAGGAATCCGTTCATCAGTTAACATAATATTTCTCTGGTCTCTCACTAGTTCGGAATACGCGCTTTATAACAATCCTGAGATCAGAATAAGTTTTATTTTCTGAATATTATTAGAATTTTGATGCATTGAGTCCTATTCAACATCTGGAATAATCACAGTTTTTACATTTATCCGGCACTATATTTTCAACTCTTCCCCCTCTGACCTTGCAATAATTACTGCTACACAAGTATCTCCATACACATTTATTGTTGTTCTGAACATATCGAGAAATCGGTCAACAGCCAGTACAAGGCCAATACCTTCGAGCGGCAGTCCAACAGCTTTAAGTACCACTGCCATCATAACAAGGCCTGCCATTGGGACCCCTGCAGAACCTATGGCGGCCAGCAATGCAGTAAAAATCACTATTAACTGCTGTGTAAAAGAAAGATCGATTCCATAAGCCTGGGCAATAAAAATTACTGCAACGCATTCATAAAGAGCCGTTCCGTTCATATTTATTGTTGCGCCAAGCGGTAAGGTAAAACTGGCTACTTTATTTGATACGCCGTCTTTGTTTTCCACTGCTTCCATAGTAAGAGGTAATGTGGCATTTGAAGAGGAGGTAGAAAATGCCGTTAGCAAAGGCGTTGCCATATTTTTAAGATGTTTAACCGGACTCGCTTTGCCGAGCACTTTAACAAAGAGAGGAAGGGTGATCAACCCGTGAATAACCAGTCCTGCTAAAACGGTAACGAAATAAAGCCCCAGTCGGCCTGCAAGCTCCGATATCTGATTTCCCATAGCTACCTGCTGGGCAATCACTTTTGCCGTGATGCTGAACACTCCTAATGGAGTAAATTTTACTATGAAGAGAGTTATCTTCATTATGACTTCAAAACCGGCATTGAAAATATCAGTGAGCAAGTCCCGATGTTTTTCATTTATTCTTGTAATAAAGAATCCCAGCAGAATTGAAAAAAAGATGATGGCCAACATCTGATCCTGTGCCATAGCTTTAAAAATATTGTCGGGCACAATATTTATAATAGTTTGCCCTAGATTTTCAGATGCACCGGCAATGTTTTCATTAACAGATGCTAGTCCGAGTTTAGCGCCCACGCCTGGTTTTATTAATAAAACAAGCAAAAAGCCTGTAACCATTGCAATAAGTGTTGACAGAATATAAAATCCAATAGTTTTAAGTCCAAGCCGTCCAAGATTTCCACTGCTTCCCACACTTGAAACCCCTGATGTGATCGAACAAAGAATCAAAGGGATAATAATCATGTTAAGAGCTCTTAAAAAAATATCACCCATCCAGTTGGTGTATGAGGTTTGAGTATGAAAAAAGTATCCGAAAAAACCACCGGCGATAATAGCAATGATTATCTGATAGTGGAGTGGGAATGTAAATCGCTTACTTGTCATTAATTTTCAATTATTAGGTAAAGAAAAAGATTGTTTTAATCAATACAATATTAATTAAATGATTTTCCTGAGCAGAAATTAAAAAATTACAATTGTATATAGTAAATTATACTGAATTACATTTGGAACATATTCTAATTTTTACGAATAAGTTTACAAATGTAAATATAATTTAAAAAAATAATTTATTAATATTACTTTATTATTTATCAAATATTTAAGCTGATTTAATTATTGTTTTATTATAGATAAAGAATATTTTATTATGAAAGAGATACGAAAAGTTTTTAGAAAATCAATATAAGTTATTTATTACCAGAGTAAAACAATACCTAAAATTAAGCATTATTAAACATATATTAATAAATAAGCTATTGACTATCTGTTTGTTGAAATAATTATTAATATCTTACTTAAAAAATTGCCTGAGAAATAGTTCCCTCTCAAACATTATTCATTTTGAATGAATTGAAAGAACAATTATTGAATTGTTGAGATTTCACAGATTATTATTAATATTACAATTGTAAAATATATAAATTTACAAATGTAATATTTTAAATGTTTACATTTGTAATTGCATAAATTTTAGTTATGAAAGAAAGAATACTTGAATTTCTTAAAGAAGAAAATAAGACTGCTTTTCAATTCGCAGTTGAAATTGGAGTTCAGCCTTCGAGCGTTTCCCATATTTTGTCCGGACGTAATAATCCAAGTCTCGATTTTGTTATGAAAATGCTTTCCAAATACGGCGATTTATCGCCAGAATGGCTTTTATTCGGCAAAGGAGATATGTATAAAGAAAATAAAATATATGATCTCTTCTCTGTAGAAAACTATGCTTCAGAGAAAATCGCTATGGATGAGAAAAAAAACATCAATAATGAAAAAAACGAAAAGGCAGAGGTTATTAATGAATCAAAAAAAGTAGACAACTCAAGCAGCCATCCCTGCATTAAGGAAATAAAAAAGCCTGCCCGCCGTATAATAATATTCTACGACGACAATACATTCGATGAATATTTTTCAGAATAACAGCCCGATACATTTAAAAAATTTCTTAATTTTTGCAAGCTGATACATATCAATTATATTTGCCTGAAACAGTCGCTTGATGACAAAATTAATAAGGTCGTTAAAACTTGTTGAAAAGATTATATTGAATCAGGATTTCTTCATTCTGAATCTTTCATCATCCGAACCTTTGCCACTTATTCTTCCCGGGCAATTTGTTCACGCCAGAATAGATAACAGCAAAGAAACTTTTCTACGACGTCCTTTTTCGATTCATGACGTTGATTATGATAAGAATACCATAAAGCTTCTTATTCAACAGGTTGGACGAGGCACAGAATCACTGTCACGACTTAACCAGGATGATTACCTGAATGTAATTTATCCGCTGGGTAATTCGTTCTCTATGCCTTTACCGGGAGAAAAGGTTCTGATTGCAGGAGGTGGTACAGGCTTTGCCCCACTTTTTTTCCTCGCCAAATATCTTAACGGTCAGGGTTTTTACCCCGACATTGTTCTCGGATTCAGAAACAGGAACAAAATAATCGTATCGGATGAACTGGCCGGCTTTGGCAATGTATCCATAACAACTGAAGATGGCTCCGAAGGCATAAAGGGAATTGTTACTGACCATCCTGTTTTTAAGAATAAAAAATTTGACAGAATTTATTGCTGCGGCCCTCGTTTGATGATGAAAGCAGTAGAAGATTATGCAAAATCCAATAGAATTAATTGTGAAGTTTCACTTGAAAACCTGATGGCATGTGGAATTGGTATTTGTCTTTGTTGTATTGAAAGGACCACACACGGTAACCTCTGCACTTGTACCGACGGACCGGTATTCAATATAAATGAGCTGTTATGGTAAACCTGAGCTTTAATATTAGAAACCTTTACTTTAAGAACATGATTCTTACAGCTTCAGGAACATGCGGTTATGGAATGGAACTCGAAGATTTTATTCCAGTTGACGCACTTGGCGGTATTATTGTCAAAGGCACAACTCTTGAACCAAGGGAAGGGAATCCATATCCGAGAATGGTTGAGACTGCCTTCGGAATGCTTAATTCCGTTGGCTTACAAAATAAGGGTATTGATTATTTCGAAAAAAATATCTACCCTGAAATTTCCAGGTATAAAACAAATATTATTGTTAATATAAGCGGTAACACAATAGAAGACTATGTTGCGCTTGCTGAAAGAATCAATGCGCTCGACAGAATAAATGCCGTGGAACTCAATATCTCGTGCCCGAATGTGAAAATGGGAGGGATGCTTTTCGGAACAAATCCTATGCTGGCAGGGAAAGTTATTAAAGAAGTTAGGAAAGTATATACCAAAATATTGATAGTCAAACTGTCTCCTAATGTAACTTCGGTGGAAGAATTTGCCAGGATAGCGGAAGATGAGGGAGCCGACTCGGTT
>CAZIRN010000002.1:0-44755 GCA_964541495.1 uncultured Rikenella sp. | reverse complement strand
TTTGTTTTCACTATTTCCAATTATCTTAACTCTTTCGTTTTCAGAAAGTTTTTCAGTGGCATACCGCAGGAGCTCCATCTCTCGGGTAAAAATTTCCTCAATTCCGGTTTCTATAACATAATCAATAGCTCTGCCAAGTCCTATTGCACCGGGGAAATTTGTTGTACCGGCCTCAAATTTGAAAGGGAGACCGTTATAAACAGTCTTTTCAAAAGTCACTTTTTCTATCATGTCCCCTCCGCCCTGGTAAGGAGGCATTTCATCGAGGAATTTTTCTTTTCCATACAAAACTCCTATTCCTGCCGGTGCATAAATCTTATGCCCTGAAAAAACGTAGAAATCACATTCTAAATTTTTCACATCGGCGGGTTGGTGCGGTATTCCCTGGGCTCCGTCAAGAAGGACAGGTATGTTGTAACTATGAGCTGCATCAACGATTTCTTTTACCGGCACAATAACTCCAAGCGCATTCGATACCTGAGTCACTGCAACAATCTTTGTTTTTTCCGATAGCAGTTTTAAATATTCTTCAAGAATTATTTCCCCGGTATCATTAACCGGAATAACTTTTAGTTTTGCTCCTTTACGTTCACACAGCATCTGCCACGGAACGATATTTGAATGGTGTTCGAGGTTACTTATAAGAATTTCGTCACCTGCCGTTACATATTTTTCTCCAAATGAGAATGCAACAGCATTTATGGAACCTGTTGTCCCTGATGTAAAAATTATTTCTTCTTTCTTTTCTGCATTTATGAACGACCTTACTCTCTCCCTGGCGTTCTCATAAGCCTCGGAAACCATATCGCTCAAAAAATGAACTCCTCTGTGGACATTGGCATTATAGTTTTTATAAACTTCATCAACGGCCTCTATAACACATTCCGGTTTCTGTGTTGTTGCAGCATTATCAAAATAAATGAGCTTTTTGCCGTACACCTCTCTTTTAAGAAGGGGGAAATCATTTCTAATACTCAAAATATCTTTCACTTGATTATCAATAATTTGTTTTAGCTACACTTTACCATGCATAACGCACATCTCGTCAGTTCTCCTCTGAGACGCTGCATTACAAGTTCGTCCATCCTCTTGCGCAAAGGTTTAACCGGTATGCCTTTTATGACTTCATCGGCAAATGCAAACATAAGCATTCTCCTTGCTTCATTCCTGTCTATTCCTCTCGATTGCATATAAAACATAGCATTTTCATCAAGCTGCCCCACAGTTGCTCCATGGCTGCATTTAACATCGTCGGCAGATATTTCGAGCTGTGGCCTGGCGTTCATTTTTGCATCGGGTGTAAGAATAATACTGCTTGTCTTCTGGTAAGCAGAAGTACCCTGAGCACCTTTTGAAACATAAACCCTTCCTGTGAAAACGCCTGTCGATTTATCGTCGAGCACACCCTTAAAAAGCTGATTGCTTGAACAGTTTGCGGCAAGGTGCTCCACGTTGACATAATTATCAACATGTTGACTTTTGTCGGAAAGATTCAGCCCGAGAAGGTTGCATTCTGCCTTTTCTCCCTTTAGAAAGCAACTTGTGCTGTTGCGGACAAGCCCTCCGTGAAGGGTTATGTTGTTTGAATAGACAACCGAGTTACGTTCCTGGCAAATAAATGTGTTTAGTATTTTATAAGCATTATTATGTTCGTTCTGGACTCTGATTATATCGAATCTTGCATTTTCATCCACATATACTTCTGTAATGTTATTTGTAAGTAAGCGGCCAGGGGATAATGCATGATCACAAATAATCAAACTGAACGAAGAATTTTTGCCGGCAATAATCAGGTTACGGTTCTGATTGAAAATATCGGCTTCAGAATCAACAAGGTTAATTAACTGAACTGGTTTATTCAGGCGTGTTCCGTCGGGAACATAAATAAACATTCCGTCGGAAGCCATAGCTGTATTGAGAGAGATAAGACCATCATTATCAATGCGGGCATACTTTCCAAAATGTTCCTCAACAAGAGAAGGAAATTTTTTTGAAGCTTCTTTCAAGCTGCCTAACCATATCCCGCCAGGTAATTCAGCTTGATTATTATGCACAGGGGGATAGAATCCATTGAAAAGTATTATTACGTATGAATCAAGGTCTTCTATACTGCAACTGAATTTCTCGGCTTTTGCAAAATCCTCAGGACCCGGGATAAAGAAATCTTTATAATCATAATCGAAATAAGTTGCAAGATTTGTGTATTTATAAGCCTCATTTTTTTGTGTGGGGATCCCCATACTTGCAAATTTATTTATTGATTCTTCCCTGATAGAATTAAAAAGAGGAAAAGAGGATGATTCAATCCTTGAAATATTATCTTTATAGAAGCTGTAGTATTTATTCGTTAAATCAGTTCCGGCTTCCATGGCAGTCAATTTTTTTCGATCTCATCTTTTATCCACTCATATCCCTGCTTTTCAAGTTCGAGAGCCAGTTCCTTACCGGCCGACTTTACTATTCTCCCGTCGTAAAGTACATGCACAAAATCGGGTATTATATAATCGAGGAGTCGCTGATAATGTGTAATGACAATTGTTGCATTATCCGGTCTTTTTAAAAGGTTGACGCCATTTGCCACAATTTTAAGAGCATCTATATCGAGGCCCGAGTCAGTTTCGTCGAGAATGGCGAGTTTCGGCTCCAATATAGCCATCTGGAAAATTTCGTTTTTCTTTTTCTCTCCTCCTGAAAAACCCTCATTCACTGAACGATTAGCGAGTTTGGAATCTATTCCGACGATATCTTTCTTTTCACGCATCAGCTTCAGAAAGTCTGATGACGACAACTGTTCCAGCCCTTTATGTTTCCGTTGTTCATTTACTGCAGCTTTGAGGAAGTTAACCATACTTACCCCTGGTATCTCGACCGGATACTGGAAACAAAGAAAAATACCTTCCCATGCTCTTTCCTCTGGTGTCATTTCAAGAAGATTTCTTCCATACCATGTCACGGTTCCTTCTTTTACTTCAACAATATTCCTTCCGGCCAGAACAGCGGCAAGAGTACTTTTGCCTGAACCATTAGGCCCCATAATGGCATGAATCTCTCCCTCCTTTACTTCGAGATTTATACCTTTCAATATCTCCTTTCCTTCTATGGATGCCCTTAAATTTTTAATACTGAGCATAATATGTTTCAATTAAATAATTTATCATCCGACACTGCCTTCGAGGCTTATCTGAAGAAGTTTTTGAGCTTCCACAGCAAATTCCATTGGCAGCTTATTAATTATTTCCTTCGCATATCCGTTAACAATAAGACCCACAGCATCTTCGGTAGAGATACCTCGCTGGTTGCAGTAGAAAATCTGGTCTTCCCCAATTTTTGAAGTTGTTGCTTCATGTTCAACGGTCGCCGAAGGATTTTCGACCTCTATTGTCGGGAAAGTATGGGCTCCGCATTTATCGCCCAGCAGAAGCGAATTGCATTGTGAGTAATTCCTTGCATTCTGCGCATTCCTGAGAATTTTTACAAGGCCTCTGTAACTGTTCTGACCCATACCTGCTGAAATTCCCTTCGAAACAATTGTGCTTTTCGTATTCTTCCCGATATGAATCATTTTTGTTCCGGTATCTGCCTGCTGGAAATGGTTTGTAACTGCAACCGAATAAAACTCACCTGTCGAGTTATCCCCTTTCAAAATACATGAAGGATATTTCCAGGTTATTGATGAACCGGTCTCGACCTGAGTCCATGAAATTTTAGAATTATCGCCTTTGCAAATACCTCTTTTTGTGACAAAATTAAATATGCCTCCCTTGCCTTCTCTGTCGCCCGGATACCAGTTCTGAACCGTCGAATATTTAACCTCCGCATTTTTTTCTGCAATTATTTCTACTATGGCGGCATGAAGCTGATTTTCATCTCTAATTGGAGCAGTGCATCCTTCCATATAGCTCACATAACTTTCCTCGTCGGCAATAATAAGAGTTCTTTCAAACTGTCCGCTGTCAGCCGAATTTATTCTAAAGTATGTCGAGAGTTCCATAGGACATCTGACTCCTTTTGGAATATAACAGAATGAGCCGTCACTGAAGACTGCCGAGTTAAGGGCAGCAAAAAAATTGTCGGTAAAGGGCACTACAGAACCCATATATTTTTTTATAAGTTCAGGATATTTTTGGACAGCCTCGCTGAACGAACAAAATATAATACCCATTTCTGCAAGCGTTTCTCTGAAAGTGGTTTTTACCGACACACTGTCCATCACAGCATCAACTGCAACGCCGCTAAGGATTTTTTGCTCCTCAAGAGGTATGCCAAGCTTATCGAATGTCTTTTTAAGTTCAGGATCAATTTCGTTGGCATCTCCCATTGCAGGACGTTTTTTAGGAGCAGCATAATATATTATATCCTGATAGTCAATTTCAGGAATTTTAAGATTCGGCCATTTCGGCATACTCATAGTCTGCCATTGCCGAAACGATTTCAATCTGAAATCCAGAAGCCAGTCGGGCTCTCCCTTTTTTAATGAAATAAGCTTTATTATATCTTCATTCAGACCTTTCGGTATCTTATCCGTCTCAACATCCGTATAGAATCCGTACTTATATTCCCCGGAAGTAACCTCATGTATTATGTTGTTATTCTTTTCAGGCATAATCATGCTTCATAAAAAATGTCCATACCGCTAAAATAAAACAATCCGGCTGCACTTTTGTTAATTAGAACTAATCTAAATAAGCATGCAAAATTATAAATTATCTATAAAATACATTGAAATTAATCATTTCAATGATTGATCTGGAATATTTAATTGAAACCAACAAAATAAATAACAGAAAAAGTAAATGTTTTCTTTAATGAATTTTCACAAAAGAAGCCAAAATATGCCCCAAAATGATTTAACTTATTTAAACCAAGACGTATCAATGTATCGAGGTCGGTGGCGGAGTCGAACCGCCGTAAACGGTTTTGCAGACCGCTACCTGGCCACTCGGTCAACCGACCAAAATTTCAGAATGCAAAGTTAATAAAAATTTCTAATGCTTATTATTGCAAAACTGTCATTTCATCCACAAGATGTCTTGCGCCGGCATAGACGTCCATAATCCAAAGTACATATCTTATATCAACCGCAATGGTTCTTTGGAGGTCTGGCTCATAAGCCACGTCGCCGCTCATGGCCTCCCAGTTACCGTCGAAAGCAAGACCTATAAGCTCACCGCAGGCATTTATTACCGGACTTCCTGAGTTACCCCCGGTAATATCATTGTTTGTTGTAAAACATACGGGCATATAACCTTTAGATGAGCCATACCTGCCGAATTCTTTCCTGTTATACAGGTCTAAAAGTCGTTGAGGGGCATCAAATTCATAATCGCCGGATTTGTATTTCTCCATAACACCCTTTAGTGTCGTATAATATTTATAGGTAACGGCATCACGAGGGTCGTAATCGAGAACAGAACCATATGTTAGTCTCATGGTTGAATTTGCGTCAGGATATTGTGTTTTATCAGGCATCATTTCCATAAGTGCAGCCATCCATAGCCTGCGACCTTTTGAAATGTCCAAATCGTATTGCCTCAGAGTATTTCCAACTTCATCAGCTACTTTATCAATAGAAATTGAAACAAGATAAACAGGGTCTTTTTCAAGCACTTTTATATTTGGTTTCTCAAGAAAAGCAAGAAACTTAGTCTCGTCGGAAAAAACTGATTTTGCGAACATGTCATCAACAAACCTGTCTATATCTCCTTTGAATTTTTTGTCAATAATATTTGCATAGAAGTCGGGATGAAATTTAGCCGGAACATCTTCACGGTAAAGCTTCATCATTGCCTTTACCGACTTCAAGTCGGTTGGAGGATTATAATCTTTATAGAATAATGTCGGAATATTGTCTTTAAGATTCGTTATAAGTTCGGCCAGCCTGTTTTGTTCTCCTGAATTCACAGCTCCGATAAGAACAGAGGCAATCTGACCCAGGGCCAATATCTCACAGCCTTGCATAAAGCATTCATTTATGTATTGCTGGGCATTTACATATTCAGCTCTTTTCTCTGTTGCATTCTTAATAAGGCTAAGAGCCTCGCCGTATTTGGCTTTCCTTTCTTCATTTTCATTAACCCAGCTATTAAACTGATTTTCTATCTCCTCCTTTTTTGCCTTCACATTTAGCTTCTCGAGCCCGGCTTTCTGACCAATCGAATACTTCCAGTAATTCGATGAATTTGAATATTTCGAAGCATACTGGATATTCACCTTTTCATCTGCCTTCATATCGGCCATAAGTATATCCTGGCGCATACCTCTTATCTTTATTCTGTTCGGATGTGTTATTTTCAACAATTCGTCCACTTCATATGATGTATAATATCTGAGTGTACGTCCCGGATATCCCAATATCATTGCAAAATCACCCTTGTTGAGCTCTTTAATAGAAACCGGCAGATAATATCTGGGTTTAAGAGGGATATTATTCTTCGAATAAGGTGCCGGTCTTCCGTCGGGCGCAGTATAAACTCTGAACACGCTGAAATCCCCTGTATGACGCGGCCATTCCCAGTTGTCAGTGTCCTGTCCGAACTTGCCTATAGATGATGGAGGAGCACCTACAAGTCTGACATCATTATACCTTTCATACACAAAAAGATAAAACTGATTGCCGTTATAAAAATTCGAAACAATCGCATTATACCATGTGCCTTCCATGGCTTTTTTCTGGATTGCGAGCCTTACTTCGTTTATGGCATTATTCCTTTCAGTTTCATTCATTCCTTCCTTTACTGCTGCAAGTACCTGGTTTGTCACATCTTCAATCCGTATTAGGAATATCACTGATAAACCGGGATTTGGCAGTTCCTCTTCTTTCGACATTGCCCAGAAGCCGTCTTTCAGATAATCATGTTCTACAGAGCTGTGCTCCTGAATCTGGTCATAACCGCAATGATGGTTGGTAAGAAGAAGACCCTGTGGTGAAACTATCTCAGCGGTGCAGCCGCCTCCGAAAATGACCACGGCATCTTTCAGACTTGCCTTGTTTATGCTGTAAATGTCCTCAGCTGAAAGCTTTAAGCCGAGTTCGGTCATCTTTCCCATGTTTAGTTTCTCGATAAGCGGTAGAAGCCACATACCTTCATCGGCACGGATTCCTGCATTTATGCCCATGAAAAGGATGATCAGAATAAATAAATATTTCTTCATGATTTTAATAAGGTTGATTTTTAAACAATTCAAATATACTTTTTTAAAATAAGAATGATATTAAAAATCAATTTTCATCTGCCCTTCATAAAGGCTGAATGACTTTCTATGATATGGTGAAATACCGTAACTCCTGATCGCTTCACGGTGTAAAGCTGTTGAATATCCTTTGTTTTTATTCCAGCCATAAACAGAATATTCATTATGGATTTTCATCATATAATCATCACGAAAAGTTTTTGCAAGGATAGATGCAGCAGCTATCGAGAGAAACAAAGAATCGCCCCGGACTATTGTTCTATAACCAATGTTCCTGTATGGGAAAAATTTATTACCGTCAATTAAAATAAATTCCGGCCTCACACTAAGTCCGTCGAGTGCTATATGCATCGCTTTAATTGTTGCCCTGAGAATATTCAAAGTGTCAATTTCATGATTATCTACGAAAGCAACGCTCCATGCAATGGCCGAAGAGATAATCTCATTTCTGAGTTCTTTCCTAATTTTCGGAGTTAGTTTCTTTGAATCATTGATAAGATTATTTCTATAATTTTTTGGGAAAATTACGGCTGCAGCCACCACAGGCCCCGCAAGGCATCCTCTCCCTGCCTCGTCGCATCCCGCCTCCTTAAGGTTGCGGTAAAGGTACGGTTTAAGCATTGTCGGAATTTTCTTAAAAATGATAATAATTTTTCAAATTTTAGAATCCTATAAAATATTTTATTGAACAAATAAACCTATATTGTTCAATATTATCATGTAAAATAAATATACATAAAACCGCTATCTTTGCTTAGTGAAAATTATACTTGATTTATAACTATATGATAACTAATGAACAGCTTAAAGATTTGACCGAACGCCGCGATGCGTTAAGGAGGTATCTTTGACGTGGAAGGTAAATCGGGAGAAATTGCAAAACTAGAAAACGAAACCCGTAAACCTGACTTCTGGAGCGAACCTAAAAAAGCAGAATCAATACTTAAAAAAATTTCTGATCTTAAATTCTGGATCATTGAAATAGAAAAAATTTCAACCCTTTATGACGATCTTTTAGTGCTAATAGAATTTTACGAAGAAGGTGAGGCTTCTGAAAAAGAGATAGAGAATCAGTACAATAAATGCCTTACTCTTATTGAAAGTCTCGAACTCAAAAACATGTTGAGAAAAGAGGAAGACCAGATGGGCGCAATTCTTAAAATTAATGCCGGAGCCGGAGGAACGGAAAGCAACGACTGGGCTTCAATGCTGTTGAGAATGTACGTCCGTTGGGCCGAAAGAAACGGATATAAAGTCAAACAACACGACTTCCAGCCCGGAGATGAAGTGGGATTAAAATCGGCAACAATAGAAATTGACGGCGAAAAAGCCTATGGTTACCTTAAAAGCGAAAATGGAGTACACCGCCTTGTAAGAATTTCTCCATTTAATGCACAGGGTAAAAGACAAACCACCTTTGCTTCGGTGTTTGTCACCCCCCTGGTTGATGATAATATCGAAATCGCAGTTAACCCTGCGGATATTACATGGGAGACATACAGGTCGAGCGGCGCAGGGGGACAAAATGTAAATAAGGTCGAAACAGCAGTGCGTCTTCGACACCACCCTACCGGAATAGTTATAGAAAACCAGGAGTCGCGCTCTCAGCTAACAAATAAGGAAAATGCCCTGCGTATACTGAAATCGCAGCTTTACGAGATGGAACTAAGAAAACGACAGGAAGAAAAAGCAAAGATAGAAGGTAAGAAGAAAAAGATAGAATGGGGATCTCAAATCAGATCTTATGTAATTCATCCCTATAAACTGGTAAAAGACCTCAGAACAGGGTATGAAACCGGAAACGTACATGCTGTCCTTGACGGTGAAATTGACGGTTTCATTAAAGCCTACCTGATGACATTTGCAGGAAAAGAACAATAATGTTATGAAAAATAAAGTCGTTAAGCCTATTATTTTTATTCTTTTATCAACAGGTTGCATAATAACCTTACCTGATGTAAATGCTCAGGAAAATATAAATTTTTCCTCTCCGGAGACCTGGATTATTGGATATTTCAGTCCTCAACAACTTTCGGCAAAACCCCATTCGTTATGGTATGCGACGGAATTCGATAATTATCAGTATGATGAAAATGTAATCGGCAAACTTCTTAACTTCGATCTCAATAACGTTTCAATAAAAGTAATTATGGGCACATGGTGCAGCGACAGTCACAGAGAAGTGCCAAGATTCATGAAGATTTTAACTGCAATCAACTTCCCTTTAGACAGAGTCACCTTTATCGGAGTTGACCATAATAAATTCGCCCCTGTTGACGGTTATGATACTCTTAGGATTGAACGAGTTCCTACATTTATCTTTTATGTAAAAAATGTTGAAACCGGACGCATCATTGAGAATCCCCGTACGTCTTTAGAACAGGATATGCTTGATGTCCTCACAGAAAAAGAATGAAAAACCTATTGTTATGGAAGAGACTACAAAAAATTCAGGACAGGCGCTTGGAAGAGCGGCTCTTATCACAGGAATAATCACTTTTGTGCTTGCAGTAATACCATGCGTGGGCATTGCTGCAATAATTCCCGGAATAATTACAATAGTATTGGCTGTTATAGGCCTGACGCAGGCATCTCGTGATAATTCACCTCTTGCATTGTTAATCTCAAGCCTTGTGATAGGCATAGTGGCTTTTTTGATCTCATTCTCACAGATTTTTGTCACAACCAGACTGGCACGTCATACTGATAGGTTTCCTCGTGAAATAAGGGAAGCAATAAAAGATATTCAGGATGACTTGCTCAAAGACCTCGAGGATTCCAGATTGAATATCAGGATTGAAAGCAATGGGGAAATTGTTGAAATAAAGGCCGGTACTGAAGATAAGGAAATCAAGCTAAAACAGCTTGAAGAACTTGAAAAAACAGATAAGACAAAAACCGACACATTGCCGGAGAAATGAATTTCACCGGACAATTTCTACCTGCATTAAGAAAAGAAACTTATATAACTGTAAATACATCTCTGGCAGTTATAATACTTATAATATTTGTTTATTCTGCCATTTTCTCACCAGTAAGGAATAATTATCCTGTGACCTGCATTCATGAAAAACTTACCGGTGAGCCCTGTGTCTCATGCGGCCTTTCTCACAGCTTTTCACTCATTATAAAAGGCAGAATTACAGAAGCCTATAAATGGAACCCTTATGGAATGAGAATATTCCTTTTTTTCCTCGGACAGTTGTTTTTCCGCGTTATGTTTTCATACTATTATCTTGCAGCAGAAAGTATTCGTAAACAGCTTGTTATTTATGATATTACGGGCTCAGTTTTTCTGTTCTTTCTATCATTTTACCCTTTCATTGATTATCTGTTTTAAGCTGCATTCCGCTCAGAAAATCATTCATCCTCACCGAACATTTCATAAATCAATTTAGATTCGAATCCCTTCGAGGCTGCAAATTTCATCAGCTTGCCTCTAAGCTCAAAATCACTCTTTGCCTTTAATGTTTTTCTGCGGTTTTCCATTAACTTCCGAAATGTCGCCCGATATTCCTCTTCATCAATGGCGGAAAGAGCATTTTTTATTGTTTCTTCATCAATTCCCTTCATCCTGAGCATTGCAGCAATCTTTATCCGGCCCCATTTGTTCTGCCTGAATTTATCCCTTGCAAATGACGAAGAGTATCTTTTCTCATCAATGAATTTGTCGCGTGTAAGCAAGCCGATTATCTCCGACCTTCCTGAAGCATCAATACCCCATTTCTCGAGTTTCGCCTCAATGTCGCGACGACATAATTCACGCCCTGCACAAAGTGCCATGGCTCTTTTAAGTGCATCGTTCAATTTATTGTTCTCACCCATAAAAAATTCCTGTTATAATCCTGTCTTTATCGTTGATGTCTTTGATTAATCTGATATCTCCTATCTCTGAACCGGCCATAAGAGATTTTATTTTCATTCCCATTTTTTCGTGAATTTCGAAATAGATTTTGCTTCCTGAAGTCATAAACAAGTGCTTCTTTCCCAGTATCGACCTGTAAAAAACAAGAGGGTCATTATCGGGCACGAACAATGCTTTAGCCGGCTCATAGTTTGTTATATTGATATGCATAATCTTTTTTTCACTTTCAGGGATATAAGGAGGATTACTTACGACAATGTCATAAAATTCAGGCAAATCCAATGAAGGACTTAGTACATCAGCCAGAAAAAATTTTACTTTTACATTATTCAGGAGTGCATTCTCTCTTGCTATTTCGAGAGCTTCATCCGAGATATCTATAGCATGTACTTTGGCTTCTGGCATGTTGCCAGCCAGCGCCACAGCTATCGAACCCGGCCCTGTGCCAATATCAAGAATCTTTCCTTTAAAATTAGGATTCTCTTTCACTATCAGATCAACCAGCTCTTCTGTTTCCTGACGTGGAATAAAAGTGTGACTGTTCAGTTTTATGATGCAGTCATAAAAAACCGTTTCGCCGGTTATGTACTGAACAGGTTTCCCTGAAGCAAGTTCATTGTATATTTGTTCGATTTCACTCCTTTTTGTCAAAGGAATTATATAATCAGGATTTTGGATTTGCTGCAACCTGTTCAGATGAAAAAGTGTCTTAATAATGATTTCTGAAATACTGGCGATCTCGGCTTCAGAATAAAGACCTCTGAGCCTCAAAAGAAAAAATTTTTTCAGATCGCTTATTGTATTTATTTGAATATGCATTCTCCAAAATTACTATTTTAGCATTTATGGAGGAAGATAGAGACAGGATATATATGGGGAGATGCCTCGACCTTGCAATAAAGGCAGAGGGCAGAACATACCCCAATCCAATGGCAGGAGCAGTGGTAGTATGGAACGATACAATTGCAGGCGAAGGGTATCATCTCGAAGCAGGCAAGCCTCATGCTGAAGTGATTGCAATAAATTCGGTGCAGGATAAATCTGTTTTAAAAGAAGCTACACTTTACGTATCGCTCGAACCCTGTCCACATTTCGGAAAAACGCCACCCTGTACAGATTTGATAATTTCTTCAGGTATCCCCCGCATTGTTGTAGGCACAACCGATAAAAGCAGTAAAGTGTCGGGCCAGGGTATAGCCAGGCTGCGCGAGGCGGGATGTGAAGTGGTTTCGGGTGTACTGGAAAGCGAGTGCAGAAGAATCAACAGGAGATTCTTTACATATCATGAAAAAAGAAGGCCTTATATCACTCTGAAATGGGCGGAAAGCGCAGATGGATTTATGGATATCGAACGGCCCGATGATGCCTCTGTCGGGCCTAATTGGATAACCGGACTTTCCGAAAGAGTTGCCGTGCACAAATGGAGAGCAGCAGAAGAGGCAATACTTGTAGGCGGAGAAACAATCAGAAAAGACGCCCCGAAACTAAATGTAAGGTATTGGAAAGGCCATGATCCTCTAAAAATAATACTAAGCGGCTCATGTAATATCAGAAATTATCTATCTGAATATGAAACAAAAAGCCTGATTTTTACGTATAAATACAATAGAGATATCTTACCTGAAAATGCAGAACAGGTAGTGATGCGGAATAAAGATATAGCGGCAGAAAAAATTTGCGAAGTTCTTTATATAAAAGAGATACAATCTCTTCTGATTGAAGGCGGCGCAAAAGTGCTTGAGCATTTTATTTCGCTCTGTCTATGGGATGAAGCAAGAATATTTAAAGGCTTCAGAAATTTTCACAAAGGAATAAAGGCTCCATTAATACAAGGTAAAGAGGCTGGAAGGTTACGTTTTTTTTCGAGCGAACTTAAACTGATTTTAAACAAAAATGCTTTATAAAAATACCTTGATAATAAACAATATTATCTTTAAATTTGAAGTTATTTAAAAATAAAATACTTAAGAAGCTACGGAAATGAAAAGGAGAGTAATAATATCCGTTATATTGTCACTTGTGGCAATATCCGTTTCCTTTGGACAGAACGGAAAAAAATTCTACAAAGCCGGAAACCAGTTTATGGCAGGCATGAAATATGATGATGCGATATTTCAGTTCACTAATGCAATAAATGTTGAACCATCAAACAGCGATTATTACGTTGCCCGTGGAAACGCTTATGAAATGATCGGAAAACTGAATGAAGCTTGTGCCGATTTCGAGAAAGCTCTGGTTTTTAAACCAAAGGATGTTAAAACTCTTATAAGTGCAGGAAGGGTTTGCAACAAACTTGGCAGATATGAAGAAGCTCTTAATTACCTGAACAGAGCCAAATCGTTAGATAAAATGAATAAGACGCTTTATCCTGAAAAAGTGACAACTCTTCTGGGACTCGAATTATATGATCAGGCTCTCAAAGCTGCGGATACGGCGCTAATAATTAAAGAAACCGCACAGAATTACTTTAATCGTGGTAAAGTTTATGTTAAACTTAATAATTATGTGCTGGCTGAAAAAGAATTAAAAAAAGCTATTGCAAAAGATAAAAAGTACGCTGAACCCCGTATTGAACTTTCCGACCTTTATTTAAAAAATAACAAGCAACAGGAAGCACTTGAACAAATTAACATAGTTCTTGCAGGTGATCCGAAAAACGCCGATGCATATATAATAAGAAGCAAAATTTATAAAGCCAACCTCGATTATCCTAATGCTATAAATGACATCTCAAAAACTATACTTATTGATCCGGAGAATCCTGATTATTATATGATACGAGGTACATACTACCAGGAGTTCAATCAGCAGCTGAATGCTATAGCCGATTTTTCCAAATACATTTCTCTAAAGCCTGACAATCCGGAAGCATATTTTGCACGGGCAAAATCATACGAGGATATGATGAATTATGAGAAAGCAATAGAAGATTACAACAAAATCACCGTCCTTTCGGAATTTGACGTGAGAGCAAGAAAAATGCTAAAAGATGCTCAGACCAGGCTTTATGAACTCAACAGAGAAAATGTGGCACCTGAAATAAATATTTCTTCGCCTTTTGTATCTTCCGATAATAAAATGGAAATAAAAGGAAATGCAACAAGTGTTACAATATCCGGCAATATAAAGGAGAAGAGCAGAATAGATGAATTGCTCATAAACAATCAAAAAGTTCTATTCGGTGAAAAGAAGAACGATATAAGTGAGTTCATAGCTACAGTTGATGTTTCCGATACCAACAAAATAACCATTTCTGCAAAGGATGAATATAATAACCAGAAAACGCTGGAATTCAATCTTGTCAGGACTGAGATAAATCCACCGGAAATATCGATCATTGCACCTTACACCTCCGATGACGGTCAGATTTATCTCGAAAGCGATGCACCGCGACTTGTCATTGAAGGTAGAATCACAGATGAAAGCAAAATCAAATCAATTTTCATTGAAGGTGTAACCGCCGGATACGCCATTAATGAACTCAACCCTTCTTTTACAGCCACAATTGATATTCTCAACAAAAACAAGATAACTGTTGTTGCCGAAGATATTTACGGCAATATCAGGGAAACTGAATACACACTCAACAGGGAAGGCGCAACGCTTTCTGCATCAAACCCAATGGGAAAAACCTGGGTGGTGTTTATAGAAAATTCAAAATACACCTCCTTTGCACCTCTCGACGGTCCGGTGAAAGATATAAATATGATGACACGAGCTCTTGCCAATTATCAGATTCACCAGGTTGTATATAAGAAAGACCTTACAAAAGCTGATATGGAAAAATTCTTTTCGATAGAACTTCGCGACCTTATAAAAAGCAATCAGGTTAAGTCACTGCTTATATGGTATGCCGGCCATGGAAAATTCATCAATGACGTAGGTTACTGGATTCCTGTGGATGCAAAGCGGGATGACGAATTTACATATTTCAACCTCAACACTCTAAGGGCATCAATGGAAACTTATGTGAATTACCTCACTCATACTCTCGTGGTAACAGATGCCTGCGAATCAGGGCCGAGTTTTTATCAGGCCATGCGTTCCGATTTAAAAATGAAAAGCTGCAACGATTATACTGCAACCCAGATGAAATCGGCACAGGTTTTCTCATCTGCAGGTTATGAACTGGCAGTTGACGATTCACAATTTACAAGAACCTTTGCCAATACACTGGCAAATAATCCTAAGTCGTGCATCCCAATCGAAGAAATAGTAGTAAATGTTACAAAAGCAGTATCGAACAATAATCAGCAAAAACCTAAATTCGGAAAGATAACAGGCCTGAGAGATGAAGATGGTACTTTCTTCTTTATTGCCAAATAGTTGCAAATGAAAATAATTTCAAACCCTTTCAGTGAAAGGAACGGCAGGATAAATATCCTGATTGTACTGGCAATATTTATTCTTTCGATCGATATTGAAGCTCAGACAATTTTCTTTGAAAAATACGGGGTGGAAAATGGACTGGGCTCTTCAAAAGTGTACTCAATAATACAGGACAGGAGTGATTTTATCTGGCTTGGCACTGAAAGCGGCGCTTCGAGGTTCGACGGAAACAAATTCGAAAA
Organism: uncultured Rikenella sp.; assembly: GCA_964541495.1. GTDB lineage: Bacteria > Bacteroidota > Bacteroidia > Bacteroidales > VadinHA17 > LD21. The sequence continues at coordinate 29,128 of CAZIRN010000002.1, read as the reverse complement.
CTTCAGCAGCATAGATGGCCTCGCAGCAGGAGGAGTAAAAAGCATTTTTCAGGACACTCTCGGCAGGCTATGGTTCGGCCATCTGAACGGGGGAGTCAGTTATTTCGACGGACTGAAATTCAAAAGAGCGGAATTCGATTCTCTGAAGGTGAACAGCGATATAACCGCTATAAGCCAGACAGGAAAAGAATTATGGTTTACCACTTCCGCAAATGGTGCATTCAGAATCTCTTTTCCTTCCACAGGCGATACACTGCTCAGAGGTAAACATTACGCAGGAAAAGAAGGACTTAGCGACCAGATTTTCAATTTGTACATCGACAGATCAGGAAACCTTTTCTGCATTACCGATGCATTTATAAAGAAGTACAACCCTGAAAAAGATTTCTTCGAAACTTATTCCCCTCAAGGTCTTACAACATACTTCAATGTTGTGGCTATGTTTCAGGATTCCAACGGCAATTACTGGTACGGCCTCCACAACGGCGGGCTATATGTGCAAGATGCCGCTACAGGGAAAATGAAAATTTATGATATACTTAATGGCCTCTCCCGTATGTTCGTTACCTGCTTCGCTGAGGACTACAAGGGAAATATATGGGTCGGAACATGGGGAGGAGGCATTACAGTTTTCTCCGGCAGTAATATGATAATTTATAACAAGAAAAACGGACTGAATGCACTGAGCATTCATGCCCTTTTTGAAGACAAGGAAAAAAATATGCTCATTGCCGATCATTACGAGGGACTGAGTATTTATAAAGGAAACCATTTTATCATATATAACACACAGGAATTCCTTCCCGACAATAATGTATGGGCTATATCAAGAGACAAATCCGGCAGATACTGGTTCGGAACAAATAACGGAATTTCTGTGTTTAATCCATCCGGAACAGGTGGAAAACAGGTTACTTTTTATAATGAAGCCACAAAAATGGTGGGCAATCCCGTCAGATTCATCGTTGCAGGAGAAGGTCAGGATATATGGATTGGAACACAGGGATATGGAATTTACAGGTTTGACCTGAACACAGGTAAATTCAATTTAGACCTTGAAGTCAATAAAATGCTTCCTGTCGACCGTGTTGTGACGGCTCTTACAACCGATAATAACCATAATATCTGGATTGGAACCAATGACGGGCTAGCCAGGTGGAATTATTCGGCAAAGGCCGGCACAGTATATACCCAGGGAAACGGGCTGGCAGGTAATATAATCAAATCGGTATTCTGCGACAGTAAAGGAACAATATGGGCGGGTTCGGAAATGAAAAGCGGGCTCTCACGACTTGTTGCCGGCGCTGAAAAATTCAGCACGGTAAATATAGGTGAAGGAATCGTTCCTCAGGTAATCGGAGAGACTCCCGACGGTACAATATGGGTGGGAACAGTAAACGGCCTTATGGCACTCAAAAATGACACGGTCGCTTATATTCTATCGGAGAAAGAAGGCCTTCTTTCGGGAAATATTAAATTCATTCAGCCCTATGGTGACAGGTTTTTATACGCAGGAACAAATATGGGTCTTAACAGAATCAACCTGGAAACAGGAACAATCTCATCCTATACAAAATACAGTGGCTTTACCGGAATCGAAGCACTGCATAATGCTTCATTCAAAGATGCTGAAGGCAAGCTCTGGTTTGGAACAATAAATGGAGTTATAATGCACGACCCGTCAAAGTTGCCTCCTGATCCGCAACCGCCAAAGGCATTTATCACAGGTATCGAGGTAAATTACCAGCCTCGTGAGATGAAAGCCGACCTTAAACTAAATTTCAGGGAAAAATCAATAAACTTTTACTATTACAGCATCAGTCTTGTTGATCCTAAATCGGTGAAATACAGGATCATGCTCAAGGGCGCCGATCCCGACTGGAGGCCTGTGACCGACCAGACTCTTGCTATCTATTCAGGCCTTCCTCCAGGCCATTACACATTTATGGTAAAGGCATGTAACAGCTCCGGACTCTGGAGTGAAACCCCGGTTGAATATTCATTTGTGATTAAGCCTCCGTTCTATCTGTCGGCCTGGTTTATTATTACAGTAACAATCCTTATAGTTATAGCTGTAATAGCCTATATAAAAATAAGAGAGCGTAATCTTGTACGGGAAAAGAAAATTCTTGAAGCAAAAGTTGCAGAGAGAACTGCCGAACTTGTCCAGAAAAACGCTATCATTGAAGAAAAGAACCGCGATATAACCGCAAGTATCCGTTATGCCGAACGTATTCAGAGAGCTATGCTGCCCCGCGACGATACATTCGAAGAGACATTTGTATTGTTTCTTCCAAAAGATATTGTAAGCGGTGATTTCTACTGGATGTACGAACACAACGATATCAGACTCCTGGCCGCCGTAGATTGTACGGGCCACGGTGTGCCTGGCGCGTTCATGTCGATCATAGGACATAACTCGCTTAACAAAGTGGTAAGGGAATATGGTATTGTACGCCCTTCCGAAATACTCGACCAGCTTAATATCGAAGTAATGAAATCAATCATTCAGAGCCAGGAAAAGGGTATTAATGATGGGATGGATCTTTCCCTTATTGCATATAACCGAAGGAATTTAACTCTCGAATTTGCAGGCGCATATAATCCTCTTTACCTCGTTAGAAAAGGCGAAGTGATTGTTTATAAAGCCGACAGATTCCCTATAGGAATGGCAAGTATCGAACAGAAGAAGAGCTTCACAAATGTAAATGTCGAAATTCAGCCCGGCGATATGATATATATGTTTTCCGACGGATATGCTGATCAATTCGGATCAACAGAAGGAAAAAAATACAAGGTGGGCAATATTAAAAAACTAATTTCCGAAATCTATTCCCTGCCTGTAAACGAACAGAAAGAAAGACTCGAAAAGGAAATAATGGAGTGGAAAGGAGATCTTCCACAGGTTGATGATATTCTTTTTATCGGAATGAGGATAGTTACCTAAAATATTCTTGCAATACTCTGACATAAATAAGATGCTTTCCACTGAAAACTTCAAAGCAGAGGCAGAAGCTTGGAGACAAATACATTCTTGGGCACTGCCCCAACCTGTTTGTCAGCTACAATGCCGTTCTTAATAAACAGAACCGTGGGTATATTTCTTATGCCAAACTTGTCGGTCATCCGTGGATTATTATCAACGTTGCATTTTACAACCAGCACTTTGTCATTATATTCTTTTGAAATTTCTTCAATTATCGGCGCTATTGCCCTGCAAGGTCCGCACCACTCGGCCCAGAAATCTACTATTACAGGTTTATCTGATTTCAGAACAACTTCATCAAAATTCGAATCATTAACTTCTAATGCCATAACATGTAATGTTTTAATGTAAAATACTAAAGTTTGCGGTTAAAGATAATCAATTAACTTTATATTCGAGAGAAGGATGATCGTCAAGAAAAGCAATAAACTCATTGTTCAGCCTTACTCTTATATTTCTCGAAAACATAGGGAGTGAAATTTTGCTTTCAGAGTCCATAAACAGAAATCTGAGTTCTGTCTCACCGGGATTTGTTTTGATAAGTTGTGAAAGCTGATTTATAAGTTCAAGGTTTACATCGGTAGCTTTCACTTTAATAGTAACACTTTTTATTAATTCGTCTCTGACACTTGATAAAAGGTTGATATTTTTAATTTTAAATTCAAGCTCATTGTCGTTTATCCTTCTTTTCTGGACATGGCCTTTTACAAGCAGAAAATATCCTTTTACAAAAAATTTACTAAACTCGACACAATCTTTATCGAATACTGCAAACCTATAGGAATCGGTATAATCCTGTAAAACAAAAGTGTTATAAGGCTTGCTGTTCTTGCCTGTTCCGCTCTTTGTTTCGGTTACCATACCGGCTATTGTCACGTCCCTGTCGGTAAAGTCCCTCAGGTTTTTCAATTCAGCGAGTGTGGCAGTGGTGAATGTTTCTATTTCAAGCCTGAAATCGTCAAGAGGATGGGAGGAAAGGTAAATTCCGATGACCTCTTTTTCCCTGTTCAGTTTTTCCAGCTTTTGCCATTCGGGACATTCGGGTGGTTCCGGCTTTTTCATGCTGAATCCGTCATCCTCACCGAAAAGGGTATTTTTGCTTATACTTTTAATTGTTTTTACATTATTGCCGTACTTTATAATACTGTCAAGAAAGCTTACCCCCTTTTCATCAGATGCAAAATATTGTTCGCGTGAGACATCTGCGAAACAGTCGAAAGCTCCGGCAAGAGCCAGGGCTTCAAGGTTTTTTCTGTTAAGGGAATTCAGGTTAACCCGGCTTACAAGGTCGTATATATCTTTATAAGATCCATTTTTCTCCCTCTCTTCGATTAACTGCATCACTGCATTTTCGCCCACTCCTTTAATTGCTCCAAGGCCAAAACGGATATTACCTGCCTTGTTGACTGTAAATTTGACATTACTTTCATTGACATCGGGCCCAAGAACTTCGATGCCCATTCTCCTTGTTTCGTCAATAAAGAGTGTAATTTTTTTAATATCGCTTATATTACGGCTAAGTACTGCTGCCATATATTCTGCAGGATAGTGAGCTTTAAGGTAACCGGTCTGGAAAGCAATAAGGGCATAGCATGTCGAATGGGATTTATTGAAAGCATATTGTGCAAAGTGCTCCCAGTCGCTCCAGATTTTATTTACAACGTCTTCGTTATATCCTTTCTGCTTACATCCCTCCAGAAATCTGGTTTTCATTTCATCCATCAGCGATTTTTTCTTTTTCCCCATTGCCTTTCTCAGCAAATCAGCCTCTCCCTTGGTGAATCCGGCGAGTTCCTGTGATAGAAGCATTACCTGTTCCTGGTAAACAGTAATGCCGTAAGTATCGGCAAGATATTTCTCCATTTCCGGTAGAAGATATTCTATTTTTGACTGTCCATGTTTTCTCTTTATAAAATCTGGTATATATTCCATTGGACCCGGCCTATACAGAGCATTCATTGCAACAAGGTCTTCAAACCTGTTTGGTTTTAGTTCTCGCAAGTATTTTTTCATACCTGCCGATTCAAACTGAAAAATCCCTGTTGTATCGCCGTTACTGAACAGTTCGAAAGTTTTTTTATCGTCAAGAGGTAGATTTTCAACATCAATATTTATCCTGTGCCTTTTTCTTATGTTTTCGACAGCATCTCTTATGATGGAAAGCGTTTTAAGGCCGAGGAAATCCATTTTAAGGAGGCCTATTGACTCAACATGATTACCCTCATATTGTGTGACGAATAGGTCGGTGTCCTTTGCTGTGCTTAGTGGGACATAATCATCGAGAGGGTCTTTGCTTATGATAACCCCGCATGCATGCACGCCAGTCTGACGTATAGAGCCTTCCAGGGCTTCTGCGAAAGCAAGTGTTTGTGTGATCAGTTTATTTTGAGACTCCTTTTCTCTGGCCAGTTCGGGAACCTCGGTATAGGCATCGGCAAGAGTAATGCCTGGCCGCTCAGGAATCATCTTTGCCAGTCGGTCGGCCTCAGCCAATGGAAGTTTTTGGACTCTTGCAACATCCCTTATCGCCATCTTGGCTCCCATTGTACCAAAGGTTATTATGTGAGCTACTCTGTCGTGACCATATTTTTTTACAACATATTTCAGAACATCTTCCCTCCCGTCCTCATCGAAATCAATGTCTATATCGGGCATTGATATTCTGTCGGGATTAAGAAATCTTTCGAACAGAAGTCCGTATTTAATTGGGTCAATATCTGTAATTTTAAGGCAGTATGCAACTACAGAACCGGCAGCAGAACCTCTTCCGGGTCCCACAGCAACACCCATTTCACGAGCAGCTCTCAAAAAATCCTGTACTATAAGGAAATAAGAAGGAAACCCCATTCTGTTTATGGTTTCGATCTCAAAATCTATTCTCTCTTTCTGCTCGGCATTAAGAGTGCCCCACCTTTCCTCTGCACCTTTCATGGTAAGGAACCTGAGATATTCACTATCAGAGGAGAATTCGGATGGAATTTTGAATTCAGGCATTATAGGGTCGTTGTCGAGAACATATTTCTCGATGCTTCCAACAATACCTGCCACATTATCAATTGCTTCCGGAATATCACTGAAAATACGTCTCATCTCTTCCTCAATCTTGAGATATTCCTCTTTTGTGTATCTTAAACGGCCAGGATCGTCAAGGTCGCTTGCCGTATTTATGCATATAAGCCTCTCATGGGCGCCAGCATCTTCCCTGTCAACAAAATGAACGTCATTGGTGGCAATTATTTTTACTCCGTATTTTTTCGATAGCTCTTTAAAAACCTCTATAACTTTCTGTTGAAGAGGAAAAGTATTAAGGTCAGCATCCGGATCGTTGGTTTCATGACGCTGTATCTCGAGGTAAAAATCTTTACCGAAAATATCAAGGTAACTCATTAAAGCTTCCTCGGCTGCCTGTAAATTTCCGCTCAGAATTTCATTCTGTATTTCCCCTGCAATACATGCCGAGCTTGCAATAAGTCCCTCGCTGTACTGTGCTAATATTGTTTTGTCAATCCTTGGTTTGTAATAAAAACCCTTTGTCCACGCTGCAGATACAAGCTTTACAAGGTTATGATACCCTTTCAGATTTTTTGCCAGAAGTATCAGATGATCGCCGCTACGGTCTTCTTTTCCTGTTTTGTCTTCCATCTTTCCCTTTGCAACATAAATCTCGCAGCCTATAATCGGCTTTATACCTTTTTTTGTGGCATAATTATGAAATTCCTTCGCACCGAACATATTGCCATGGTCAGTAATGGCAAGAGCTTCCATCCCAAACGATTTCGCCCTTTCGATAATTGCATTTATTGATGAGGCCCCGTCGAGGATAGAATATTGTGTGTGAAGATGCAGATGAGTGAATGATGCCATCGGAGGGAAAAATATAATTAATCTTTAAGGACAAAAATAGAGAAAAATAAGAAATTATTATTTATTACATTTACATCAGATTAATTTTTCATAAAGACATCTGCAAAATAAACATTTAGAAATATTTAAGGATAAGCCATATTATTATACAATAATTAAATTCTTATGCAAAGAATTCTTTTCTTTTTATTTGTTTTTTCGGGACTGGCGTTGCAGTTGACTGCCCAGCAAAAGCCAATTAAAGGAGTTAAAACCGGAGCAAAAGACAATCAAACTTTTACGTCTCTCGAACCTGATGAATCAGGGATTAACGAAGATATTAATGTCGGTTACGATACCCAGATTAAATCAAATGTTACCGTAAGTATTTCAAAGGTTAAAGGCGAAAAACTGATGAATACGCCCGTTCCCACCATAGAGCTCGCCTTGCAGGGTAAAAGTTCGGGTGTATTTATTGAATCGGTCAACGGTAAATCAACAGCTTTCACCCGAATGAGGATAAGAGGGACGTCTTCTATTTATGCGACAAGCCAGCCGTTATTTATAGTGGACGGAATTCCTGTTACCGTTGATGCACTAAATCTGTCAGGTGCTGCAATTAATCCTCTTACTTCCATAAACTTCAATGATGTGGAATCGGTCGAGATTCTAAAAGATGCTGCTTCTGCGGCAATTTATGGTTCGAGGGGCGCCAATGGCGTGGTGATAATCAATACGAAAAAAGGGTTCAGCGGCGATACAAAAATTAATTTCACATTTCAGTCAGGATTCAGCGACCCTTCCCATCGCAGGGAATTTATGAACGCTGAGGAATATATCTCTTATTTGAGAGAGGCTGCATTAAATGGCGATTTGCAGGAAGACAAGGCATACGGTTATTCACCAGGAACTATAAATTTCTGGCAGACTTATGTTGAAACAATACTTACAAGATTTTCAGGCTGGGCAGCAATAAAAGATAAAAATGGAAATTACATAGGTTCAAAGGTTGATACTGACTGGCAGGATCTGGCATTCAGTAGAGGCACGATTTATTCAGCCGATCTATCGGCCCAGGGCGGCAACGACAATCTGAAATTTTATGCCGGCGGTTCCTTCAGCAGCCAGGAAGGTATCCTTGTATCGAATGGAATAGAAAAGGCATCAGGCCGTCTTAATATCGAAAATAAAGCAAACAAATTTACCGATGTGGGAGTATCGCTGGCGCTTGGCCGAACAGCAATAAAACAGGTTCCGGCCGATAACTTCTATTCAAATCCTTTACAGCTTGTTGCTTTATCGCCTGTCACTCCGTCCCGGGATGAAAATGGTGAACTTTACAACAGGCCTGTTACTGCATATTACAACGGCCTTCTCGACGTTGAATATGCATCGGTAAAAATAACAGAATACCGGTCGCTTGTAAACGGTTATCTGAACTTCAATCTTTTCAGAGGTATGAAATGGAAAAACGAACTTGGCTTTGACCTTTACAACCTGAAAGAGAACGCCCGTTACGGAGAAAAGACCGATGCAGGAACAGGCATAAACGGATATGGAATTGCCAACACCGGCCAAAATCAGAACATAATTGGGAGATCATATCTCGACTATACAAACAACTCTGGTAATTTGGGTGTAAACGGCATCGTGGGTACAGAATATCAATATGTTACGTCGGAAACATTGTATGCCGAAGGCCAGGAATTCCCGGTAGATGCCCTCAGGACACTTGCAAGTGCCAATACTATATCCGGGGCATCCTCCACTCTTACAAAGTACAGTTTCCTCTCTTATTTCTCGAGAGTCAATCTCGATTATAATGCAAAATACTTGTTAACGCTTACATGCCGAGTTGATGGTTCTTCAAGATTTGGGCTAAACAATCAATACGGATTCTTTCCGGCAGCATCTTTAGGATGGATAGTATCGAAAGAAGATTTTTTCGCAGACGTTCCGGTTGTAAACTTTCTCAAAATAAGGAGCAGTTATGGCGTGGCCGGTAATGCCGACATTTCGAACTTCGGCCAAATGGGTCTTTACGACGTTGGAAGCTACAACGACATTTCAGGCCTTATACCCGGTCAGATTCAAAACCCTGACCTTAAATGGGAAACAACAAGACAATTCGATGCTGGTATAGATTTCGGACTTTACCGGAATAAAATCTGCGGCGAGATAGATGTCTATCATAAAAAATCAAGCGGGATTCTCCTTCCGGTTCAAATTCCTGCAACATCGGGATTTTCGGTTCAAATGCAAAATATAGGTTCCATTCAGAACAAGGGATTTGAACTTTCGCTTACTTCAACCAATCTTTCAGGCAACATCACCTGGAACACAAGTCTTAACTTTTCCGTAAACAAAAACAAAGTTCTTGACCTTGGAGGAACGGATATTATTGATAATGGAGGAACACGTTATATGAATGTTGTAAAAAAAGGTTATCCGATAGGTGTTTTCTATGGAGCCGAATATGCCGGCGTTGATTATTATAATGGCGATGCATTATGGTATGTAAATGAGCAGGATGCAAACGGAAACATAGTTAATCCAGATGAAACTACCAATGTATTTGATGATGTTAATTTTGTTTTTCTCGGCAATCCAAATCCAGATTATATTGGAGCAATCACAAATACATTTGGATATAAGGGAATTGAACTTGAATTCACCTTTCAGGGTGTGGCAGGAAATAAAATTCATCTTATCGGCGACCAGTGGATGGCTTCAAACGGTGTATGGTACGACAATCAGCTTAGATCGCAGCTTCAAAGCTGGAAAGAACAGTATGATTTAACAATGGTCCCTCAAGCCCGATTTGCATGGGATAACGGCAATCAGAGCCGTAACAGCAGATATCTCTCAGACGGTTCATATTTGAAGCTTCGCAATGTTGTCCTGAGTTATGAATTTCCTCAAAAGATGACAGACAGAATCAATATAAGCAGGCTGAAAATATTTTTCGAGGGACAAAACCTCCTTACCTTTACACAATATGAAGGATGGGATCCGGAAGTTTCTGCCGACTTCCTTGTAAACAACATAAATTCAGGCTGCGATTTTTATTCTGCCCCTCAGCCAAGATCGGTAGTTTTTGGTATAAACATTGGTTTTTAATTGTCAAAACACAAGCTGTATGAGAAAATATATTTTTTTAACAGCCTTATCCGTTCCCCTTTTACTAATAACTGCATGTGATAAATTGCTCGATCTGAATCCTTCTCAGAACATAAGCGAGAATATTGCACTTAATTCGGATGAAAATGTAAAAAGTGTCCTTATAGGTGCTTATTCGTTGTTTGATGATCCCGGAATTTATGGCGGCAATATTCTTCGTAATGCAGAACTTCTTGCAGGTAACGGTGAGATACTGTGGACAGGAACATCTGATGATCCGCGTCAGATTTTCTATAAAACAATGTCTTCAACTAATTCGGATGTTTTGGCTCAATGGGTTGATAGTTATGAAGTCATAAACACTTGTAATAATGTTCTGAGCGCACTTGCAGTTGTAAAGAATGATGATCGCAACCGTGTTGAAGGAGAAGCTCTGTTTCTAAGAGCTCTGATGTATTTCGATCTTGTCAGGTTCTTCGGTCTGCCTTATGAAGCAGGAAAAATAAACAATCAGCCAGGAGTTCCCATAATACTCATGCCTTCGAGAGGAATAGGCAAAAGCAGCTTCGTGGGCCGTAACACTGTAGAAGAAGTTTATAATCAAGTTATCACTGACCTTAAAGTTGCAGTGGCAAAACTTCCTGAGGAGAATGATGTATATGCATCCAGAGGAGCTGCCAATGCACTTCTTGCAAGGGTTTATCTCCAGAAAGGAGATTATGACAATGCAAGGAAAGCTGCCAATGAAGTAATTTCTTCAAACCAATATACACTTATTACAGATTATACTAATGTTTTTAATCAGTACTACAACACTTCCGAAGATATCTTTGCAACACAAATAATGCCACCTGAGAGCTACAATGCGATGACTGTATCTTTCTCTATTTCTTATTATGGGGGTAATTACGGTGACATCGAAATTTTCGAAAGTCATCTTGATCTTTATCCTGCAGGCGACAGAAGAAAAGACCTCTTTTTTTCAGGCAACGGGGCGATGCGGTGCGGTAAATGGAATAATCTTTACGGTTGTGTAAACCTTATCCGGCTTGCCGAAATGTATCTTATCAGAGCCGAGAGCAATATCAGGATAGGAACGCCTTATTTGGGAGCAACACCGCTCGACGACTACAATACGATCCATACAAGAGCAGGTCTGACACCTTCCGGTTCAGTGACGCTTAATGATATTATCCTTGAAAGGAGACTTGAACTGGCATTTGAAGGGCACCGTATTCATGATATTAAAAGGCTGAAACAAAATGTAGCAACATGGACATATAATGATCCCATGCTTGTTTTTCCAATACCGGCAAGGGAGATAGAGGCAAATCCAACACTTAAAACACAGCAAAATATAGGATATTAAAATTTGATTTTTTATTATATCTTTGCACCCAAAATTTAATAAAGCAGATTAATTAATTTACAAGAAATTAATGGCAGTTAGAATCAGATTGGCCAGGAAAGGCCGCAAAAAACAGGCTTATTACCACATAGTTGTAGCAGATAGCAGATCGCCACGGGATGGCAGATTTATTGAAAAAATAGGGATTTACAATCCTCTAACTGATCCGGCCACTATTGAAATAGATTCCGATAAAGCACTGAATTGGCTGCAAAAGGGTGCGCAACCTACCGAAACATGCAGAGCTATTCTGTCATATAAAGGAATCCTTATCAGAAAGCACCTGCTCGAAGGAGTGAAAAAAGGTGCTTTTGACGAGGCTGAAGCCGAAAGGCGTTTCAATGAATGGATGAAGCAAAAGGAAGAAAAGATCGAAGCCAAAAAACAGAGGATTGAAAAAGACGCCGATGAAGTTATCAAACAACGCATCGAAGCAGAAAAGAAAATCAATGAAAAACGTGCTGCCGAAATAGCAAAGAAAAATGCCGAGGCCTCTGCCAAAGTTATTTCAGATTCTGATGAAAAATCCCCGGAAGAACCCGGGATAAAGGAACCGGAAATCGAAGTAAAACCGGCCGAAACTTCTTCTGAAGAATAATGGCCTGACTTCAATTAAGTCCTTTCGTGTCCCATAACCGGATTTTCCAATTATGGAAGAAGATTTTCTGCGCGGAAAAATAGAAAAAGTCCATGCTGTAAGCGGAAAAACGGTAATATCAACTATTAGGCCTGTAAATGAAGAAAATAGCACAGGCTTACTTTTTATTGAAATCGAAGGAAAAAGAGTACCTTTTTTTATTGAATCTTTTGAAATTCAAGGCGAGAACACAATAGTTGTAAAGTTTGAAGGTTACGATAGGACAGATCGTCTGAAAAATTTTACTGGTTGTAATGTTTATTTGCCGTTAAAATCGCACAAGAGAAATGATACAATTTATGCTTACAACCTTGAAGGATATACTATAATTTCTGAAAACGAAAATATTTCAGTTACTGTTGTGAACGTAACCGACATACACGGCAATATTCTCCTTGATGTCAGAAAAGAAGATGGTTCAAAGTTTATTATACCATTTCACAGGAATTTGATAATTGAAGCCGACCATAAAAACAAGAAAATAAGGATGAATCTGCCCGACGGCATTTCGGATCTTAATTCATAATATCGGATGTAATAAATTGGCCTTCTAATTCCGTATAACTGTAATTGAGCCGTCAGGTTCAACTTTAATAACACGCGACGCTTTGTGCTTTTTTGATTCTTCTCTTCGGTATTCAGCGACATAATCGGCCGAACGTATGATTTCCTTTTCTATTTCACTGAAATTTGCCGGCGTTGGTTTGCCGCTGATGTTTGCTGACGTTGAAACAACGGGTTTCCCAAATCTCCTTATCAGCTCGCAACAAAACTCATCACGTGTAACTCTTATTCCAATGCTTCCGTCTTTTGACAATAAGCCGGGTGTAAAATTACGGCTATTATAATAAACAACTGTTAAGGGCCGGCGGGAATGTTCTATTATATCAAGAGCTGCTGGCGGAATTTCATTTACATATTCGGAAAGCATCTCTATGTTGTTTACCAGAACGATTAAACTTTTGCTTTCATGTCTTTTCTTAATCATGAAAATTTTTTCAACTGCCGATGGATTTTCCGAATCACAACCCAGGCCCCAAATGGTGTCGGTAGGATAAAGCAATACGCCTCCCCTTTTAAGTGTTTCAAGGGAATTTGAAATATCCTGTTCCTGAAATTTCACATTATTACCTTTTATTGAGCATCCATAGCCTTCTTAATTTGGAATATTTAAGAAAGCTGCCGTATGCTGAAATCGAACAATAGAGATAGCCAAGGTATCCGTCGAGAAAGCCCGCGAAAAGAATAAAAGATCTGAAAAATTTCCACAATCTGTGCAGGTATCCAGTGCAAACTCCGGCTTTTTTTCCTGTCTTGAAATATTCTTCAGCCGCAATAGTTGAGAACCTGTTTAGCTTGTCAACATGTTCTTCGACAGATTTGTAACACCAGTGATAAAGGTCTCCTTTCAGCTTCACGGCTCTGCATCGGCGATTGAGCTTAAAACTGTCATGTGGATTAGGTCCCGTCCATTTTCCTTTCCCAGAATCAAATAACCTTAACTGTCTGTCAGGATAAAGTCTTGAATGTTTCATCCATTTGCCGCAGTAATTGTTTCTGCGATTAAATAAGTAGCCGTCGTATTTGAAATTCTCCTTTACTTCCAGTATCGATTTTTTTAATTCCTCACTCAGGGCTTCGTCAGCATCAAGAGAGAGTATGTAGGGATAAATTGCAAGCGATGTGGCATAGTTTTTCTGTTCGGCATAACCTTCAAACTCATGCTGAATAAAACGGACGTTGTATTTCTTACATCTCTCGGGGGTAGAATCAGTTGATAATGAATCAACGACAATAATTTCATCGGCTACACCGTCAAGCGACTCAAGACATCTTTCGATGAAATCTTCCTCATTATAGGCTATGATTACCGCCGAGATTTTTACCATAAAGCTCTTTTTAAATAACAGTGTCTCTTTTCAGGAATTGACTTTTTCAAAAAACTCAAATTATTTAGAAATATTGTATTCTCTTAATACCTCATTAAGAAAGGTTTTTTATTGCGAGATTTTTTCTCTTGTGTACTGGCTTTTCTTTAAGGAGTACCCCGTTTGTCAGTGTTTTTTCTATAAAATCTATGTTTGCCGAATTCATAATGTTTTTTAGGAGTAACTCTTTATTCATTTTAAAAATATCCTATAAAAGTTTTCTTCTCAGTTCTTCAGGAGATTCCGGGGAAAGATATCCAAATGGAATGTCAAAAACTGTCAGAGCCCCAAAACGACCCTCCTTACTTAGTCGTGCAACTGCCCTCGCATACGCAACCAGAATATTAGCCGTAAATTCAGGATTACTCTCAAGATTAACCATGAATTCAATTTTATGCTTACGTGATGAAGCTGTTAAACCTGTACGTATGACTATTCCACCGTGAGGCATTCCTGAATGTTTTGTTTTCAGTTCTTCTTCAGAAATGAAATTTACTATTGTATTGAAATCTTTAAAATAGTTTGGCATAGTTTTTATTCTTGTTTCGATCTCGTTCAGATCTGCGCCCTTTTCAGGTACTACATAGCAAACACGTGTATGCATATCCGATGATTTAAGCTCTGGATTGCCGCCTGTGCGTACTTCGTTCAGAATACTTTCATCCGGAACAGTATATTGTATGCCATTTTTAACACCAGGAACACGTCTGATAGCATCTGAATGACCCTGGCTTATTCCTTTCCCCCAGAAAGTATAAGTTTCCCCCTCAGGCAGAACAACCTGGCCAAGAAGCCTTATAAGCGAAAATAAACCCGGATCCCAACCTGCCGAGATGAGGCTTAATGTTTTATTATCTCTTGAAGAACGATCGACCTTTTCGAAGTATTCCGGAATTTTTGCATGTGTATCAAAACTGTCAACAGTATTGAAATATTTTGATATCTCAGGTCCCTGCTCAGGCAGGTCGGTTGAAGAACCTCCGCAAAGAATCATAACGTCAATTTTGCCAATAAAATCCTTTATTTTTGATATATGAAATACAGGAAATTTACAGGCCAGTTCTGAGGGCGACCTTCTTGTAAATATTGCAATCGGTTCTATATCTGGATTCTGCTTAATCGAAAGCTCAACTCCCCTTCCTATGTTACCATATCCCATGATACCTATTTTGATCTTATTTATATTCTTCATCTTTTTAAGATTTGTATAAATTGCGCGCAAAAATATGAATTAAAAGTCGAATTTTTTAATTTTTAAAAATTAGGATGGATAAGGATAAACACAGAACAAATAAAACAGATATAAAATTTTCACAAAATAGCAATAGAAAAAAAATCTGATTAGTTTTGCAGAAATTCAAGGCATTCTATTAGGTGATTAAATTATCAAAACATTAAAATTTAAATTGTATGATAAGTAGTTTATTCTGGATTGTACCTGTTTCTGCTATCCTGGCGTTGATTTTTGCCTGGGTTTTTTATAAAAGCTTGATGACCAGAGATGAAGGAAACGACAGGATGAAAGAGATTGCACAGTATGTAAGGGAAGGCGCTATGGCATACTTGACGCGCCAGTATACTGTGGTTGCAAAAGTATTTGCCGTTCTTGTGGTCTTGCTTCTTGTTCTGGCCTATATGGGCATACAGAACCCTTTTGTGCCGGTAGCATTCCTTACCGGGGGCTTTTTTTCCGGCCTTTGTGGTTATCTCGGGATGAAGACAGCCACTAATGCTTCAGCCCGTACTGCATGTGCTGCATCCTCATCACTCAATAAAGCTCTTCAGGTGGCTCTTCGTAGCGGCGCTGTTATGGGTCTTGTAGTTGTAGGATTCGGACTTCTCGACATTGCTCTGTGGTTTCTGATTCTGAACTTTGCCGTATTCACGCCGGACAATATGCAAAACGGACTTCAATTTCTCGGTCTTACTTTTGTTTACCCCGGGACGAGCGAACATCAGAAAATGATTGAGATTACAGCTACTATGCTTACATTCGGTATGGGAGCATCTACTCAGGCATTGTTTGCACGTGTTGGAGGCGGTATCTTCACTAAAGCTGCAGATGTTGGCGCCGACCTTGTTGGTAAAGTCGAAGCCGGCATTCCTGAAGATGACCCGCGCAATCCTGCCACAATCGCCGACAATGTGGGCGATAATGTGGGCGACGTAGCAGGCATGGGTGCCGACCTTTATGAGTCTTATGCAGGTTCAATTCTTTCAACTGCAGCTCTTGGTGCTGCATTACCTGCTCTTTCAGCCGAAGGACAGGTAAAAGCAATCATAGCGCCTATGATAGTTTCTGCAATCGGGATACTACTCTCTATTATAGGCGTATATATGGTACGTGCCAAAGAATCGGCCACTCAGCGAAATCTTCTTCGCGCTCTGCTTCTGGGAACCGGAGGCAGTTCGCTGCTTATCCTTGTAGCCATGGCAATTATGTCAGTCGCCGGCTGGATAACATGGGGTGTGTTCGGCTCTGTAGTCTCCGGACTTGTAGCAGGCGTTATTATAGGCCAGGCAACTGAGTATTTTACCTCCGACGAGTATAAACCGACACGTGGAATTTCAAAACAGGCACTACAGGGACCTGCCACCGTAATTATCGAAGGAATATCAGTGGGGATGCTTTCGACATGGGTTCCCGTTATTACTATAGTTATCGGCATCATTGCAGCATTCGGCTTTGCTGGAGGCTTTACTGATTTTTCACAGGGAGTTTACGGCATCGGCTTTGCTGCAGTAGGAATGCTCTCAACTCTTGGCATAACACTGGCAACCGATGCTTTCGGCCCCATAGCCGATAATGCAGGAGGCAATGCGGAGATGTCTTATCTTCCGAAAGAGGTCAGGGAAAGAACCGATGCACTTGATGCTCTCGGAAATACAACCGCAGCAACAGGTAAAGGATTTGCAATCGGCTCGGCAGCTCTTACAGCCCTTGCACTTCTTGCAGCTTATATCGAAGAGGTAAAGATGTGGATTGGAAGACTTGCCGACAGCGCTCCCGAAGGCTTCAAACAGATTGGAGATATACTATTCTATAAAAGCCACGTGCCTGCTGCTATCGAGCAAGGACAGAGGGCAGTTGATATTGCCCATGCAGGAGTTACTGATTTTGTAGCTGCCTATAATCTTTCGATCTTCAATCCGATCCTCCTTGGAGGTGTATTCATTGGTGCCATGATGGCATTTGTTTTCTGTGCACTATCTATGAAAGCAGTCGGACGTGCAGCCGGCAGAATGGTGGATGAAGTTAGAAGACAGTTCCGTGAGATACCCGGAATTATGGAAGGGACAGGGAAACCTGAATATGCAAAGTGCGTGGAAATATCAACACGCGGAGCTCAGAACGAAATGGTAGTTCCTGCCCTTCTGGCAATCATCGTGCCGGTTGTTATAGGCGTCGTTTTTGGCGTTCCTGGAGTGGTTGGACTTCTGGCTGGAGGTATGACTGCCGGCTTTACTCTTGCCTGTATGCTTAACAATGCCGGAGGCGCATGGGATAATGCAAAAAAATTCATAGAAAAAGGCAACTATGGCGGCAAGAGGAGCGAACCGCATAAAGCCGCAGTTGTAGGCGATACAGTAGGAGATCCATTTAAAGATACTTCAGGTCCATCACTTAATATCCTTATTAAGCTTATGTCAATGGTATCGGTTGTAATGGCCGGACTGACGGTAGCTTTTAAAATCTTCTGAACTCCATGTGTTTTCATAATAGATGATGTAGTGCCGGAAAAATTAATACTCTTTTCCGGCACTCTTTATTTATATTTGTTGAATTTATTTTCCTGTAAAACAGATATGCAACTACCCGAACTATCGGACATCATTCAGTCATATAAAAGGATAAATCCATTTATTCACAAGACTCCTGTAATAACCTCTAAACAGATAAACAATATATTCGGTGGAGAGTTATTCTTTAAATGCGAGAATTTCCAGAAAACAGGGTCTTTTAAATTCAGGGGCGCAACTAATGCCGTGCTTCAGTTGAATGATAAAGATAGGAAACAAGGCGTTATCACACATTCATCAGGTAATCACGGAGCGGCACTGGCTCTAGCTGCTTCGACCGTCGGAGTTAAATCGTGCGTGGTTATGCCGTCTAACGCTCCTGCTGTCAAAAAAGATGCTGTAAAAGGATATGGCGCTGAAATTGTTTTCTGCGAACCTACACAAGAGGCGCGAGAACAAACTACGTCTGAAATAATTGAAAAAAGAGGCGCAATCCTTATTCATCCTTATAATAATTTCAATGTGATATGTGGACAGGGAACCGCTTCAGTGGAATTTCTTGAACAAATACCCGACCTTGACATAATTATTGCGCCTGTTGGAGGGGGAGGTCTCCTTAGCGGAACGGCTATAGCCGTAAAGGGTTTAAAACCAGATATTAAAGTATTCGGAGCAGAACCCGAAAACGCCAATGATGCTTTCAAATCATTTACAACCGGAATATTATGCCCTTCATTATCACCAAAAACCGTGGCCGACGGACTGCTTACTTCCTTGAGCGAACTTACTTTCGCTGTCATCAGAAAATATGCCGATAATATCTACACTGTTTCTGAAGAATCAATCGTCGAATGTATGAGGCTCATCTGGGAAAGATTGAAAATAATCATTGAACCGTCTTCTGCTGTTACCCTTGCCGTAATAATGGAAAACCCCGGATTATCAAACGGCAAAAAAGTTGGACTGATTCTTTCAGGCGGTAATGTGGAACTTAGTAAACTACCATTCAATTAGTCTTTCTGAACCATGCCATTACAGGATAATGATCTGAATACTTAACTCTCAATATTTCGAATTTTGTGCTTTCAAGAGAATCGTCGTACAGGATATAATCAATCCTGTTCGGAGGATAATTACCCCTGTAAGTAAACCCTGCCCCGTAACCTGAAACAACGAACGAATCTTTCAGCCCTTTACGTATTTTTCTGTATGTATATGAAACCGGTGTATCGTTAAAATCGCCCGCTACAATCACCGGATAAGGCGAGTTAACAATATAATCCTTTAAAGTCAGAGCCTGAAGAGACCTGTCGGCAAATCCCTTCCTGAGGCTCTTCGAGAGAGTCATTATTTCTCTTATTTTCTGCTTGTCTTCCTGGTCAAAAAGTTCTTCGAAAAACGATCTTTCGGTTTTTTTGAGCCTGAACGACTGTAGCTGGCTATTGAAAATTCTGAAAGTGTCGTTTCCGACAACAACGTCGGTAAAAATCGAAAGGCTCGAAGAACGAGGGAAAGATATCTCGCCCCTGTGGACAATTTTGTATTTTGTATATGTGGCAATTCCATAGAACTTATTTTTACCGCTCCCTATGAGCTTTATATGTGAATAAAGATTACCCCCGAGCTTCTGCTTAATTTCATCATCCTTTTTATTAGCATCTCCATTGATATAAAGTTCCTGCAGGCATAAAATATCAGGTCTATGTGAACGAATAAGAGTCAGTATGTCGTTTTCCGTATTTCCTATTCCGCTTCCCTTATAATAGTTGAAGAGCCTGATGTTGTAACTCATTACAAGGATATTTCCCGGAGTGCTCTCCTTCGTTTTGAAAAGCTGAATATAATCTGAAAAATGAGAGAAACCGGCAAGAATAATTCCAAGTGAAATAAATGCCTCAGGCCTCAGCCTTACTGCCCATATAACAACAAATATGATATTTATGATCAGAAGGTATGGATATGCAAGGCCAAAAAAAGCCGGAATAATAAAATCCCCCGGATTTATATGAACGGCAAGATAAGATATTAATAGAGAAAGGGCAAAGATGATGTTTATTCCTAAAAATATCTTATGGATAAGTTTTTTCACTCTGATAATGCCGAAATCAGCTTAAATTATTTCAAAGTTAATTCTTTTTCTGACTTTCACTGAAAAGAAAATCTTTTTCTTCCCGCGTAAGGCTGTCATAGCCTCCTTTTGATATTTTATCGAGTATTGCATTGATTCTTGTCTGACGTTCAGCTTTCATGCGGTTATATTCATAATCGTCGGTATTTTTTCTTTTGTAAGCTACTTTAAGTTTTTTTCGTGGTCTAAAAACTGTTACTGCATTATCTATCAATCTGTTTAGCCATCTCCCAAGCTCTTTGCCCTTACGATAATTAACCGCATATATATAGCCGTAAAGTGCCCCTC
Organism: uncultured Rikenella sp.; assembly: GCA_964541495.1. Lineage (GTDB taxonomy): Bacteria > Bacteroidota > Bacteroidia > Bacteroidales > VadinHA17 > LD21. The sequence continues at coordinate 9,049 of CAZIRN010000002.1, read as the reverse complement.
CGATATGTGCAAGCTTGCCGCCAGAATTTACGGAAAAGTCGGCTATTGAAGTCAGAATAAAAATGAGTAATGCAATATATTTGATTTTAAACCTGCCGAAAGGAAAGAGCAGCACCTGATAATCGGGGGCATACGCAGCAATAGCCACAACCACTGCCATAACCGATGCACTGGCTCCAAGAAGAGGAACAGAAGTTCCTGAAAATTCTCTGAACACCGGAAAGACATTATAAGAAATAATATACATCAAAGCCCCTGTAACTCCTCCAATAAGATAAACCGATACAAGCTTTTTCTGATCGAGAAACTCAAGAAACATTTTCCCGAACCAGTATAGCCACAAAAGGTTGACGGCAATATGAAGGAAATCTTTATGAGTAAACATATAAGTAATGAGCGTCCATGGCCTTCTCAGGAGGGTGTCGAATGAGGAAGGCATCGAGAAAAACCTCACAAAACCATCAGGGATGCCCGGATTTACAAGAAGATATCCAAAAATTCCTGCAATAGTAATAATCAGAAAAACAGCAATATTAACTACTATTAATTTTATAAGGCTGGAGCTACGATTGAAATAAAACTTCATTTTGTTCCACCAATTCATTAGTAAAATGTTTTTGTGGTTTTTTTCCAGATTTTGATAAGGATAAAACCAAAAATCATGCCTCCCAGATGTGCTGCATGAGCTACTGAACTTCCCGGCTGAGTTATTGCAAGATAAAGTTCCAACCCTCCGTAGAGCAAAACAAAATATTTTGCTCTGATAGGTATTGGTGGAAATAGAAGCAAAAGAGGTGTATTAGGGAAAAGCATTCCAAAAGCAAGTAAAACACCATAAATAGCTCCCGATGCTCCAACAGTAGGAGTGTAAAGAATATATTGCAGCTTTCTCATTACAGGATCAGTATATGCTTTAAGCTGCAATGTATAATTATAGCCGTTATCGAGAACTTCCTGTAATTGTTCAGGTGTGATATAATTCATTACCTGATGATATTGAATTGCCATAACTAACATATGAGTGGCCATAGCACCTAAGCCTGAAACGAAATAATAAATTAGAAATCTTTTCGGCCCCCATACTTGCTCAAGAACCTGTCCGAACATATACAATGCAAGCATATTGAAGAAGAGGTGCCAGATACCTCCGTGCATAAACATGTGGGTTAATATCTGTATCGGTCTGAACTGATCCGATGCAGGGAAATAGATTCCAAGAATTCTGTTCAAATCCACATTGAAGATGCCAATAGAAGCATAATTAGCAAGAAGCATCAGTATATTGATATAAATGATGTTCTTCACAGCCGGTGGCATCCCGAAGAAGCTTCTGTTATAGCCGTTCATTTAAATATATAGTCTGAAATTAGATTTGCCGACAAAATTAATCAATCATTTTAAACCAGTACAGAAACATTATGATTATTTGAATCTTTTATCAATTTCATCAGTAGTTAATATACTTACAACCGGCTTTCCTGAAGGAGAATAATTTGGTGATCTGCATGCAAATAATCTGTCAATAAGTTGTTCCATTTCTTCTGCCAACAGTACGGTTCCATAAGGAATTGAAGCGCTCTTTGCCATAGCTTCCGCAACTTTTTCTTTTATATCCCCCGAAACATCCGTCTGCAAACTTCTGAACGTTCCTATCAATGATCTCAGGAATTCGGCGGCTGGAGTGCAACCTGTTATAACAGGCTGGCTTATTATTATGACCCGGTAATTCCCTTTATCCTCAAAATCATAACCAAGTAATCTGAGTTCGTCTTCTATTTCTTTAAGCAGATAATAATCGGCTGCATCCATTTCTAACGTTTCAGGAAAAACGCTTTTTTGGCCGGAAAAAACTTTCCGGTCAAGGTCCATGATAAACTGCTCATAAAGAATTCTTTCATGTGCTCTCTTCTGGTCAATAAACATCAGACCCGATTTTACCGGACAGACAATATACCTTCCCTTTACCTGCATGAATCGTTTCCACCCGGTTACTACTTCCTGCTTTTCCTCATCTTGTTTTCTAATATCAGCTTTAGCCTGCTGCTCCGGATAAAGTTTTTCCCAGTTTGCAACTCTTTCCTTCTCGAATTTTTCGATGAGTTCTCTTTTCGACGGTCTGTCATCCCCGGCGAAAGGATTATATTCACTGTCTATTTTTATTTCCGGAGGCACAGGAATGCGGCCGTCATCAGTCCTAACAGGAATATCAACATACGAATCGCTGCCAAAATCTATAGATGGAATGATATTGAATCTTCCAAGAGTTTCCCTCACTGCAGCAAGCAATATCTGCCATATAGCCCTTTCATCTTCAAACTTCACTTCGGTTTTTGTTGGATGAATATTCACATCAATTTTTGAAGGATCGACATCTATAAATATAAAATAAGAAGGAACGGAATCGGGAGGAAGAATTTTCTGATAGCCTTCCATAACAGCTTTATGCAGATAAGGATGCCTTATAAAACGGCCATTAGCAAAAAAGAATCCTCCGGAAGTCTTCTTTGCCGATTCGGGTTTACCTATAAAACCCGAAATTTTCGCAAGTGCCGTATCTGCTTCGATATTCAAAAGCTCCTGACTAATATTTTTACCGAATATACCGGTAATTCTCTGTTTTATGTTGCCCGGGGGAAGAATGTAAATTTCGGAATCGTTATGGTAAAGAGAAAATCTGATTGCCGGATTTGAAAGTGCAACTTTTTGAAATTCATTGATTATATTCCTTAGTTCAGTATTATCTGATTTCAGGAATTTCCTTCGGGCCGGGATATTGAAAAATAGACTTTTTACCAAAAAATTGGCTCCTGCAGGGCATGTACACACTTCCTGCCTTTCCACTTTAGAACCGTTGATTACAACCAGTGTGCCGGTTTCATCTTCCTTTCGCTTTGTCCTGAGCTCCACCATCGCCACGGCCGCAATAGAAGCAAGAGCCTCTCCCCTGAACCCCTTTGTAGTAATGGAATACAGATCCTCGGCACAGGATATCTTGGAGGTCGAATGCCTCTCAAAAGCAAGCCGGGCATCAGTTTCAGACATTCCGATGCCATCATCCACAACCTGTATCAAAGTGCGTCCGGCATCTTTTACTATAACTTTGATATCACTTGCTCCGGCATCAACCGAGTTTTCCATCAGTTCTTTGACCACCGACGCAGGCCTCTGGATTACCTCTCCTGCAGCAATCTGATTTGCCACGGAATCGGGTAAGAGCTTAATTATATCAGGCATAAATAATCAAAAGAAATTACTTACTCTTAGCTTTATCAACCATTTATAATTCCTCAAATATATTAATAATTACTCTTAGCTATTTATTTAAGGCTCTATATGAAAAGATAAGATTTGTGTTTATATTTGAAAAAATCTTATACTGATATGAGAATTAATAATATTTTTCTTTCGGCAATATTTATTCTTGCCCTTTTAATCTGCAGCGGGAGCAAAACGAATGAAAATATTAAAGTTATTACGTTTAATATACGTAACGACAATCCACGCGACAGTATAAATGCATGGCCTAACAGAAAGAATCTTGTAATCGGGTTCTTGAAAGAAGAGAAACCTGACCTTTTCGGACTTCAGGAAGCACTATGGCATCAATATGCGGCTATTGATTCGGCTTTGGAAGGATGGTCATCAGTCGGGGTAGGCAGGGATGATGGCAAAAGAAAAGGCGAAATGAACCCCCTTTTTTTCAATGAAAAAAAATTTAAAATGGTAAGAGGAAATACTTTCTGGCTTTCCGAAACACCTGATATACCTGGAAGCAAAGGCTGGGGTGCAAATCTGCCACGAATTGTAACATGGGTGGAGCTTAAGGAAATAAAAACAGGGAAGACACTATATTATTTCAATACTCATTTTGCTCATGACTCAGACTCTGCAAGAGTAATGAGTGCCTCATTACTTCTTGACCAGGTAAGAAAAATAGCACGAAACGAAAAATTTATTATTACAGGTGATTTCAATATGAGACCCGACAGCAGGGCCTATTCAATACTTACTGAAACAGGAAAAAATAATCCTCTTCTGTCCGATTCATACAAAATCTCGCAAAGTGTTCCTGAGGGTCCATTGGGTACTACAAATGGCTGGTCTGATGCGCCTCGAGGTAACAGGATTGACTATATTTTTGTACGGAACGGAATGAAGGTCAACAGCATCAAAACCGTTGTAAGAAAACAAGGAAATGTTTTCATTTCCGATCACTGGCCGGTTGTAGCAGAAATTTCTCTGGAATAATTGTTACGATAACCTAAGTATAAATTGATAAAACTCATTGATATATTAAGTTACAAAAATAATTTATAAATGTCAGTGATAATTTGTCAGTTTTTTAATGTTCAATACAAATTTCATAATTAACCTTATTTAAGAAATCATGAAAACGGATTGCAACAGATCAAAAAAATCACTTGTTCAGCCCAGGCGAGATTTCCTTAAAACATTAAGTATCGGTACAATTGGAGCTGCTTCGATGGGTTTTACCTTTACGAGTATAGAGAGCAGCGAAAAAAAACAGCGTTTACGCACAAGAGATGAAAAGCTGAAACAAATGGCATCAAATAGCTATGCTGTAAATCAATTATTTAAAAGAAGAGCATATTCTCAAAGACCCGAACGTCCGGAAATACAACTGCTAAAAGAAAAATACGGAGAATTTACTCTTCTCGATTTCCCCGCATTCACAAGAGATACGTATCCGGGTGTTAAAAAAATGGATCTCTGGTCATCTCTCTTTGGCGATGTAACGGATGATTCGATGTACACACATATTAAAACTGATACTCAGGTGCGTATTGGTGAATTCGACCCTTCAGCACCATCATCGAAACGTTACCTCGACAGACTCGTAAGCAATATGGTTTCCACAGGTGTAACAGCAGCACATATATCAAATAATGCACCGCGAAATCTTGCAGATCTTAATGATGAACTAAGAAAAGAGGGAATACGGGTGGCAAAAATATGGCTTGATGCAGCAAAACAAATTGGAGCAATATCAATGCGTGTAAATACAGGAGGTCCCCAGATAATTCCTGCTTCGGTAATAGAGGATGGATATCCGCGCAATGAGGAAATAGTGCCTTATTTAAGAAATGCCATAGAATCGTTCAAAGAACTTGCGGATTATGCCGGAAAGGCAGGTGTGAAAATCACAATTGAAAACCACTGGGGTCTGGCAGCCAATCCTGTAAATATAATCATCATACTTAACGAGGTAAACAATCCTTATTGCGAGGCTTCACCGGATTTCTGTAACTGGGAGCATGAATATATGCTTTATCACGGACTTGAAATTCTGATTCCTAAGGCAACTTCAATGGTTCATGCCAAACGATGGACCCGCTTCCCTGATGTTGATATCGCACGGTGTGTAAGAATACTCAATGACTATAAATATAAAGGATATATTTCCGTAGAATATGAAGCCGGCGGAGACCCAGTAGAAGGCACGAAAAAATTACTCGAGGATGTGGTTAATGCACTAATTTAATTCTCACAAAAAGGAATTATTTCTACAATTCCCTTATCTTAATATTTCTGAACCATACAGTATACCCATGATCCTGAAGACCTATATAGCCTTCCCTTGAGATGCCCTTCTGAAATCCCGGAAAATTTTTGAACTTACTATTCCTGACCATTTCATCCCATTTAGGTGTCCATAGCTCATATTCCACAACTTTTACGCCGTTCTGAATATGTGTAGCTTTACCGTCCTTCATCCGTATTACTATATTATTCCATTGGCCTGCAGGCCTTGCAGTTTTCGGGTCGGCGGGAAGCATGTCGTAAAGAGATCCTGCAAGGTGACTTGCTATCTTGTTGTCTGTTGCATTATCATTGTCGAGTATTTGCACTTCGGGTGCAGAGGAATATATTTGCTGCCCTGGTTCTTCCCTTACATAATAAAAAATACCTGAATTAGCCATTTTATCTGCCTTCCAATCGATCGATAATTCGAAATTCCTGAATTTTTTGTTAGCATAAATTATATCCCCTCCTGCCCCCTGCCCTGGTTTCTTATCCTCGGCTGTAAATACTTTCATGGCATTATCTTCAATCTTCCAATTTGCAGGCATAGATGTCCCATTGTACTGACGCCATCCTGTAAAGTCCTTTCCATTGAAAAGCAAAAACCATCCCTCTTCCTTTTCTTTCGAAGTGAGACTGTTAACCGGCTGAGACCATGCCGAATCAATAAACAGATAACTTAATAAAACCGGCAAAAAATAAAGAATTATTCTTTTTTTCATATACAATACTTTAAATTGTTTTCCTGCTACAAATTTATACTTATTATAAGATTTTCCTATTACTATATGTTAAAAACTAAAACCGACAATTATCCAAATACACATTTACATTACATTTCGCAAAAATTTCTTCTTCAGATATAAAAAATTTACTTGCATATATTTTTGCTATATATTATCAAATATTTACATTGTGCTCATAAAATTTATAAATATTTGTTATCCACTATATTACTAATTAAATAAGATTTATTGAAATGCGATAATTAATCACTAACTTTATATATAACCTTATTTACAACTCATAAATCAAAATTCAATGTTTCAATAAACGAAAGCTATGATTTATCTTTGAAGCAAGTTTTCGAAAAATTACAGTCATTTTATGTCGGTTGTAGTAAAGAATGTCACAAGGTATTTCGGTGAACAGAAGGCACTCGATGATGTTTCATTCACTATATCCAGTGGTGAAATTGCAGGTTTTCTGGGTCCGAACGGAGCCGGCAAAACGACTATGATGAGGATTATTACAGGATTCCTTCCTGCATCTTCAGGAAAAGTACTTATTAACGGAACAGATATATCCGATAACAACAGGGAATTACGAAAAACTATCGGTTATCTGCCTGAAAACAACCCTCTCTACCACGAAATGTATGTAAAGGAGTATCTTGGCTTTGTTGCATCACTTTACAAAATGGGCGAAAAGAAAAAAAAGGCTGTTGATGAAATAATAAATCTTACGGGGCTGACACCGGAAAAAAACAAAAAAATCGGCGAACTATCGAAAGGCTACCGCCAGAGAGTAGGACTCGCACAAGCGCTTATTCATAATCCGGAAATACTTATACTCGACGAAGCAACATCAGGCCTCGATCCTAACCAGATAACCGAAATCAGAGCTCTGATAAAAGAAGCAGGAAAAGCAAAAACAGTCATTCTTTCAACTCATATTATGCAGGAAGTCGAAGCCATTTGTAGCCGTGTAATTATTATTGACAAAGGAATAATTGTCGCCGACAAGCCTATAAAAAAAATTTACTCAATAATAAGCCTGCCTGTGCAGATAATAAATGTCGAATTCGATAAAAATCCAGGTGAAAGTGCTCTTTCGGAAATAGCAGGCGTTATTGCTGTAAAAAATACCGGAAATAATACCTGGCAAATTGAAGCTTCAACCGGTGCAGACATACGACCTGAAATATTTTCTTTTGCAGTAAGCAAAAACCTGACTATTCTTTCACTTTCAAAAAGAGAATATAACCTTGAAGAAATATTCAGGCAACTTACAACCTGATTTTTTTGCTTATTATCTTTTTTTTTATTTGCTTTGGCGGTCAAATTCAGGTGGAAAGATTTGAGCTGATTGCAACCACAGGAAAAAATGCTAAAATGCATCTATCCCCATATTCTTCAGTCAACAAAATTTCCCCGTTATTGTTTAATAAATAAAAAGCAGATGGGATATTTATTTACTTCAGAATCAGTGTCAGAAGGACACCCCGACAAGGTATCGGATCAGATATCGGACGCTCTTCTCGATGAATTCTTAAAATGGGATAATGAATCGAAAGTGGCATGTGAAACATTCGTAACCACAGGGCTTGTCATCTGTGGAGGCGAAGTGATGACCGAAGGCTGGGTTGATATTCAGGAAACAGCCAGAAGGGTAATAAGAAACATAGGATATACTCATGCCGAGTACAGGTTCGACTGTGATTCCTGCGGTGTTATAAACATCATACACGAGCAGTCGCCGGATATACGTCAGGGAGTCGTGAAAGAAAAACCTGAAGAACAGGGTGCCGGCGATCAGGGAATGATGTTCGGTTATGCCTGCCGTGAAACCGATACTTATATGCCTCTGTCTATTGTACTTGCTCACCTCCTTCTGCAGGAACTGGCAGCAATACGGAAGGAAGGTAAAGAAATGAAATACCTGAGGCCAGACAGCAAGTCGCAGGTAACAATCGAATACAACGACAATGACGTGCCGGTCAGAATAAATACAATAGTTATCAGCACACAGCATGATGAATTCATTCTCCCGACAGGAAAATCAAAAGAGGATGTTAAGGCAGCAGAAAAGGCCATGCAGGAACAGATAAAAAAAGATGTTCGTAATATACTTCTGCCGAGGGTAAAGAAACATCTTCCTGCGCATCTCCAGAAATTATTCGATGACGATTTCAATCTTTATGTAAATCCAACAGGTAAGTTTGTAATAGGCGGCCCTTACGGCGACACAGGCCTTACCGGCCGAAAAATAATTGTGGATACGTATGGAGGCCATGGAGCACACGGCGGCGGTTCTTTTTCAGGAAAAGACTCCTCAAAAGTTGACAGGTCGGCTTCATACGCAGCACGCCACATAGCAAAAAATATGGTCGCAGCAGGAGTATGCGACAAAGTTCTTATACAGGTTGCATACGCAATCGGAGTTGCAGATCCTGTAGGGCTCTTTGTCAACACATTCGGTACTGCAAAAGTTAAAGACAACAAAGGAAAAATCATGTCCGACGGTGAAATATCGGAAAGAATCAGGAAACTATTCGACTTGCGCCCCTATGCAATTACTGAACGCTTAGGACTTAAAAATCCTATATTCCTGCCCACCGCAACTTATGGCCATTTTGGTCGCGAACCTTATACTGCAGAAGTCGAAGTTTATTACGAAGTGCCGGGAAGCAAACCTGTCTCAGTGAACGGAAATGGCAGAAAAGTCTACAGGAAAAAAGTAGAGTTCTTTGCCTGGGAGAAACTCGATTATGTCGAAAATATAA
>CAZIRN010000001.1:0-45968 GCA_964541495.1 uncultured Rikenella sp. | reverse complement strand
ATCATTAGTTCAAAAACCTTTGGAAATTAGTCCAGTTTAAAGGGGGTTAATACATTAGTTATAAAAATACTAATTTTGAATTATGAAAATTAAATTTTATTCTGAACAATCTCTTTAGTAACCAGAGTGAATCTTTTTAAAATATATTTGTAAGGTGCGTTATTCTTTAACTGAAATAGTGGTATGTAATTGAATTGAAATATACATTTATTTCCTTTATAAACATAAAATATTCCTCAAAATATGAAGAAAATTCTCCTGACAACAGTCCTGTGTTTGTTTGCAATCTTTGCACTGGAAGCCCAGTATTCAACACTTAATGCTCATTCCCATAATGATTATGAGAATGAAATACCTTTCCGTATGGCGTACGACAATCATTTCGGTTCCATTGAAGCAGATATATGGGCAATAGATGGTGAATTATTTGTGGCTCACTATCAAACTGATATAAAGCCCGGCAGAACACTGGATTCATTATATATTCATCCTGTTGTGCAAATTGTAAGGCAAAATGGCGGAAAAGCATGGAAAGATGACACGTCAACATTGCAGTTGCTTATAGATCTAAAAACGCCGGTAGAGCCCACACTGTCTATCCTTATTGAAAAACTCAAGCCTTATCAGGATGTTTTTGATCCTCAAATCAATCCGAATTACGTTCGGATTGTCATTTCAGGAAACAGACCAGAACCTGAGGAATTTGACAAATATCCGGGATTCATTTTTTTTGACGGAATGTTAGACCGGAAATATGATGAAAAAACTTTAAAAAGAGTTCCGCTTTTCAGTGAAAATCTTAGGAAATTCACTACATGGAATGGAGAAGGTGACATAATTGAAGAAGAAAAAACGCGTATTCAAAATATAATTGATTCGGTTCACTCTCTGAATAAAAAGATAAGGTTCTGGAATTCGCCTGATAATATAAGAGCATGGTGCATTCTCATGAATATTAAAGTAGATTACATAAATACTGATCATATAAAACAACTTGCAGATTTTTTAAATAATTACGAGTTATATAAAGAGGAATATCAAGAATGTAAAACTCAAAAGCAGTAATAAGAACCCTCAAAGCTTTTGCTGTTTTGCATGTTGCAGTACTTACCTCTGAAAGAGCAAAACAGGGTATAAAGTTTTTGTTTTAAAAATGAAATAGAACTTTTATTTGCATTACTTTTATGGTGTAAACGAAAATGCGCCTTTAAGACTTGATTCCTTTTAAATGGTTGACTTTATAAGCATTTATATATTCAGTTGGTGTTAATTGCTTGACTTTCCTGAATTGAAAATTGAAATGAGAGAGATTGTTAAATCCGCTTTCAAAACATGCATTGGAAATTGATGCGTTCTCTTCTATCATCAGCCTGCAGGCACTGCCTATCCGTATTTCATTAAGAAATGAAAACAGTGTTTTTCCTGTATGCTTCTTGAAATATCTGCACAGAGCTGTTGGACTCATGCTTACTATATCACAAATATTTTCGAGAGTTATACGTCTGGTGAAATTGTTAATTAAATATTCATGAATTTTATTAAATCGGTTAAAATCATACGTGTTAACCATTTTTGAATAACCTGCACTTGTGTGGAATTGATATTCAGGTGAATTGGCCATCATATCAAGTAAAATGATAAGTTCAGTGATCCTGTGTATCCCATTAAGTCTGAAAATCTTTAGTACCTGCTTTCCAAGCTGTTCCCTGCTTTTGCCAGTAAATAAAATACCCCTTTTCGATCTTTCAAGTAGTCCCTTTATCGAATTCATTTCAGGGATATTGATGAAATTAGTATCAAAAATTTCACTCTTAAACTGAATTACCAAAGCTTTAATGCCATCCTTTATTTGTCCGCTCAGATATTTCTCGTCACTTTTCCACCAGTGTGGTACATTCTCACCGATAATGCTTATCGCTCCTTTATTAAAACTGTTAATCCCGTCGCCGACATAACTAGTTCCGGAACTTTTAAATACATAAAGAATCTCAATCTCAGGATGATAATGCCAGGGTACTGTAAAATGTGGCTTCTCTTCATCAAAGAAAATCACAGATTGATTGGGAGAGGTAACAAGCTTTTGATAGAAAGGTTTCATATTCTGAAAGATTATCAAATAATTATTATTTTATAGTTTTTACGGCTAATATACCATTATATGCAGATAAAAAATAGGAAAGTCTGAAATATTTTATTTTATATTTTTAGAGTGTTAAAAAAGTGTTTTTAAATTTCTCAAAAGTGAAAGATTTTACCTCGATCGACTGGATTGTCTTTATAATATATGCTTTAATTATTGTTTCTCTCGGGTTATGGGTTTCACGCAAGAAAAAAGGAGAACAAAGGACATCCCGCGACTATTTTCTTGCCGGTCGCTCTTTGCCATGGTGGGCAATAGGTTGCACACTCCTTGCGGCAAACATTTCAGCAGAACACTTTATTGCAATGTCCGGTTCGGGTTATGCCATCGGACTGGCTATTGCCGCTTATGAATGGATCGCTGCTGCCTCTCTGATTTTTGTGGCCAAGTTTTTTCTTCCGGTTTTCATAAATAAAGGATTTTTTACCATGCCTGATTATCTTTCACAAAGGTATGACAGGAAGGTAAGTACCTGTTTCGCAGTATTCTGGATACTGGTTTACATTTTTGTGAATATGACTTCCGTAATCTATCTCGGAGCTTTGGCAATGGAAAGGATAATCGGTGTTCCTCTGGTTTATGGAGTTCTAGGATTTGCTGTACTCTCAGCACTATATTCAATCTGGGGTGGAATAAAAGCTGTTGCATGGACAGATATTGTAAATGTGGCTGTATTGATTATTGGAGGTTTGGTTACAACAGCTCTTGCATTAAATACATTAAGCAATGGCAACGGAGTTATTGCCGGCTTTAATGAACTGCTGGAAAGGGCACCCCAGAAATTCCACATGATTATCGAAAAGGGGACACTTTTTGCTCCCGATGGAAAGGGAGGACTGAAGGATGCATTCTCTGACCTGCCGGGTCTGGGGGTAATCATAGGATCAATGTGGCTTACTAATCTGAGCTTCTGGGGATTCAATCAGTTCATCATCCAGAAAGGACTTGCCGCAAAAAATCTGAAGGAAGCACAACTGGGTGTGGTTTTTGCAGCATATCTTAAACTGCTTGTTCCTCTCCTTGTGGTTATTCCCGGAATTGCAGTTTTTGCAATGGGCGTAAAACTTGGAAAATCCGACGAAGCATATCCCTGGCTTATCAGAAATATCATCCCTATAGGGATCAGAGGACTATCCTTTGCAGCTATAGCGGCTGCGGCTGTTTCTTCCATTAGTTCTATAGTAAACAGTGCCTCCACGATTTTTACAATGGATATCTACAAGAGCTTCATCAATAAGAAAGCATCTGAAAAGGAACTTGTAAGGGTCGGAACAATTGTAGCTTTCTTCGCTCTTCTTATTGCAACCATTATTGCGCCGCAGTTAAAAACTCTCGATCAGGCATACCAGTACATACAGGAGTATACCGGATTCATTTATCCCGGTGAGTTCCTTATCTTTTTCTGCGGACTTTTCTGGAGGAAAGCATCATCCAAAGCTGCTTTATGGGTGGCTTTGCTTACAATACCTATGGGATTGCTAATAAAAATTTTATTCCCTGGAATGCCATTTGTGCTGCGGATTGGTTACGTATTCATAATTTTATTTTTTGTGATGGTTGGAGGAAGCCTTCTGGATAAAAGCCATAATGTAGATAATGTAATTGATATGACCTCTGGGAAAAAAACTGCTGGCATTGGAATAAAAATAGTTGCATTTGCAATGCTCGCAGGGATAGTTGCGGCTTTTTTCGTTTATCCGATGAGAACACTTGCTCTCGAATCAGTTTATGTTCTGATATTTATGTTAATCCTTCTCGGTCTGATTCTGATTTTTAACTATAAACTTAAAAAGATGGATCATAAAGCAATAATCACAGAAAAAGGATTATTCAGGACTTCGACAGTATTCAATGTTGCGGCAATAGGTGTATGGGGAATACTTGCGGTTCTTTACATTATCTTCTGGTAATAATGAAACGAGTTAATTATTTAAGGTTCCAGGTTCTAGGTACTTAGGTACTAGGTTCGAGGCCTATACAAAATTAACTTTGAACTTGGGAAGCGGAACTTCAATTAAAAAAAATAGTAATGAAATGAGATTATGGGAGGAGAATCTGAAAATAAAAAAGTCTATAAAAGCAAGCTGCATGAAATGACGCAGACGACACCCACGGCTCTGTGGAATGATTCCTGTTCTATTGAAGAGCTTACATGGTCCATCGGTAATGGTGCCGTAGGTGCAACATGTAATCCTGTGATAGTATGTACTGTCCTTAAACAGGAATGGGATCTTTGGAAGGACAGAATTCCTGAAATAATCAATGAGAATTCAACTGCCACCGAGGATGAGATTGCGTGGCAGTTAATTGAGGAAATGTCGGTAAAAGCTGCTGCACTCCTGAAACCAATATTTGACAGGGAAAAAGGAAAAAACGGCAGATTGTCAATACAGACAGATCCAAGGTTATACAGGGATGCAAAAAGGATATTAGCTCAGGCAGAACATTTCAGCAAACTTGCACCAAATATGATAGTAAAAATACCTGTTACAAAAGCTGGTATTGAAGCTATTGAGGAGGCAACATACAGAGGCATAAGTATAAATGCCACAGTAAGCTTTACACTTCCCCAGGCATTAGCTGTGGGGGATGCTGTTGAACGCGGATTAAGAAGACGCGAGAAGGAAGGAAAGGATATCAGCACAATGGGTCCGGTCTGTACTCTTATGGTTGGCAGACTTGATGACTGGCTGAAAGTTGTTACAGATAAAGAAAATATAATTTCAAATCCTGATATACTGGACTGGGCAGGTGTAGCTGTAATGAAAAAGGCCTATAAGATCTACATGGAAAGAGGATACCGCCTCAGATTATTAAGCGCAGCATTCCGGAATCACCGGCACTGGTCGGAATTCATCGGCGGGAATGTTGTTATTTCCCCTCCATACCTGTGGCAGAAAAGATATAACGCATCAGATATTACAATAGAAAACCGCATGGATAAACCTGTTGATCCTGCAATCATTGCAGAACTGGAGAAAAAATATGTTGATTTCAGACGTGCATATTATGAGGACGGGATGAAAATTGAAGAGTTTGACAAATATGGAGCAACACTCAGAACCCTCAGACAGTTCTGTCAGGCAACTACCGATCTTATCCTGATTATACGTGATATGATGCTTAAATAATGCCAATAGATGAATTTAACAGAATAAAATAAAATTCAGAAAAATTATGAAAGCCGTTAGATTAACAGTCGGTCAGGCTGTCGTCAGGTTCCTTAAGAATCAATATGTTGAACTCGACGGACAACAGAATCAGTTTTTTGCAGGCTGTCTTGGAATATTTGGCCATGGGATAGTTGCCGGTGTCGGGGAAGGATTACTGGAAAATCCGGATTTCCGTTTTTATATGACCAGAAATGAGCAGGCTTCGGTACATATTGCGACTGCATATGCCAAAATGAAAAACCGTCTTGGAACATTTGCCTGTATTTCATCCATTGGCCCGGGTGCTACAAATATGATAACAGGTGCTGCCTGTGCTACAATAAACCGTTTACCCGTACTTATTATTCCTGGAGACATTTTTGCCACGCGGAATGTTGCACCGGTGCTGCAACAGCTCGAATCACCTTATTCCCAGGATATTTCGGTAAATGACTGCTTTAAACCCGTATCAAAATACTGGGACAGGATCAACAGGGCAGAGCAGTTGATCACCTCTCTTCCAGAGGTAATGCGCGTTCTTACATCACCGGCTGACACAGGTGCGGTAACGCTTTCTCTTCCTCAGGATGTTCAGGCAGAAGCCTTCGATTTTCCGGAAGAGCTTTTTAGAAAAAGAATATGGAAAATACCTCGTCCAAGGCCTGATTCCAGCATTCTTAAAGAGGCTGTAAGAATAATCAGAGCTTCAAAAAAGCCTCTGATCATTGCAGGCGGAGGAGTTATCTATAGTCAGGCAACAGAAATATTGAAGAAAATGATTGAAACCACTGGAATTCCTGTTGCAGAGACATTCGCAGGTAAAGGTTCTTTTCCGTTTAATCATCCTTTGAACCTTGGAGCTGCGGGCGCTACTGGAACACCAGGAGCTAATAGTTTTGCCGCTGAAGCCGACCTGGTAATCGGGATAGGAACACGCTACACTGATTTCACAACTGCTTCAAAAACAGCTTTCCGGAATCCGGAGGTAAAATTCATAAACATCAACATTACTGACTTCGATTCACACAAGCTTTGTGCACTGCCTCTTACTTCCGATGCCAGAGTCTGTCTCGAAGAACTTGCGGATCTGCTGGAAGGATTCAAGGTATCTGATGAGTACAGAAAGAGTGCATCAGATGCAAATGAAAACTGGCAAAAACAGGTGGACGGATTTTTTAAAGTATCAGGTTCACTTCCTGTTGCCCAGGCTGAAGTGATTGGAGCTGTATCGGGATTTGCCGCACCGGGTGATGTTGTTCTGTGTGCAGCAGGAAGTCTGCCGGGAGATCTTCATAAACTCTGGAGAACAACCGATCCCAAGGGATTCCACCTTGAGTATGGATATTCAACAATGGGCTATGAATGTGCTGCAGGCATAGGAGCCAAATTAGCCTGCCCCGATCGCGAAATTTATGTCATGGTTGGGGATGGAAACTATCTTATGATGAGTAATGAAATTGTTACAGCTGTTCAGGAAGGTATTAAATATACAATCATACTACTGAATAACCATGGCTTCGGGAGCATAGGCGGATTATCCCAGTCAATAGGATCAGGACGCTTCGGTACAGAATATCGTTACAGAGATGCAAATACCGGATTGCTTAACGGAAATAAACTTCCTGTGAATTTTGCTCAGAATGCACAAAGTCTTGGAGCTCACGTCATTGAGGCAACTAATATTGATTCCCTGAAGCAGGCATTAGCTGAAGCTAAAAAGCAAAAAGTGATAACAGTTATCACAATTGAAACCGATCCATATAAAAGTATCCCCGGTTATGGATGGTGGGAGGTTCCCGTCTCTGAAGTTTCTGAAATAGATACTGTCAGGAAAGCTTACAAGGATTATTCGGAACATAAAAAAGAACAGAGATATTATTTATAATATAAAAATGAATAAAAAGTAACAATATTATGACAAAAATTCTAAAAAACTATATTAACGGGCAATGGTGTGAGAGCAGTGATTCCAGGCTGCGTGATGTAATAAATCCTGCAACAGGGGATATTCTGGCAAAGGTACCTGCAGGATCAAAACAAGATATTAATGATGCGGCTGATAGTGCACAGAAAGCATGGTATAAGTGGCGTAATACACCTCCATCACAAAGAATTCAATATCTTTTCAAAATGAAACAGATAATTGAAGAAAATTCGGATGAAATTGCTGAAATATGTACCGGTGAATGTGGAAAAACCTTTGCAGAATCGAAAGCTGAGATAGTCCGCGCTGTTGAAAATATTGAGGTTGCATGTGGAATACCGAAACTACTTCAAGGTGATTTCTCGGAAGATATTGCAACTGGTATAGATGAGTATTATATACGTCAGCCGATTGGGGTGGGGGCTTGCATTTCACCCTTTAATTTTCCGGTGATGATACCATTTTGGTTTATGCCATACGCACTGGCTTGCGGAAATACCTATATTGTCAAACCTTCGGGAAAGGTACCGCAATCAATGACACGTATCTTTGAATTGTTTGAGGAACTGAATTTACCCGTTGGTGTACTTAATCTGGTACATGGCGGAAAAGAGACTGTCGATGGTATTCTTTGGAATCCTAACATACGGGCAATCAGTTTTGTAGGATCAACTTCAGTTGCAAAGTATATTTACCAGAATGGTACAGCAAACGGAAAGCGTGTTCAGGCAATGGGTGGAGCAAAGAATCCGGTTGTAATTATGCCGGATGCCGATGTGGACACAACGGTTAGAATAATAGCCGACAGCGCTTACGGATGTGCCGGACAAAGATGCCTTGCTGCCGCTATAATTCTAACTGTCGGAGAAGCCGGCGATATATTCACCGAAAAGCTGATACAGACTTCAAAAGAAAAGAAAGTCGGAAACGGAATGACTTCCGGAGTAGAAATAGGTCCGGTAATAACTAAGGAGAGCAAGGAAAGGATTGAAAAACTTATTCAAAAAGGAGTTGATGATGGGGCTAAATTATTGCTTGATGGACGTAAAATAAAGATTCCGGGAGGTGAAAAGGGCAATTTTGTCGGCCCTACAATTTTAGGTAATGTTGACATAAAAAGTGAGATTTATAATACTGAAATTTTCGGACCGGTGATAATTATCAATAATGTTGATTCCCTCGACGAAGCTATCAATATTGCCAATCAGAGCAGTTATGGCAACGCTGCAAGTATTTTCACGACTAGCGGAGCATCAGCAAGAAAATTCAGACACGATGTTATGGCCGGGAATATTGGTGTTAATATAGGGATTGCAGCTCCGATAGCATTTTTCCCTTTCAGCGGCTGGAAAGAAAGCTTTTTTGGCGACCTTCATGGTCAATCATTTCATGCTGTTGAATTTTACACTCAGACTAAGGTAGTTATTGAACGCTGGCATGAGGAATGGACAAGAAAGTTCTGAAATCTTTTGGTTAAATGGATCTTAAAAACACTATATATGATAAAAATTGCAAATGCCCCATGTTCATGGGGTGTACTCGAATTTGACCTTGAAGGTAAAGCAGCCGGCTTTGAACAGGTTCTCGATGAAATTCATGAAACCGGCTATCAGGGTACTGAACTTGGTGACTGGGGATTCATGCCCACAATTCCGGCTGAACTCAGGAAAGAGCTAAATAGGCGTTCCCTTGAAATGGTAGGCGCTTTTGTACCCGTGTTTCTTAAAGACAGGAATAGGCATACTCCAGGGGCTGAAGTCGCCGTTAAAACAGCAAAACTGATGGCCGATGCGGGATTTTCTGAAGCATTTATAATACTTGCTGATGAAAACGGGAGTATTAAAGAACGTACCCAAAATGCAGGAAGAGTGACTCCTCAAATGGGTCTCAGCCACGACGAGTGGCGCGTGTTTGCCGATGGTGCAAACTATATTGCAAAAGAAGTTAAATCCCGGACAGGTTTGCGAACCGTATTCCATCATCATTGTGCGGGATATGTAGAAACTCCCGATGAAATAGATATCTTTCTTTCTCTAACCGATCCGTCTCTGGTAGGCCTTGTTCTGGATACAGGTCATTATATGTTTGGAGGAGGCAATCCTCTTGAAGCACTAAAAAAATACAACACCCGGATTTGGCATGTTCATTTTAAGGATTGCCACCCTGAAATTGCTGCCAGGTCGAGAAAAGAGGGCTGGGATTATTTCAAATCTGTGGCAAATGGAGTCTTTTGTGAACTTGGTAAAGGAGCTGTCGATTTTAAAAGTATAGTAGATGAACTCCATAAACAACGATATTCAGGCTGGATAGTTGTGGAACAGGATGTTCTGCCAGGAATGGGAAATCCTAAAGTATGCGCTCAACGCAACAGGGATTTTATCAAAACGCTTGGTTTATAAATTTTTAAGTTATATCAAAAATGAATTACAGTATGAAAAAGTTAAAATTGGGAGTAATCGGTGCCGGACGAATAGGCAAAGTACATATCGCAACTCTTGTACAGAGTGTTCCGCAGGCAGACGTTGTCGCACTAGCTGACACAAACATTAATGTTGCCACGGAAGTGGCAAAAATGTTCGGAATAGCTTCAGTATTCACAGATTATATGAGTGTAATAAAACATCCTGATGTTGAAGCCGTTGTAATTTGCTCTCCCACTGATACACATGCAAAATATATTATTGATTCGGCCAGAGCAGGAAAGCATATTTTCTGTGAAAAACCAGTTGATCTTTCCATTGAAGTTATAAAAAACGCAATAAATGAAGTTGAAAAGGCCGGAGTGAAGCTAATGGTAGGCTTCAACCGCCGTTTTGATCCTAATTTTCTGAAAATCCACCAGCTTGTTGCTGACGGGAAAATAGGTGAGCCACATATCCTTAAGATAACTTCACGCGATCCTGCACCACCTCCTGCTGAATATAGTGCTGTGTCGGGAGGAATGTTTATGGATATGACTATCCATGATTTTGATATGGCCAGATATATTACAGGCAGCGAAGTGACCGAAGTTTTTGCAAAATCGGCAGTGCTTGTTGATCCTGAAATCGGGAAAGCAGGTGATATTGATACTGCAGTAATCACTCTCAGTTTTGCCAATGGTGCTATCGGAGTTATTGATAACAGCCGTAAGGCAGTATATGGTTATGATCAGAGGGTGGAGATTTTTGGATCAAAAGGAATGGCATTAGCAGATAATAATTTCCCCGACAACCATAAATATTTTGCTGATGACGGAGTCCATGGATCATTACCTTATAATTTCTTTATGGACCGATATATTGATGCTTATGCCAATGAAATGAAGATATTCTGCGATGCGGTAATAAACGATAAGAAACCTCCTGTGTCAGGGCAAGATGGATTGATGTCAGTTGTAATAGCACTTGCCGCTAAAAAATCACATCTGGAGAATAGACCGGTCAAATTGAGTGAAATTCGGTAATATCCAAATCGTTTGATATTATTGAAATACTACCAGATCAGGTGTCTGCTCAGTCGTATACCTGATCTGGTATCAGATCAAGCGGATAATATTCATGCTCAATCCGGTCTTTATATACTTTTATGATCCTTAATCCCGATGGTGCATCACCAAGTGGTTTTCCTACTGCACTTGTTACTACCATTTTTGTATTTCCGCTTACAGATTCAGCATTATCATGCAAATGTCCTGAAAACACAGCCGAAACATTATACTGGTTAAAAAGATCAAGATACTTCTTCCTTAACTCGGGTTTAATATTCGAATATGTCTCAGGTTCGTCAGGGCTCTTAATAAAGAATGGATAATGTCCGAAAAGTATTATATGACGATCATTTTTCCCTGATTTAAGTTTTTTCTCAAGCCATTCAAACTGTCTTTGCTCCAGCTCATTATTACCCGATTTGATAATGCATGTATTCAATCCTATGCAAAGGCATTTTTTATGCCTGAATGAAAATCTGTCGTATCCATATCTGCTTACGTACTGATCAATATCTTCATTTGACGGGGATCGTCCGATATCATGGTTCCCTGGTAAAAGCCACACATGAATAGTTTTATTTATTTGACCTGTAATCCTGTCAAATTCGTTCCATTGGCCTGCATTTGATCTATCATTAACGAAATCACCGGTAATGACCACAAAAGCCGGGTTAATGCTGTTTATCTTTTCAATGGCTTTTTCATACAGCAATGTTTCTTTAGTGAAATCCTTATTATTCTCAATAAAGCCAAACTGTGGGTCGGTCATCTGAATAATCAGAAATGGAAATTGCGGTTTCTTCCCGAATACAACATCAGTCGGCAAGAATATAAAAATAAGGATCAGCAACAGGATAATCTTGTTTTTCTTCATAGAAATTCGGATTTAGTTTTCAAAGAGCTTTTATCATCTGTCCAAAAATATTAAATCTTGTTCAAAGTATAAAGCTAATTTTTGGGAAGAGATAAAACAAACAAAATTCAGGTTGCACTGAAGATCATTCTCATAATCATACATATACTAATCTGATCAAATTAAGTAGCTATGAAAAATAATATTGGACGTGATATAAAAAATTGTACAATAATGCTTAATTTTATTGTCTCAAAAATGGCCTGTAATTTGATGAGAAGAGATGCAACAAAATGGATGAAATATTAGTTATAATAACATTGAAAGTGAAAGCATAATAAAAATATACTGCTTATGAAAAGGGTATTTTCAGTTTTTTTTGTTTCTGTTTTCGGGGTTGTTTCGCTGGTAGCTCAACCCAAAATGCAGGTTTCTGAATATGAGCACGATTTCGGAGTTTTCAGGGAAGATGCCGGCCGGCAGACATATAATTTCGAAGTGACTAATACCGGCAATGCTCCTCTGGTTATTCAGAATGTTGTGGCATCGTGCGGGTGTACAACTCCAACATGGACAAAGACCCCTATACCACCCAACGGGAAAGGTGTGATAACTGCTATTTACGACCCTGCCGGAAGACCCGGTGCATTCAATAAAACACTCACGGTTTATTCCAATGCAAATCCGGGGCAGGTAGTTCTTGTAATTAAAGGAGAGGTAAAAGAGAGGGAAAAAACTATCGAGGAGCTTTATACATGGCCTGTCGGACAGGTGAGGTTCGAAAGTAATCATCTTGCTTTCACTACAATTAAGAAAACAGAAAAGAAAATAAAGGTGATGCCTGTTATAAACACATCTTCTAAAGAACCTGTGAAAATTGAGTTCGACGGACTCCCGGCACATCTTCAGCTAAAAGCCAATCCTGAAACACTTAAACCCGGTCAGAAAGGTGTTATAGAAGGCACTTACGATGCAACAAAAAATAATGGATGGGGCACGGTTACCGACGTGGTGAGGATTAAGCTCAACGGAGAAGTCCA
Organism: uncultured Rikenella sp.; assembly: GCA_964541495.1. Lineage (GTDB taxonomy): Bacteria > Bacteroidota > Bacteroidia > Bacteroidales > VadinHA17 > LD21. Next base: position 33,390 of record CAZIRN010000001.1, on the reverse strand, counting down.
AAACAATACCTATCTGTATGTTTCTGCAAATCTCGTCGAAGACTTTTCATCCCTTACAAAGGAAGAACTTGCAAATGCGCCGGTTTTTAAAGTTGCCTCTGCAACGGTTGACATCGGAGATATGCCTCCTTCGACAAATAAGGATGTCGAATTCAAGTTTACAAATGAGGGAAAAAGTGACTTGATAATAAGACATATACGCTCCACATGCGGCTGTACTGCCGTTAATCAGAGCAGCAGCAATATTGTAAAACCTGGAGAATCAGGGTCAATAAAAGCAACATTCAACTCCGGTTCTTATAAGGGTAAGGTAACAAAAGCAATATACGTTTACACGAACGACCCGTCGAATTCGGAGGTAATACTTATGCTCAACGCAAACGTCAAGGCTAATTAAACAGTTCGATATTGGAAAAACCTGGCGCCGTTGAATTTAACGGCGCTTTTATTTTGCTTTATTCTTCACCTTCCCGGTTCGTGACTTCCTCGAGTATGAATCCTGTACCCCTTACTGTACGTATATCAATTCCTTTATCCTCCGACAGGTATTTCCTTAGCCGGCTTATGAACACATCCATGCTCCTTCCAAGAAAATAATCATCCTCACCCCATATCTCCGTCAGAATATCCTCACGTGTAAGTATTTTGTTCTTATTCAGAATGAAATATCTTAAAAGCTGAGCTTCTTTCAGTGTCAGTTTTTCTTTCTTCTTACCCGAAATCAGCTCGAGCGTATTGAATTTAAGCTCCGATTTTGAAATTGTATATTCTTCGTTTGCCGATGAGTATGCTCTTTTGAGAATGTTATTGATTCTCAGAATCAATACTTCAGGGTCGAACGGCTTTGTAATATAGTCGTCGGCCCCAAGTTTAAGCCCTTTCACAATATCCTCTTTCAGGCTTTTTGCAGTGAGAAATATAAAAGGTATTTCCGGAGCAGCATTCTTGACTTTTTCGGCAAGAGTAAAACCGTCCATCTCAGGCATCATGACATCGAACACACAAATATCGGGTTTCTCGTTATTGAACATTTCCCATGCTTCTTTTCCGTCCCGTGCAAGCTTCACATCGAATCCGCTTATGGAAACATACTGCGCCAGAATATTGCCAAAATCCCTGTCGTCTTCTGCAATGAGTACTTTCATATCAATGATATTTAATTATTTCGGTATGATAATAGTAAAACAGCTTCCTGCTCCAAGCCTGCTTGTAACTGTTACTGTTCCTCCGTGAGCCACAGCGATTCTTTTTACATAATAAAGCCCGAGCCCAAGCCCTTTTGTCTTGTGAATGTTGCCCTGGCTCACACGATAGAACTTATCGAAAATATGTTGCTGGTCTTGTTTACTTATTCCTATTCCATTGTCTTCGATGGAAATAACGATATTATCTTTGATTAGTTTACCTTCCACCTTTATTACAGGGTTTTTATCGGAATATTTTACTGCATTGGAAAGCAGATTGTTAATCATAGTTGTAAAATATACGACATCAACCTTTGTTTTTATTCCATTTAGTTCGTAATTTTCGATAATGGTGGCAGTATCGTTATTGCCACTCTTAAAACTACTCACTATATCCTGAATGAATTCCTGTATTTCGACTTCTTTCTTATCAAGCTGAAACTGGGTTCTTTCCCACATACTTATTTCAAGAATCAGATTGATAAGCTGGTTGAGATGGACACTTTGTTTACCGATAAGCCTTGCAGTTTCGAGTATTTTGCTTTCATCTTTTCTTATCTGCTCCATCTCGAGTGTTTTTCCTGCCACTGTAATGGTTGAAAGGGGTGTTTTTATTTCATGCGTCATGTTGTTGATAAAATCGGTCTTGAGGTTCGAAAGCCTTTTTTCTTCCATCAGGTTGTGGTAAGTAATGATGAATATCACCATCACCACGAGAATACTGAAAATACTCATGGCAAGATAGATAGACATTTCTCTTAAGACCATTTTCTGTTTTCCGGAGAAATCAATATAATAATCGAAACTAATTCTGTAATAGTTATCCTCTCTAAAAAATCTGTTTACAAGAATTCGTGTTTTTGTGTTCGAGCGGGATTCTACATCTGGAATAGTCCTTGCAGGAAACAAATCGGGATTGGCATATATCTCGAGCTTATTGTCAAAATCGAGGAACTGGAGGTAATTTATTACGATGTCATTCGAGAAGTCACTCTCGAACCCCTGAGTTCGGAAATAATTTTTAAGGTATGGAGTGAGGCTTTCGAGTTCGGTAAGAATCTTTATCACTGCATTTAATGCATCATACCTGAGTTTTTTAAGTTCCGATGAGTCTTTTATCGTCTTATATTCCTGATTCATAACTTCTTTCGAATAGTTATTGAGCAGTCCAAGCGCATTTTCAAAGCCGTCGGTTCTGCTCATTCTGTTAAGCTGTTCCATAGCCTCCTGAGAGAGCAGTTTGTATTTAAGGTCGAACATCTCATTCTTATCCGTCCAGATATCTTTTGTGATGAATATCTGTACTAAAATCAGAATCACAATAGAAACGATTCCAAAAATCAGTATACCATTCTTCTCTTTCATGAAATTTTCAATGACATAAAAGTACTCAATTTTCTTTATTTCATATTTTCTCATGTTTCTTTCTGCTCAAGGTCCGGGAGTTCCGTTATTAACAATTTTTGAATTGAATTTTTCATTGGAATTTTTCATAAACTCACCCTTTTCCTTGCTTCTCTATGTTTTTCTCTCTCTCCGGCCCATCGGCGGAAAGAGTTGGAATGATTAACCTTACATTAACCTCGTGTTAACACAATCCGGATTATTTATGATGTATTTTTACATAGTCAAATTAGTAAGAGGAGGCAGCTATGAAAACAATAATTATTTATTCGGCAATATTATCCCTTGTTATAATGAGTTTTTCGGGTCCGTTAACCATTGGTCAGGAAAAAACTCAGGCGGATAAGGAAAAGGAAGCCAGGCTTCAGCAGGCTATAGATGAACAGAAGAAGGTAATGGCCGGGCAGGCAAAAGTTATTGAACAGCAAGCAGGAGAGCTGGAAAAGGGAAAGACTATTATACAGGAAGCAGAACGTTCAGCCGGTCGTGCTGATCTAAACAATCCTTCAAGAACCAACAGGGAATATTATATTGGCCGTGAAGGAGGTGATCAACCTTTTTATGTAAATCCCCAGGATTTTGGATTTAATTTATGGAGAGGAAGCGGAGATTCTGAAAGGACATCGTTCGAATTTGCAAAAAGCGTTAAAGAATCGTCGTTTTCCCGTCAGTTTTCATTCGAAGTCGAAGAAAGCGTGAAGAATGTTGTAATGAATATCAGTGGCGATTGTAAGGCTGGAGAAATAAAAGTGAAGATAATTATGCCGGGCGGGAAAACCTATTCGGATATTGTGATAGATGAATCGGGAAACCTCAACTGGAGGAAATCTTTTACGATATCAGACGAGGAAAACAAAGACAAGAGAGGCGAGTGGATTTTTAAGATCGAATCCTCGAAAGCAACAGGTTTTTTCAGAATTTCACTTCAGACTTATTAGTTAGATTTCCATCCTAACAGGCAGGTCGCTTCATGCATAGCAGCAGAGCGATCTGCTTTGTTTTTTCAGATTTACAGGAAAGAAATTATTATGCCTATGCCGGTTATTTTGGAATTATATCAGCAGGCGGCCTTCTCCTGAAAGTTTTATATTCAGTAGAATCAAAATAGGGATCCCATTGTGAATTCCTGCGGAATTCAGATGTTTTGCCATTGAAATACCCCAGAACATGTTTTGCAGATATAGTGTAAACAAGTTCATCATTATCGTTTAGCCATGGTTTTTCTGTACTCATAACTTCCTCTACCGGAATGTCGAGCATATTCGAAAGCTTTATGTACCTTTCGTATATCTCTCTCGGAATTGCAATTACTACTGTATATATCCCATATTCTTTTCTCTGGAAAAGAAAATAAGTTATTTCGATCGGCTCTTTAGGATTCACTCTGTCGGTTGAGTGCGGAAGCTGGCTTTCATATCTGAACCCATCCTTCATTATTTTTTCGGCAATGTTCTGGTCGCGGGTGTTGTGAAGGAAGAAGTAACAGTCATTGAATTCTGAAAGGATTTCGCCAAGTATTTCTCCCTTGTTTTTCATCCGGCACCGGCTATAATAAAAATATTGTTAAAATTAATTTATATTATTTTATTTTCAACATTCCTGAACTTAAGGATTAACATGTTAAATTTGCACTATTTAAACTGAAATTGAATGCGCAGGATATTTTACCTTATTCCTTTTGTCTTTTTATTTTCCTGTTCATCGCGTAATACGGGCGTTAAAAACGATATTATCACTGTCAGTATATCTCCGTTTGCCTTCTTTGTTGACAGGATAGGCGGAGAGGATTTCCAGGTTAATGTAATGGTGCCCGCAGGCTCCGACCCTCATTTATACGAGCCATATCCATCTCAGGTTACTGCTCTCGGTAATTCAGCCGCATATATAAGTAACGGACTGTTAGATTTCGAAATTGCATGGCTTGAAAAATTCTATTCGGTAAATGACAAAATGAAGAAGCTTAATCTTGCCGACTCAATTAACCTGATTACGAATGGAGAAGACAAACATGGAATAAATGCCGATCCTCATTACTGGCTTGCCCCGCTTTCTGCAATGAAAATAGCCTCTTCCGTGAAATGTCTTTTATGTGAACTTAAGCCGGATAGAAAAGATATATATGAACAAAACTATTCTCTTCTTATTGATTCTATTCAGGCCATTCATAATAAAGCTTTGAGACTTCTGACTCCATTTGCAGGTCAGCCGGTTTTTGTTTTTCACCCTACGCTCGGATATCTTGCAAGAGATTATGGTTTTGTGCAGGTTTCGATTGAAAAGGAAGGCAAGGAACCGTCGGCCTTATGGCTCAAAGAAGTTGTAGATAAAGCATCTGAAAATAATATCAGTGCTATCTTTGTGCAGAAAGAGTTCGACAAAAGAAATGCCGAAGTAATTGCTCGTGAAACTGGCGCGCATGTTGTTGAAATCAGCACTTTATCTCGCGATTGGTTCAGTGATGTCAATGGGATTATTGATGCGATTTATAAGAGCTTTACAGATAAAAACGTTGTGAAATGAGTATGCTGGTGGATTTAAAATCGGTTACTGCCGGTTACGGGCAGAAGATTGTACTCGAAGATGTTGATTTTGTCATCGGTGAAGGAGATTTTATAGGTGTTATCGGACCTAACGGCGGAGGCAAAACAACACTGCTAAAGCTCATTCTCGGTATATTGAAGCCTTTCAGTGGAGAGGTGATTTATAACGAGGAACTCATTAAGAGAACAAATATCGGGTACTTGCCACAGATGTCGTTCGTTGATGTCTCTTTCCCGCTCACTGTAAAAGATATTATTCTTTCCGGTCTGATGATGCATAAAAAAGTTTATGGAGGAATGGATAAAAGCGATAAAGAAAGAGTATCATATATTATACGTGAACTTGGCCTGGAAGGTTTCGAAAAAGCGACTCTTGCCGAACTTTCAGGAGGACAAATGCAGAGAGTGTTCCTCGGCAGGGCTTTAATCGGCAATCCAAAACTTCTTTTACTGGATGAACCGGACAATTTTATTGATTCGAGCTTCGAAAATGAGTTTTATATGAGGCTTCATGAGCTAAATAAGCGTATGGCTATTCTTGTGGCATCACATGATGTAGGCACAATTTCTGCTCATGTGAAATCATTTGCCTGCGTTAACAGGCAGCTACATTACCATCCATCTCCGGAAATAACAGAAGAGCAGCTCTCAGCTTACGAATGTCCTATTCAGCTTATTACTCACGGAAGGGTACCTCATACTGTCCTCGGAAAACACGAATGATTATGGGAGAATCGCTTCTACAATATGATTTTATTTTGAGAGGGGTTCTTGGCTGTCTATTTGCAGGTATTACTGCAGGAATTGCCGGAACATATATAGTCTCGAAACGAATTGTGTTCCTTAGTGGAGGCATCACACACGCTTCTTTCGGGGGAATAGGAATAGGATATTTTGCAGGAATAAACCCTGTTGCCGGAGCAGCAGCTTTCGGAATTCTTTCCGGAGTAGGAATCGAATACCTTTCGGGAAAACAAAAAATCAGGGAAGATTCAGCAATTGGAATTCTATGGGCTTTCGGAATGGCAATAGGAATAATATTTATCTATCTCACTCCGGGCTATGCTCCAAACCTGATGAGCTTCCTCTTCGGGAGCATTCTCCTTGTGACAAAAACCGATTTGATTTCTCTCGGAATCCTATCTGCAGTGCTTATTGCTTACTTTTCAATCTTTTACCGTACAATTCTTTATATTTCGTTTGATGAGAATTACGCCAGAACCTACTCGCGTCATGTAGATTTTTTCAAATACCTCACTACCTCGCTAATAGCTCTTACGATAGTTCTCAATATCAGAATGGCAGGCGTGGTTCTCGTTCTTTCTTTGCTGACTGTCCCGCCCAACATAGCAATGCTTTTTACAAAAGATTATTCCTCCATAATGAAGGGAGCAGTAATTTCAGGGTTTGTCGGGTTGTCCATCGGTTATGTATTTTCCTGGTTTACAGGGATACCTGCAGGCGCTGCAATAGTATTCGCCCTTGTGATACTATGGCTCTTTGCAAAAATCGTTACTTCTTTAGTATTAAGAAAACATAAAAAAGAAAATTTTAAAAATTGATGTTATGGATTATGATCTTATCGTTATCGGGAGCGGCCCTGGTGGATATGTCGCAGGTATAAGGGCGGCACAGCTCAGGATGCGGGTTGCTGTTGTCGAGAAGTCCGAACCGGGTGGTGTGTGCCTTAACTGGGGCTGCATTCCCACCAAGTCGCTTCTGAAAAGCGCACAGGTATATGAGTATGTACAGCATGCATCTGAATATGGAATATCTATTAAGGGTGAAGCAAAACCTGATTTTCAGGCTGTAATTGCGCGAAGTAGAGCCGTAGCACAGAGTATGAGCAAAGGAATCAACTTTCTTTTCAGAAAGAACGGAGTAGAACATATCAAAGGTTTCGGCAGACTTCTTCGTGCAGGTGAAGTCGAAGTAACATCCGATACAGGGGAGAGAAAAATATATAGAGCTTCGAAAATTATCCTGGCTACCGGAGCAAGATCTAAAGAATTACCCGGGCTGAAACAGGATGGTAAAAAAATAATCGGATACCGCGAGGCAATGAGTCTGTCGCGTCAGCCTGATTCGATGATTATTGTCGGCTCAGGAGCTATAGGAAGCGAGTTCGCATACTTCTATCAAACGCTTGGCACAAGCGTAACATTAGTGGAGATGATGCCTTCAGTTGTGCCTGCTGAAGACGAGGAGGTTTCGAAACAGCTCGAGAAATCATTCAGGAAGATGAAAATGAAAATACTGACTGGCTCGACGGTTGAAAAGGCCGATATATCGGATGACAAATGTACGGTTAAGGTAAAAACACCTTCAGGGCACGAAGTTCTGGAGGCGGACATTATCTTTTCAGCGGCAGGGGTGACACCAAATATTGAAGGTATCGGGCTCGAAGAGGCAGGAGTTAAAGTAGATAAGGGGAAAGTGATAGTTGACGAGTTTTACCGCACTACAGTCAAAGATATTTATGCTATAGGGGATATAGTACCCGGGCCGGCACTTGCGCATGTAGCTTCTGCAGAAGGTATTATATGTGTCGAAAAGATGGCAGGGCTTTCGCCTGAGCCTCTCGATTACAACAACATCCCGTCATGCATATACACAAATCCAGAAATAGCTTCTTGCGGCCTCACTGAAAAAGCTGCCATCGAGAAAGGATATGAAATAAAAGTAGGTAGGTTCCCGTTCACAGCTTCTGGCAAGGCAAACGCAGCAGGCGCAAGAGAAGGATTCGTGAAACTGATTTTTGATGCAAAATATGGTGAAATTCTGGGAGCTCACCTGACAGGAGCAAATGTGACTGAAATGATTTCGGAAATTGTCGTAGCAAGAAAACTCGAAGCAACAGCTCATGAATTGATAAAATCGGTGCATCCTCATCCAACGATGTCGGAAGCAATAATGGAGGCTGCTGCCGCAGCTTACGGCGTATCGGTAAATATCTGATAATTACTGTTTGAGAGTCTGAACACCCATTAGACGCAACCATCAGGCAAAAATTTTCATCTCTAAAAAAGAGAGTTTAGTAGTATTGTAATTTATCAGACAATTTTTATTATTTTTATATCGTTATCAGGTGACTCTTGAACGATATAAAAGAAATAATAAAAGGTTGTCTTGAAGGTAACAGGCGTGACCAGGAACTTCTCTACAGAAGGCATGCCGCAAAGCTCTATGCAGTATGTCTTCAGTACTCGGAAAATGATGAAGAGGCACGCGACATTCTGCAGGAGAGTTTTATTAAAATATTCCAGAATCTGCAGAATTATAAATTTGAAGGTTCTTTTGAAGGATGGATGAGAAGGATTGTGGTAAATACTGCGCTCGAGAAATTCAGAGCCAGACATAATCTTTACCGGGTTGATGATATCGATCCTGCCGACGAACCGGAAGCAGAACCTGACAATGAGGATTATGCCGGTGTTGAAGCTGGTGATTTGCTTTACATTATCAGGGAACTTCCGCCAAAATACAGGATGGTTTTCAATCTGTATGCAATCGAAGGATATTCACACAGAGAGATAAGCCAGATACTTAATATTTCGGAAGGAACATCGAAATCCAACCTGTCACGTGCAAGGAGCATCCTTCAGAAGAAGGTAAATTTATATACAGGCATAAGAAAGAGTATCATAAATGGCTGATAAGCATTCGAATATCGACCTGGTTTTTCGAGACGGACTTAAAGATTATGAAGTATTGCCTCCGGTTGACGAATGGAATAATATTCGTGCTTCAATAAACCAGGGTAAAAACAGAGGATATTCTTTCTTTGGCAGGATAGCTGTCGTTGCATTGATTTTTGCATCAGCAGGTACTGCCATGTGGATGGTTAATTCCAGATTTTCTGAAATAATTAGCAAGAACCCGGTTATCACTTTAAACCAGGGGAATGCTCACTCAGTTACAAATGAATTAGTTTCTCCTGAAGCTGAGACAATGCCGACTACACTTAAAGAAATTACAGTAATTTCGAAAAAGAACCAAAATATTCCGGCTTCTGGTGAACTGGAAATACTCGATGTTTCAAAGGTGAGAATCGCTGAGATTAATAACATGACCGGAGACTTATCAATAAGACGGAATACTCTTACTCCTCTTACTAAATTTAATATTCCGGATAAAACATCCGACAGAAAAGTTTTTGAAATAAAAGATATCGCCACAGATGTGAAAGAACATGAAAAATGGAAATTCGGAGCGACTATTCAGCCGGCTTATTATTCGAAATTCAATTTAAGCAATGATGATGCTGGGAAAGATTATATCAATGCAGAAAATCCAGCATTCTCATATTCTGGAGGTGTATCCTTCGGCATTGAGCTAAGCAAAAGGCTATCGGTTCAGACAGGTCTGGCATTAAGCTCTCTTGGACAGGAAATAGATGGGGTATTATCTTTTGCAGGGTTTGCAAAATATAATAATTCTAAGAGCGCAAGCGATTTCAAAATCAGAACCGCTTCAGGCATAATTAATACAACAAACAGGGATATTTATTTAGCCGACCACAGCAATGTTTCCAGGGTTATGACATTATATACCATGGATGTATTCGACCCGTTTAAGGCTGACCTTAGTTATATCGGCAATTCAATAATGCAAAACATGAAGTATATTGAAATACCTGTTTTGTTGAGGTACAAGGTTATTGACCGAAGACTTGATATAAACATGGTAGGGGGCGTATCTTATAATATTCTGTTAAGCAATTCATCCTATGTTGAATCGGACGGTATAAAATATTCTATTGGCAGCACTGAAGGACTTAGTCCGATTACAATAAGCTCATCAGTCGGTATGGGAATGGAATACAGGCTCTCTGAGCGGATGACCTTCAGTGTTGAGCCTTTGCTTCGATACTATATCACTCCTCTCGGAGGATTGACCGGTTCGAATATACATCCTTATTCGCTCGGAATCCTTTCAGGTTTCTTCTATAACTTCTGACGCTTTTTCTCCGGAATTTTAATTGTTTTTACTTTATTTTGTCCTGGCGGTGGACAGGCTTTGGTTTATTCAATTAACCAAATTCACTTGAATCTGTTCCAGAGAAATTACTGAAAATACAGCCCCTTATAGTGGGAAGTATTCTTAAAAATACCGTATATAGGATACTTGTAGTATAACGATAATTTATTAAATCGAATCATGTAAGGGAATTCCAGACAACACTTTCGTAGAAAATTCCGCAAGGAAACTTTCAAAATAGTAGTTCACCACTGAATTCACGGATTGGCACGGGGGAATCCGTGTTGAGCCGTGCTCCCCGTGGTGAAATTTAAAGACTTTCTTCAAAAGATTGCCTGAAAATAAAGCCTGTTCATATTAAACCGGTTAAACGTTTATTACTCTATCAGACATAAAAGTTGTACCTTTGCAGTTTGTTTTAAAATGGTTGCCGATGAAAAATCCAAACAGGCCTCGATATGCAATTATTATCACCTCATTGGTTGTGGTGACAATGATAATCCTGTTTTCCGGTTTTCTGAAAGATGAAAGTCCGAAGCCTTTTAAAACGGTTTCCGAAATTCCGGTTTCAGGTACTTTCCGACTGCCAGATACAATAGATTTTGCCGGTGAAAGACTTCCGATGGAAAATTTCGATACCCGCGAAAGCCTCGACAGGGAAGTTATTATGACCGCATATCGTCACGGCTCCACCATAATGATTATCAAACGCGCTAACAGATACTTCCCTGTCATTGAAAAGATATTGAAAGAAAACAACATTCCTGACGATTTCAAATATGCTGCAGTTGCTGAGAGCGAACTGAGCAATATGGTTTCACCTGCCGGTGCTGTCGGTTTCTGGCAGATAATGCCCGCTACAGGAAGGGAATATGGACTCGAGATAAACAACGAAGTGGATGAGAGATACAATCTCGAAAAATCAACCGAATTTGCTTGCAATTACTTCAGGAAATCATTCGAAAAATACGGAAGCTGGACTCTTGCCGCAGCCTCATACAACGGCGGAAGAAACGCCATTGACCAGCAGATTGCCATTCAGAAACAAAACAATTACTACAACCTGCTTCTGTCAGAAGAAACGGCCAGATATATTTTCAGAGTAGTGGCCTACAAACTGATTCTTTCGAATCCTGAAGCATACGGATTTAGCATAGGCGCCGATGATCTCTATGCGCCTCTTCGCTATCACGACGTGAAGGTTGATACTGCTGTTACTGATTTTGCAGCATTCGCCGCTTCCTTCGGTACGAATTACAAAATGCTTAAGTTTTATAATCCATGGCTCAGGAAACCTTTTCTTTCCCGACGTTCGAATAAGACTTATATTATCCACATACCGGGTGAAATTTCAGAACAAATTTGAATGATTAAAGCTTTTTAAGCTATTTTATGTGTTTATGGATGACAGGCTAACAGTTTTAGGTGCAAGAGTTCATAATCTTAAAAACATTGACGTTACAATACCGCGCAATAAATTTGTTGTAATAACAGGTTTGAGCGGCAGCGGGAAGTCATCCCTTGCATTCGACACTATCTATGCCGAGGGCCAGAGACGTTATATGGAGACGCTGTCGGCTTATGCCCGACAGTTTCTTGGCGGCATGGAACGGCCTGATGTGGACAGAATTACAGGACTGAGTCCTGTGATTTCAATCGATCAGAGAACAACAAATAAGAATCCACGGTCAACGGTCGGAACGATTACGGAAATTTACGACTTTCTGCGTCTTCTTTATGCGCGTGCAGCCGATGCATATTCTTATGCTTCGGGAGAAAAGATGGTGCATTACACCGATGATCAGATTTTCGGGCTCGTAAAGTCGGACTTTACAGGTAAGAAGATATTTATTCTTGCACCTGTAGTGCGCGGCAGGAAAGGACATTATCGTGAGCTCTTCGAGCGGCTCAGGCTTAAGGGATTCCTGAGTGTGAGAATCAACGGCGAAATAAGAGACATCACTCCAGGCATGAAACTCGATCGTTATAAAACTCATTTTATCGAAATAGTCATTGATAAATTCAAGGTCGGCAGTGTATCGGACAAACGTCTGAAAGATTCCGTACTTCTTGCACTCGATCAGGGCGACGGGGTGATGATGATACTCGACGGCGAAACAGGTGAAATACGATATTTCAGCCGTCATCTAATGTGCCCGGTGACAGGTATATCGTATAATGAGCCTGCCCCTCACACATTCTCGTTCAACTCGCCACAGGGCGCATGTCCTGTATGTAACGGGCTCGGAGAGATATCGGAGATAGATATAAACAAACTAATCCCCGACAAATCCCTGAGCATTAGAAAAGGCGGAATAGAACCTCTCGGAAAGTACAAAAACACCTGGATTTTCTGGCAGATCGAAGCGATTGCCGAAAAAAACGGATTTACTCTCGATACTTCGATAAGCGAGATTCCGGATGAAGCTCTCAACAAGATTCTTTACGGCTCCGATGAAGTGATAAAACTTTCGAACACTCCCCTCGGACTTACTTCGAATTACTTGCTTACATTCGAAGGAGTGATAAGTTTCCTGAATAACCTCGAAGCAATAAACGGCAGGAATAACGGAACAAAAGGAAAGGAATATTACATCCAGTATAAAACCTGTCCTGAATGTGGAGGGACAAGGCTGAAAAATGAAGCTCTCTGGTTCAGGATAGGAAATAAAAACATAGCTGAACTGTCGGCAATGGATATAAGGGAACTCTATTCATTCCTTGAAACCGTTGAAGATACGATGAGTGAACGACAGAAGAAGATTGCCTCCGAGATATTGAAAGAGCTAAGAGCGCGCCTCAGCTTCCTGCTCGATGTCGGCCTCGATTATCTGTCGTTAAACAGAAGTGCAAGAACACTTTCGGGCGGGGAAAGCCAGAGGATACGCCTTGCCACACAGATTGGCTCGAGGCTTGTGAATGTTCTCTATATCCTCGATGAACCCAGTATTGGGCTTCATCAGCGGGACAACAGAAGGCTGATAGCTTCCCTGAAACAATTGAGAGATGCGGGGAATTCTGTAATTGTGGTCGAACACGACAGGGAAATGATAATGTCGGCCGACTATATAATTGATGTGGGACCTGGAGCCGGTTTGCTGGGCGGTGAGATAGTGGGGCAGGGGACACCCGATGAATTCAAGGAATGCAAAACCCTTACTTCGAGTTACCTGAACAACTGCCGGCGTATCGAACTGCCTGCCCGTAGGAGAAAAGGAAACGGGAAATATATCATCATAAAGGGAGCATCGGGACATAACCTGAAAAACATAGATGTTACTTTCCCTCTTGGAACATTCATCTGTGTAACCGGTGTATCGGGAAGCGGAAAATCAACACTTGTAAACCAGACCCTACATCCCGCTCTCGCAAGGATATATCATAACTCGAGGGAAACTTCTCTTCCTTATAATGAAATAATTGGGATTGAGAATATTGACAAGGTTATCGAGGTGGATCAATCGCCCATCGGAAAGACGCCCCGTTCGAACCCTGCAACATATACAGGCGTTTTTACCGATATCCGGAACCTATTTGCTCAGACTACCGAAGCAAAAATAAGAGGATTTGGCCCGGGCAGATTTTCGTTCAATGTTAAAGGAGGAAGATGCGAAGGCTGTCAGGGAGCCGGAGTGAAAACAATAGAAATGAACTTCCTGCCCGATGTTTACGTGCACTGCAACGAGTGTAACGGCAAGAGGTATAATCATGAAACTCTGGAGGTAAAATACAAGGGCCGAGCCATTAGCGATGTTCTCGAAATGACAGTTGACGAAGCTGTTGATTTTTTCGAAAATGTTCCCCATGTTTATCATAAACTAAAAACTCTTAAGGAGGTGGGTCTGGGATATATAAAAACAGGACAGCCGTCAACCACACTGTCAGGAGGCGAGTCGCAGAGAGTAAAGCTGGCTACTGAACTTGCAAGGCGCGATACAGGAAAAACCCTCTTTATTTTCGATGAACCGACTACAGGCCTGCATTTCGAGGACGTAAAAGTGCTGATGGATGTACTGAACAAACTGGTTGACAGAGGAAACACGATAATAGTTATCGAACATAACATGGATGTAATCAAAATGGCTGATTATATTATAGACCTTGGGCCCGAGGGAGGTGAAAACGGAGGTTACGTTGTTTTTTCAGGCACTCCGGAGGAAATAATCAAATGCAGTAAAAGTTATACCGGTATTTTTCTCAAGCCTGAGCTCAGTCGTTAATAAAATATTTTGTTAATTTCACAATCATTATATTTATATAAAAGGTAGTGACTGATTTTTTCATTACTTTTTACGATGTTATTATAAGTATTTGAATATCAAGAATTATTTCATAACTTATAATTTTGTATTGATAAAAGGGATGCAGAGAACTTAAGAATTATCACTGAAAAACGTATAGTAAAAATAAATTGATATGTTGCTTTTAGGAATAGACGCAGGAAGTTCTTCAATCAAGGTTTCGGTACTTGACGGTGAAACAGGCGAATGTCTTGCCTCGGTATTTATGCCGCATACCGAAATGGAAATCATGGCAAAGAGAAAAGGATGGGCCGAGCAGCACCCTGATTTGTGGTGGGAAAATCTTAAACTTGCCGTAACCGCATGCACGGAAAATATTGGCAATAAGAAAAAATCTATTGGAGCAATCGGCATTTCTTACCAGATGCACGGTCTCGTTGTTGTTGATAAAGAATTTAAACCTTTGAGGCATTCGATAATCTGGTGCGACAGCAGAGCCGTGGAATACGGCAATAAAGCTTTTGAAGCTCTCGGGAAAGAGTTCTGCCTTTCCCATCTACTTAATTCTCCTGGCAATTTTACTGCCTCAAAACTGGCATGGGTAAAGGAAAATGAGCCATGGATTTTTGAAAAAATAAATAAGATTATGTTACCCGGCGACTATCTCGCCATGAAACTTACTGGTGAGGTTAGAACCTCATACACAGGACTTTCCGAAGGCATATTCTGGGATTTTTCGAAAGAAGCAATTTGCAAGGAGTTATTGGATTATTTTGGTTTCGATGAAAGTCTTTTTCCTGAGTCTGTACCTTCTTTTTCCATTCAGGGTTATCTGTTGTCGGAAGCAGCAAAGATTATGGGGCTGCCCGAAGGAATCCCTGTTTCATACAGGGCTGGTGACCAGCCGAATAATGCTTTATCTTTGAATGTACTTACTCCCGGAGAGGTTGCAGCTACTGCTGGCACATCAGGAGTTATTTATGGTGTCACCGACCAGAAAAAATATGATCCGCTTTCGAGAGTAAATACGTTTCTGCATGTGAACCATACATTTCAGAAGCCTTCTCTTGGCGTACTGCTTTGTATTAACGGAACCGGCATACTTAATTCATGGATGCGTCGTATTGCCGGAAATGAGATGTCGTACGACGAAATTAATAGAATTGCTTCTATGGTAAAACCGGGAAGCGATGGCATCTTAATCCTTCCTTTTGGCAACGGCGCTGAAAGGATGCTCCTTAATAGAGATATGGGTGCACATATTTCCGGGCTGAATTTTAACGTTCATACTAAAGCACATTTATTCAGAGCCGTTCAGGAAGGAATAGCATTCTCTTTCCGTTATGGGCTGGATATTATGAAGGAAACGGGCATTCATGCTGGGATAATGCGCGTAGGTGCTGCCAATATGTTCCTGAGCCCGGTTTTCAGGGAGGCTGTTTCCTGTATTACAGATTCTGTGATACATCTTTATAATACCGACGGTTCGCTCGGTGCAGCCAGGGGCGCAGGAATTGGTTGCGGTTATTATGCATCGGAAAGAGATGCATTTTCGGGCTTGAAATCAGGGGGAGTTACAGAACCTGATTCCACACTGAAAGGAATCTACGAGGAAGCTTACGCCGGATGGCTTAATTTGCTCAAAACAGTTTGATTGACTTTGCTTTGCGAACTTTGCTCTTTCTTTGCGATCTTCACGGTAAAAAATATAATTAACTAAAAAATTAATATTATGGCTACAAAAACTAAAAAAGAATTTTACCCCGGAATCGGAAAAATTGAGTATGAGGGAACTAAATCAAAGAATCCGTTTGCTTTCAGATGGTACAATCCGGAAGCAAAAGTGGGAGAAAAAAAGATGAAAGATCATCTCAGGTTCGCAGTTGCATTCTGGCATACATTCTGTGGCGACGGAAGCGATCCTTTTGGAATGGCTACCAGATTTTATCCATGGGACAATTCTCAGATTGATGATAAAATAATGCAACGACTTGATGCCGCTTTTGAATTCTTTACAAAAATCGGAACTGAATATTATTGTTTCCATGATGTGGATATAGTCGGTAATGGTTCAGTGTTTGAGATTGAGAAGCGACTTGCAAAATATGTTCCGGTAATGAAAAAAATGCAGGAACAGACAGGTGTGAAACTTCTATGGGGCACATCCAATCTATTTTCTCATCCCCGTTATATGAACGGTGCGGCTACAAATCCGGATTTTAATGTTGTTGCATGCGCTGGAACACAGCTTAAAAATGCAATTGATGCTACAATTGAGCTTGGCGGACAAAACTATGTTTTCTGGGGAGGGAGAGAAGGTTATATGACCTTGCATAATACTGATATGAAAAGGGAACTCGATCACATGGGCATGATGTTGTCTGTAGCCAGGGATTACGGAAGGAAAAAAGGTTTCAAAGGGACATTCCTTGTTGAACCAAAACCCATGGAACCTACAAAACATCAGTATGATTTCGATTCCTCAACAGTCATAGGCTTCCTTAGAAAATATGGCCTCGACAAAGATTTTAAACTTAATATAGAAGTTAATCATGCAACTCTTGCCGGACATAGCTTTACACATGAACTTCAGGTTGCAGCCGATGCAAATCTTTTAGGGAGCATTGATGCAAACAAGGGCGATTATCAGAACGGATGGGATACCGATGAGTTTCCAACCAATATCTATGAAGTAACAGAAGCTATGATGATTATTCTTAATGCAGGCGGCTTCTCGACCGGCGGAATCAACTTCGATGCAAAAGTACGCCGAAACTCCACCGACATCGAGGATCTTTTCATAGCTCATATCAGCGGTATGGATACTTTTGCCAGAGCACTTATCATTGCGGATAAAATACTGAAAGAAAGCGATTATCTTAAACTAAAAACGAAGAGATATGAGTCATTCGATAAAGGTAAAGGCAAAGAATTTGAAAAAGGAAAACTTTCTCTCGAGGAGATCAGAGATATTGCCAAAGAGCTTGGAGAACCAAGACCGATAAGCGGAAAACAGGAAATGCTTGAACAATTGATAAATATGTACATCTGAATAGAGACATAACAAAAGATACCGAAATTAAATATTATCAAAGATTTTATGAAGGCAATGGTTCTTACCGGCATCAGGGAAATTCAAATGGTTGAAAAGCCAATTCCTGAGATTATCAATTCCGACGATGTTCTGATTAAGATAAGATCGGTGGGAATCTGTGGTTCGGATATTCATTATTACAATGAAGGCCGTATAGGCAGTCAGATTATTGAATTTCCTTTCACTATTGGACACGAATGTTCAGGAATTATTGAAAAAACAGGTAATTCTGTTATGAAACTGAAACCAGGAGATCGGATTGCAGTGGATCCGGCAATGCCCTGTTTTAAATGTTCACAGTGCTGTGCAGGCCGTTACCATACATGCCTGAATATTAAATTCCTTGGATGTCCGGGCCAGGCAGAGGGTTGCCTTTCCGAATACATCGTTATGCCTGAATCGAGCTGTTATCCGGTTGACGAAAGGATCAGCTTCGATCTGGCCGCATTATCAGAGCCTTTGTCTATCGGACTTTATGCTACAGAACTTGCCGGGTCATTGCAAAACAGGAATATCGGCATTCTTGGTTCCGGACCGATAGGCATAAGTGTCCTTCTGACGGCTATGAGTAAAAAAGCCGGCAGGATTTATATGACTGACCTTATAAATGAACGTTTAGAACTGGCAAAACATTTGGGCGCTTACAGGACATGGAATCCATTGAAGACCGATATAGTTGATGAACTGAAAACAAATGAGCCTGACCTTCTCGATATGGTTTTTGAATGTTGCGGCAAACAAGAGGCTGTTGACCAGGCATTGAGAATTCTAAAACCCGGAGGAATTCTGCTGATTGTTGGCATTCCTTCATCTAATGAATGGAAATTCAGCGCTGAAGATTTAAGAAGAAAAGAAATTACTATCAGAAATGTCAGGCGGCAAAATGAGATGGTGCAGCCCACTCTCGACCTGATAAGCAGGGGAATAGTGAAACCTGAAAAAATGATTACTCATATATTTGACTTTGAGCAGACTCAGAAGGCATTCGAGCTTGTTGCAGGATACAGGGATGGTGTGATGAAAGCTATGGTGCACATCTAAAACCTTTTGTCAATGAATTATTTATGTGAGAAGAGAAAAATAGATGTGTAAATTCCAATAGGTATCAATTCACTATTTTATTCCAGTCGGGGGGTTCGACACCAAGAAGATATCTGACAAAAAAATCGCGTCGTTTTCTTTCTCCGTAAGTGCCCCCGCTCGAATGACCTGCCCCGGGTATAAAAACATATTCGAATTCTTTGTTTGCTTTTATCAGAGCATTTACAAATTGTGTTGTCGAACTCGGGTCAACATTTTTATCCATTTCACAGTTTATTAGCATTAGTTTGCCTTTCAGCCTCCATGCATTTTCAACATTTGACGATTCAATATATTCTGGCCCTACGGGCCATCCCATAAACTGTTCATTCCACCACATCTTATCCATCCTGTTATCGTGGCAGCCACAAGCCGATACGGCAACTTTATAAAAGTCATTATGGAACAGAAGAGCTGAGGCAGCATTCTGGCCACCGGCAGAAGTTCCGTATATGCCTATACGGGAAGTATCCATATATGAATATTTGCGGGCTGCAGCTTTTATCCATAGTATTCTGTCGGGGAAGCCCGCATCCTTTAAATTTTTCCAGCAGACGTCATGAAATGCTTTTGAACGATTCGAAGTTCCCATGCCGTCAATTTGTACAACTATGAAGCCAAGTTCTGCAAGCTGGTGCATACCGCTTATAATAGGCTGGAAACTTTTGGGCACAAAATTGCTGTGAGGCCCGGCATAAATATTTTCTATAACCGGATATTTTTTTGAAGGGTCGAAGTTACCTGGCCTTACAATAATTCCCCATATATCCGTAACTCCGTCTCTGCCTTTTGCCGAAAACGGTTCGGGAGGTTTAATGCCTGTTTCCAGAAGACGCGTAATATCGGCCTTCTCCAGCTCCATTATGAGCCTGCCGTCTTCTCCGTTTCTTAACACTGCAACCGGAGGTGTGTCAACTGTTGACCATGTATCGGTAAAGAACCTTTTATCGGGGGAAAAACTAACCTCATGATTTCCGTAACCGTCGGTGAGCCGTTTAAGGCCGGTGCCGTCAAAATTTATTCTGTAAACATGAACAAAATAAGGATCACCCGGTTCTCTTCCGCTGGCCTGAAATATTATCTGTCTTATATTTTCATCCACACCCACTACGCCTCTTATTACCCATTCACCCTTAGTAATCTGGTTTTTGACCTTCCCTGTTTCCGAATCATAGAGATAAAGATGATTCCATCCGTCCCTCTCAGATGCCCATATAATCTCATGAGCATTTTCAAGATCGAACCTGTAACGTTTCCCGCTGTAATCAATAAAAGTGGGAGATGTTTCGTTTATAATAATCTTGCTATCACCTGTTTCAGCATCCACTTTTATAACCTGGTAAACCTGATGCCCCCTTTTATTATATTCATAGGTAAAGTACTTCGAATCCTTACTCCATTTTAAATTATCAATATAATACTGGCTGGGAACCAATGAATCATCGACTTTAATGTGTTTCTTTTTTTCTACATCAAATAGTTGAGGATAGAACTGAGGAATTGCATCACCCGGTTTCTGGTACTCATAGGAAAAATGTCTTGGCTGAAGCTGTTCTTCGGGCGATGACTCAATATAATAAATCATGTGTTTTTCAGCAGGCCTTACCCTGCAGGTTATGAGTTTTTTCGAATCGGGCGACCATATTATAAAAGATGAATAATATTCTCCTGTACCTCCGTCGTAGCTTAATTGATATTCTTTATTGGAACTGTCAGATTTTACATAAAGGTTATAGTTTTTTATATATGCTGTCCATTTTTTATCGGGCGATTGCACAGGGCTATTTCGGAGTTCATCGCGGAAGCCCCAGTTCCAGTCCGATTCGTTTCTTGTTCTTTCAGGTATCTTGTCGCCCTTAATTATTCTATAATTTCTTAATATACAAATCCAGTTATAATTATCGAAGTTAAAAGAAAAGCTCAACATGCGTTCGGTAAACACAATGTTTCTAATAGGCAATTTGCCAGGTTCAGCCTTTTGGCCCGTAGTGATTTCAAAGGCTTTTGCAAAACGCGCCTGATCAAATGCTACTATTTTTGTTCCCGAAACTGCATCAACAATATAATATTCAATGCCGTGAGGTGTGGTGCTTTCATAAAGAAAACGGCCTGTGGCATTAAGCCATGTCGGCCTTACATTACCGTAAAAAACCTTTCCGGAAACTATCTGCTGGAGTCTGTCGGCTCTGCCGTAGTCTGATGTGTCTGGCTGTGCAAAAGAAGAGATAGAAATAACAAGTGAAAAAAAGAAGAATACAAGATTTCCTGAACAAATTTTTTCCACTGTTTTATTCATTGTTCGTCCAATAAAATTCAGGCAAAGATAGCATAGCATTTTCTCATTCTTTAAACTTTAATATATTCAACTCCTTTTTTAAGTTTATTTAAGAAAAGTGAATAAATAAAGTAGAATTTTATATCTCCAAAGAGATGCTGCTAAAGTATGTGTAAAGAATAATCTTTATCTTGAGAGGTAATCATCGAACAGTACCTGGAGAAAAGCTTTTCCGAATTTTTCGGCTAAATCTGTTCGGTTACCCCTTTTTGCAGGGCAATTGCCAAGTTTTATATCGTATGCTACAAAAGAAGTATCTGTAACAAAACCAAAGCCTTCATTATAAGTATAAAAGGCAAAATTAACCGATCCAGTTGAAAGGATATCTTTGCTGAAAGGGAAATTGGCTTTGAATTTCAGTTGTGAGGCTATCGTTAATGGCAGGTCGAACTGGCTGAAAGGTTTTCTAATTATAGTGTCTTTTACAGCAATTGCTCCCCCAAGCCATAGCAGAGGGATTTTAAATATTGATTCAGAATATACAGGAATAGTATCTGAATTTCTTCTGCAATGATCGGCGGTTATTATTATCAATGTGTTTTTCCACCAGTCGGTCTTTTTTGCCCTGTCGAGAAATTCTCCAAGTGATTTGTCGGTATAATAAATCGAGTTTTTGAACTGGCTCAGTATGTCATGTCCTTTAAACACAGGAGCCATAGGCACTTCGAAAGGCTCATGACTGCTTAAGCTCAGAACAGCGTATGCAAAAGGATTTTTTGATGTATTAAGTG
Organism: uncultured Rikenella sp.; assembly: GCA_964541495.1. GTDB lineage: Bacteria > Bacteroidota > Bacteroidia > Bacteroidales > VadinHA17 > LD21. Next base: position 11,801 of record CAZIRN010000001.1, on the reverse strand, counting down.
AATCATTTAAACGCTCAAATAATATATGATCGTGAACTCCCCACTTTGAGTTCCTGTCTTTTTTGTCAAAATTATCTATTGTTACTTTTTCTCTGAATCCCATGGTAGTAATGAAAGAATTCATATTGGCAAAATTAATATCTCCGCCATACCAGAATGATGTTTTATATCCTGCACTGTCGAGAAGTTTAAACAATCCGGGCATTGTCTGAGTTTTACGAGGTTCTCTGATTACCTGTATTAAAGGAAGGTTTGGATATCCACTAAGTATTGCAGGTATGGCCTTGTCGGTCCTTGAACCTGCCGCATAAAGACCTGTAAAATAAATACCCTCAGGAACATATTCTTTGAATCTGGGGGCAGTTACCGAATCAGTTCGTGTAATGCCTATTACATCACTTCCAAAACTTTCTAGTATTATTAAAAGGATATTTGGTTTTTCAGTTTTAAGCATATATTTAGTGGTACCATTATCTTTTAAAAGCATGGAAAAACATTCATGGGCTTCCTCTTCAGGGTAAAATTTATATGGATTTTCCCGCGGTTTTATATGTAAAGCAGTGTATCCGAAATGCCAGATAACATTTAATGCAGTATGGTTCAGAAAAAGGTGCTCACTGAAGTAAACCGAGCCCGAATTCATAGGTGCAACGCCAAATCCTCCTCTTATAGGTATAATAAGAAATCCTGTTAACAAGAGATAGACAAAAGAAGAGATAATGGGAGAAGTTGTTGTGGCTTCTTTATGAAAGAATTTGTCAATTAATTTGTTACATAGCCTGATGAATATAAATGTTATAACTACATCAATGATTATTAGCAGAAATAACTGGATTGTAGTTATTGATGCAATTGCATCTTTAGGCTCCTTAAGGTACCCTATAACTGAAAAATCAAGTCTATAGGCCCAAAATGAATATATGAATGCGTCACAAAGAATAAGAGGAATGAAAAGAATTAAAAGTATAGCTGAATATATCTTCAGCCATTTTCTATACCAGTCTCCTCCTGTAAAGAACCATGGAACAGCAGTGAGCAAGGGAAGCATAAGGATATATCCGGTTGCAGAAATATCCATTTTTAGTCCATGATAAAAAGCAAGCAAAATATTGGTGATTCCATAATTAGCCATTTCGTCGAACTGAACCAGAAGAAAGATAAGTCTGGCCAAAATAAAGAATGACAGCCAGAATAATACATAAAATATTGTAGCTTTTATTATTTTTTTCATGCTGGCTGAAGTTTTTAAATAATAAAGAGTATTATGAGAATGATTACTCTATAAAAAGATCAGCTTTTATCTTCCGGTTTTTTATTAGCTTTCGGCTCCTTAGCAATTTTGGGCGATTTTGATTTCTTTGTTGCTATTTCAGTTTTGGCCTTTTCAATGCTTTTTTTTTCCACTTGTTCTTTTTCTGTTGAATCTTCCTTTTTCTCTCTTGGAGGCTTCTTTTCAGCCGTTTCCTTCTTTTGCCTTGGTTTTTTTTCAGTCGTTTCAGGAGCTTTTACCTTTACGGTTTTTTCAATAGTTGCAGCTTCCTGTCCGGAGACTTCGATAGAAACAGTCTCGGGTTCAACCATTATTTCCTTTTTGGCTTTTGCAGGTTTCTTAATTTTTTCTTCTTTACTGATAGCTGTTTGTTGTATTACAGTTGTTTTTTTTGATTTTCTTCTTGGCCTGCTTACACCGTATGTACCAAGAAATATTTTACCTCTTTTTGTCTTTTTGTCACCTTTTCCCATAATATAACAGGTTTATTTTAAATTAAATTTTCTTAAAGAAGAGGCAAAGATATAAAAACTTTCATATTAGATTCAGGTAGTGCAATTAATGATATAGTCTCATAAATCATCATTGAGATAAAAATTCAGATTAATGACACAGCTATGAGAATAATAATTAATATATTTTGTTATTCAGAAAATTTACATCACCTTTGTTGCTGTTTTATATTTTAAACTAATTTATCATGAACATTTATGTTGGTAGCCTGAATTTTAAAATGCAGGAAACAGAATTAAGAGAAATTTTTGAGGAATACGGTGAAGTAACATCCGCAAGGATAATTACTGACAGGTACTCCGGAAGAAGCAAAGGCTTTGGTTTTGTTGAAATGCCTGACGAAGCCAATGCAAAAAGAGCTATAAAGGAACTTAATGGTTCCGAAGTAAAGGGGCGTAATATTATTGTCAACGAATCAGTTGAAAAGCCAGAACGAAGAAATTTTAAAAGGAATAATAATGGACAAAGAAGGAGAGAAAATTTAAGATAAAAATTAAAAACTACAACAATGAAAGGTAATGTAAAATGGTACGACAGAGTTAAAGGTTACGGTTTTATTCAAACTGAAGACAACAAAGATATCTTTGTACACCGTACTGGTCTTGAGGGCATTAAAGTTCTTGAAACAGGCGAGGCTGTTGAATTCGAAATTGAAGAAAGAGAAAAAGGACCTGTTGCCGTGAAAGTAAGGAAAGCTGAATAACCTTTTACCGTTTACTAAGAAAACTATTAAGGGGCTCAGAAATGAGCCCTTTTTTTGTATAGAAATAGTCATTCCTTTTTTTATATTAAAGCAAACAAACATAGAGAAAAGTAATAATTGAAATTTAAGGTTTTAAAAGTATTCACTATTTATTTCCAATAGTAAAAAGTCTTTTATTCATATTTATATTTCTCTAAATTTGTGCTTATGGATATTTTAATTGTAAAAATATTTACCCGCACACTTACCCCGAGGCTCGGGTATATTTCCGAATTTATCTTATCAGAACTTCTGGGAGTACCTTTTGAAATAATCAGTGACAGAAGAAAACTTGGTAAAAGTCCTGTTATTAATTATTCCAATGAGGAGATAAAAGGAACTTTTAAAATTATACCCTCTGGTTTTCTTTCTGAAACCGGAATAAGAAATCTCAATTTATCTGTAACATGGTGGAAAGGGCTTCCGGTTTTTTTTCAATCGGACGGTCAGTCTGACTTTCCTTTCGATATTTTCTCAGCGACATTCTTTCTTATGACCAGGTATGAAGAATATCTTGATTTTGAACCTGATATTCATGGACGTTTCCCTGCTTCCTCGAGTCTTGCCTTCCGGCATGGCTTCCTTCAAAAACCAGTTATAAATTTATGGGTTAAAGAGCTTGCAAGGTTGCTAATTCTGAAATTTCCAAATGTGGTTTTTAAAAGAAATATATTCACGGCAATTATAACTTTCGATGTTGATGAGCCTTTTAAATACCTCGGTAAGGATATGTTCAGGAATATAGGAGGGTTTCTACGTGATATAGGTAAAAAAGATACAGATGCTTTAGAAAGATATCGTATAGTATCGAGGAAACAGAAAGACCCATGGGATGTATTTGATTATATTTTTTCCAGGACTATTGAAAACAGTAACCGGATAATAATCTTTTTTCCTGTTGGCGACAGGACGGATTATGACAGATGGCCGTCGTATCAACATGATGATTACCGAAAACTTATTGCAGAAATTGCGGGAAAAACAAAAACAGGTCTTCATCCTTCTTATTATTCATGCGGGAATGCCTCAAAACTTAATATGGAAAAGGAACGTTTATGCCAGATAACCAAAAATGATATATTTGCTGCCAGGTATCATTTTATAAGGCTGAAGTTCCCTGATTCATATTCTAATCTAATAAATGCAGGTTTCAGCGAAGATTATTCTATGGGCTATCCGGATGAACCCGGATTCAGAGCAGGCACCTCAAATCCTTTCTTTTTTTATGATTTGTCATCAGAAAGAAAAACAAATCTGCTTATTTTCCCGTTTCAGATAATGGATGCGACTCTTATCCAGTATAAAAAATTTAAACCTGAAGAGTCTATGTCAGTTATTGAAAAACTTATTGACGAAACAAGGAATGCAGGAGGATTGTTTCAATCGGTCTGGCATAACAAAACTTTGGCAGAGGGAAAGAAAGCAACAGAGTGGAAAAAGGTTTTTGAAAATACCCTGAACTATCAGAACAAATGATTATTTACCTCAAAAATCGGGAAATTGACAGAAAGCAATGGGATATATGCATTCGAAATTCCAGGGTATTAAAACCTTATGCCTTCTCATGGTTTCTCGATATTATGGCTCCCGGATGGGAGGCCCTTATAGATGATGAATATGATTCGGTATTTCCGCTCCCGGTAAGAAAAAAGATAGGTATCAGATATATTACAACGCCTGTATTTCTGCAGCAATTAGGCGCTTTTTCACCAGATAAGTCGCCGGGGAAAGCTATTAACGAATTTCTCGATTATCTTCCTGAGTTTTATAAACTTCTTGATTTATGTGTCGGACAAAAAATTGAACGTGACGGATTCAAGGTTTTTGAAAGAGCAAACTATGAACTTGACCTCTCAAAACCTTATAATGTTCTATGGAATAATTTTTCCCATTCTTGCAGGAAAAATATTGAGAAAGCAGGAAGAAAGAAAATCGAACTTACTTACGATATTGAACCTGAACAACTTATTGAAGTTTTTGTCCGTACAAAGAAGAAAATTATTAAAGGCGTTAAACAAAGAGACCTTAAACGTCTTTTAAACCTTATGAAGTTCTGTATCCAACAGGAGAAGGGTAGAATAGAGGGTGTGAAAGGAGCTGATAAAAACATTCTTTTCGGACAGTTTTATTTTAACCTTCCAGGATATATTAACTTGTTTTTTGTAGTCAACACTCCGGCAGGAAGAGAAGGACGGTTTAACTACTATTTCATAAATAAGATAATCGAAGAGAATGCAGGCAAAGAGGTTATTCTTGATTTTGCCGGTTCTTCAATTCCTTCTATAGCATCATTCATGGAGTCATTTGGAAGCGTGAATAAACCTTACTATCGTATCTATAAGAATTCTCTTCCCTGGCCTTTGAATATTTTCAAATAATGTGGGAAAATTTTCTCTGTTCTGTACTTTCTGGCAAAGAATAAATAATCATATAAAACCGGTATTTTCCTCTTCTTTTAACTCAGTAAGTTTTTCATTTTCGCATTTCAGGGTACGTGACGGATATCTCTTAAGAAGTGTATAATTATGAGTGGCAACTATCACAGCCCTTCCGGTTTTATTGATTTCCTGAAGCAACCTGATAATTCCATCGGACGTATCAGGGTCGAGATTCCCTGTCGGTTCATCGGCAAGTATTATATCAGGATCGTTCAATAAAGCCCTGCCTATCACAACCCTCTGCTGTTCACCTCCTGAAAGCTGATGAGTCATTTTATATCCTTTCAGACCAAGTCCCACCTTATCCAGTACTTCAGTAATTCTTGTTTCTATTTCTCTTTTGTTTTTCCAGCCTGTTGCCTTCAATACAAACTCCAGATTGTCGTGAACATTTCTGTCGGTAAGAAGTTGAAAATCCTGGAATACAATACCAAGCTTTCTTCTCAGATATGGGACTTGCTTTTTTTTGAGCTTCCGTAAATTGAATCCTGCAACGATTGCTTCACCATCTTTGAGAGGAATCTGTGCATTAATAGTTTTTATCAGACTTGTTTTCCCACTACCAACTTTACCTATAAGATAGAGAAATTCACTTCTTTTTACAGAGAAGCTGACATCGGTAAGTACAAGATGATCCTGTTGCCAGATAGTGCAACCGTTGAATTCAATAATAGAGCCGAGTGAATGAATATCCTCCATGAAACTTATTTTTGCCAAAATAATCAAAGAATTGATAACTAATATTGAGTTGTTAATAAATTCGGTAATAAAGCAAAATAGCTGCCGTTAATAAATTGTATTTTTATGTCTGATTTTAATGATTTCTTTTTTTCTGCATCTTTGCACTATGCACGAAATTTCAATGTATTAAAAAGTTATGAACAGCAGGTTAATTTCAATATCAGTTCTCATCTTCACAGTAAACAGCCTCACTGCACAGGTTTCATTTATGCAGGAAAGCATAAGCTCGGAATACCTTAAGGGAATGGAATTTTATGAAAAAGAAAAATTCCCGGCAGCAATCAGGTTTTTGGATGCTTACCTTAGTAATAATGCCGACGAAAACCTTAACAGAAAATGCAATGCAGAATTTTTCAGCGCAATGGCTTCATTGAAGCTTTTTCATCCCGATGCCGAATATAAAATGACACGGTTTATTGCAACATACCCTGAAAGTGAACTGGTGAACGATGCAACAATGTCTCTCGGAGACTATTTCTATCAGAATAAGAATTACAGAAAAGCCGCTTCATATTACCAGCGTATAAACCGCATGCTTCTTACAGGGGAAAAACTCACGGAATTTTGCTTCAGATATGGCTATTCGGCTATGATGACAGGAGACAAACAGACAGCTCTTCTGATGTTCAATGAAATCAAAGATATTGATACATATTATACCTCGCCTGCACTTTATTACTTTTCTCATATTGCTTACGAGGAGGGCAAATATGAAACCGCTCTCGACGGTTTTATGAAACTGCGCGACGATGAGACATTCGGCAGTGTGGTTCCTTTCTATATTGCTCAGATAATGTATTTTCACAAAGATTATGACGGAATTCTTTCAATTGCCCCGGGCTTACTTAAATCTGCCGGTAAACAGAGAGCAGTTGAACTTTACAGGTTTATCGGCGACGCTTATTATAATAAAGGCAATTATAGTGAAGCTGCCCCTTATCTTGAAAAATATGTAGCAGGTGCAAAAGCGAGCGGGAGAGAGGATAAATATGAGCTTGCCTATTGCTATTATATGACCGGGGAGTACGATAAAGCAATAAAGATTTTTCTCGAGCTGACTGCTAAGCCTGATATACTAAGTCAGAATGTGTGGCTAATACTTGGCGATTGCTATCTGAAAAAAGGAGATATGACCCGGTCGAAATTTGCTTTAGGCCAGGCATCACAACTCAATTTTGACCCTCAAATACGCGAGGAAGCATTGTTTAATTATGCAAAACTACTTTACGAAACTTCATATTCACCATTCGGGGAAGCTATAAGAGCCTTACAGGATTATATAGAACTTTATCCCGGCTCTGATAAGATCGAAGAGGTATATAATATGCTTATTTCAGTATATACTCAGATTAAAAACTATAAGGATGCACTTGCATCCCTTGATAAAATATTGAATAAAGACGCGAGATTCGAAGAAGCATATCAGAGAGTGGCTTTCTACCGTGGGCTCGAACTTTTTAATAATTTGGAACTTGCAGCGTCAATAGATATGTTCGACAAATCGCTGAAATACGAAAAATATAACAGACAATTGAAGGCTCGTGCTATTTACTGGAGAGGTGAGGCATATTACAGGCTCGGACAATATGAAAAGGCTATTGCCGACTATCAGGCTTTTATGGGTATCCCGGGATCAATGCTACTCAATGAATATAGCCTTGTAAGATATAATTTAGGATATGCACTTTTTAATTTGAAGGATTATTCCGGTGCCCTTGTACATTTTAAATCTTTCGAATCGTCAGCCACAAATGTACGGCCCGATATTTTGATAGATGCACGAAACAGAATTGCCGACTGCTATTTTATTGATACAAAATATTCTGAAGCAATTGAATATTATAATAAGGTAATAGAATATGGTAAAACGGATGCCGACTATGCTCTCTATCAGAAAGGATTTTCCCTCGGTTTGATGAATAACCATAAGTCAAAAGCAGAAACATTGTCAAAACTTATATCTATGTATCCCTCCTCCAAATATCTTCCCGGAGCCCTTTTCGAAAGAGGAAGAGCATATATTATCCTGAAAGATAATGCGAAGGGTGAGGCAGATTTTAACCAGATTGTATCTTCCTACCCGTCGAGTCCATTTGCTCCTCGCGCAATAGTTCAACTTGGTTTGCTTTATTTTGACACAGGCGATAACCAGAAGGCAATCGCTCAATTCAAAAAAGTTATTGAAAATTATAGTTCGACTCCTGAAGCACGGTATGCACTTACCGGTCTTAAAAACGTTTACGTCGAGATGAATGATGTCGAATCGTATTTTGCCTATGTAAGATCTCTTAAAGGCTATGCCGATGTAAGTCTGACAGAACGGGATTCTTTACTTTATATGTCTGGAGAGCGCCTGTACATGGCTGGGAACTGTGACAAATCTACAGAAGTATTCAATAATTATTTGAAGGAATTCAGTAATGGCAGCTTCCGTGTAAATGCACTTTATTATCTGGCTGAATGTTACTCAATTTCGGGGAAGAAAGATGAAGCACTTAACTATTACCTTCAGGTAATAGAATTATCCGGCAGTGAATTCCTTGAACCGGCACTACGTTCTGCAGCATCTCTTATGTATGAAAAACAAGATTACCTTAAGTCGTTTTCCTGTTATGAACAGCTTGAAAAAATTACGGAGAAACCGGATGTTATGGTACTTGCCATGAGAGGCCAGTTGAAATCGGCATGGGAAGCCGGAGATGCTGAAAAAGCCATAAGTGTTGCAGAAAGAATCTTAAAGTCAAATAACATACCTGATGAGCTTGTCAGGGAGGCAACATTTACATTAGCCAAGGCTTATTACAGCCTGAACCATTATAACGAGGCATTGAGAGAATTCAGAAAACTGGCGGGCGAAATTACCAGCGAGCAGGGCGCCGAGTCGAAATACAGAGTTGCCGAAATACTTATGATACTGGGAAATATTGATGAAGCCGAAAAAATTGCCAATGAATTTGTTAATATGAATACGCCCCATCAATACTGGATGGCCAGATCGTTTATACTTCTTGCAGATATAAGCTTGAAAAAGGGAGATACTGTCATGGCGAGAGCAATATTGCAGGGATTGAAAGAGAACTATCCTGTGTCCGACGACGAAATTTTAAATGAAGTCCAGGCAAAACTCGACGCCATTACAACTCATCAGTAATAATTATAATATTTTAAAAACTGTAAAATGAAAAGAAATATCCTGATTTCAACAATATTTCTGATAATTATTCCGGTTTTTTCGGTTTCTGGTCAGAAACCGGTTATTAAGAGAGAAATAACCCTTTATAACCCTTATAAACCGTCTCTGCCGGACGTGACAAAAAAGAGTTTTCTCCCCGATATGACCGATACATTCAGAATAAAACCCGAATTCAAATACGCAATTGAAACATCGCGCTATTCTCCAACTTATACCATCAGTCCTCTGAAACCTGCCACTATGGTGCCTGATCCACTGAATAAGCTTTATAACAGCTTTATTAAACTTGGTTTTGGAAATTATATAACCCCTTTGGCAGAACTCAGTATCACAAACCTGCGCTCCAAAAAAGGAGCAATTGGTTTTTATGCAGGCCATTTTTCGGCAAACGGCAAGGTTAAGCTCGAAAATCAGAAAAAAGTATTTGCAGGATATATGGATAATAATGCATCACTTTACGGACGTAAATTTTTCAGTGAAAATGTTCTTGAAGGTTCAATCGATTTCAGCCAGAATACAAGATACGCCTATGGCTATGATACATCATTTACAGATTATAATCCTTCCAGAAAAGATATTAAGCTGAATTATTATTCATTTGGCGCAAATGTCGGTTTAAGCTCAGTCAATACCGATTCTTCGGAACTTGCATATAATATAAGATTGAATTATAATTATTTCACTTCACATAAAGACTTCTACCAGAATAATTTAATGCTTAAAGGCGCAGCATCGAAAGAATTGAAAGGTTTTTATATCGGATCAGGACTCGATTTCGACTATTACAAACCATCCGATACTATTTCTTCATCTTCGAGATATATTTTTTCTCTCTCGCCTTTTGTGAAAAAAAGCAGTACTGAATGGAATGTCAAACTTGGTGCAGATATCCTTCTTGACCGGAACCTGGGTGATAATGCCAGGTTACGGATATACCCCGATCTGAGATTCGCTTTTAACATAATTCCAGCCAGCCTTGATTTCTTTACTGAGCTTAACGGCAAACTTGAGAAAAACACTCCGGGGGAACTCATCAGATTCAATCCTTTTATTATACCCGACAATACCTTATATAAAGTACGGGGGACAAGTTATCCTTTAATTGTAAAGGCCGGATTTTCAGGAGAAACAGGTATTGAAGGTTACTACAGACTGTTTGCTTCTTACTCTATTTCTGATAACCTTGTGCTTTTCAGCAATTATCTTTTCAGAGACTTTTCAACACCAGACTCTATTCCAATATACAGAGGAAACTACTTCCTGCCACTCTATGACGACATTGAAATATTTAATTTACATGGAGAAACAGCCGGCAAAATAAATGCCCGGTTAAATTTCTATGCAGAAGCAAACTATTTTAAATATACGCTGACAAATGAACAGTGGGCATGGGGCAGACCTGACTGGGATGCAGAATTCGCAATCAAGTATAATCTGAGAGATAAAATCCTTGCTTCAATAACGGCAAACGCAATCGGTAAAAGAAAAATGCTTCAGTCAACAAACACTGCCGAATTCGAGGCTATACGCGATAAGATAATCAATATGTCGGCTCATCTTAATTTTAGTTTGGAAGCAGAATACAGATATACTAAAATCCTTTCTTTCTGGATGAAGCTCAATAATATATCTTTTTCAAGATATTATGAATGGGCATGGTATCCTTCTTATAGGTTCATTTTCCAGGCCGGCTTTACATACAGCCTTTAGATGTTTAATCTGTATCCCGCCAATTCAATTTCATGCCCATCAAAAAAGAGTCTGTTTATTTCTTATGAAAATAGTTGATAATTTTTTACATTTCCATTCCCACTCGAAGGATATTATTTGTATATTTGCAGAATTATTTAATTTTCATTGAATCAAAGATTTATATTTGAATTGTGAAGTTGGATTCAGGAGCAGTAAATGGTTTTGTAACCAGAAAAAATTTCATGAATATTTTCGGCTGTTCTTCACTGTCACCGACTTTTCGGAAAGCAGGGCATTGAATGGTTCCGGCTTTATAAATGACTAATAAAGTGTTGAAAAATGAGTGATACTGAAAAAAGAGTTACTGACGTTAATGATTATTCTGCAGAGAGTATCCAGGTGCTCGAAGGCCTTGAAGCTGTAAGGAAAAGGCCTGCAATGTATATAGGCGATATTGGGGTGAAAGGGTTGCACCACCTGGTGTATGAAGTTATTGACAACTCTATTGATGAGGCTCTGGCAGGCTATTGCAACAAAATTGAAGTTACAATTCACGAAGACGGCTCCGTTTCAGTTGCAGATAATGGACGAGGTATCCCAACAGGTTTGCATGAGAAAGAGCAGAAATCAGCTCTTGAAGTGGTACTGACAATATTGCATGCCGGAGGGAAATTTGATAAAGATTCTTATAAAGTATCCGGAGGTCTTCATGGTGTTGGTGTTTCCGTAGTAAATGGCTTGTCTGAATGGCTATTTGCTGAAGTCCATCGTGAAGGAAAAATATTCACCCAGAAATTTGAAAGAGGAAAACCCGTCACAGAAGTCACTATAACAGGCGAAACAGATAAAACGGGTACAATTATCACTTTTAAACCCGATGCCGAGATATTTCAGACTCTTGATTTTAATTTTGAAATATTGTCCTCGAGGTTGAGAGAACTTGCATTTCTAAACCGTGGGATTCTGCTTACTTTGAAAGACATGCGTGAGATTGTTGAAAACGGAAATGGCGGCAAACCCCGTTATGAGGAATTTATTTCACAAAACGGTCTGGTTGAATTCGTTAAGTATCTCGACGTTAACCGTGAACCTCTTATTCCGAATCCAATTTATATAGTAAATGACAAGTGTGAAGTGCCGGTTGAGATAGCCTTGCAGTATAACACATCCTTTACCGAAAATGTTTATTCTTATGTGAATGATATCAATACT